>JAEWOQ010000227.1 GCA_023460875.1 Pseudomonadota bacterium
TTCTGGTCGGGGCCGTCTTTCTTACTCATGGGTCCTCGGTACCGTCGAACGTGACGCGCTCGACCGGGGGTGTCGGTGGGGTTGGAATGCACGTCACGTGCCGTCGCGGGCGCGCGCGTCCGTTGGGTTCGTGAGCGACACTAGTCTGAGCGGGCCGCGTGGAGACATGACGGTGGTCGGTGCAGCGCAGCGCAGCGCAGGCGGCGCAGCGCAGCGCAGGCGGCGGCCGGCGCAAGAGCTGCGTCGGCGTGGGGGGCGCGCGGGCGCTGCGCGCATGTGCTGCGCCCGCTCGTAAGGAGACCTGGCGTCCGTGAGCGGTTGATGACTACGCGCGGCGCGGTGCTCGGCGGGCTCGAAGATCGCGTAGACGCCGGATCAACCGTCGCTCAAGAATCTTCCAGACCTTCGTGCCAGTCGGCGCCAAACAGCTCGCTCGGGTGCGGCGTGCGCTCGCTCCCGTTGGCGCAGGCCAGATCGCTGGCTGGGCAGAGCTTGTCGCACCCCCAGCAGACGCGCTCAGGGTGCGCCGGCGCCAGGGGCCACCGCCGTTGGGGTGGGGGTGAAGCCGAGTCGAAAGGGTTGCGCGACATCGCCTCCCGCAAGCTAGCAGCGCGCCCTGGAGCCGCGGCTGATGGGCGTCATGGGCGCCATGCGCGTCAAGGGCGCCGGTGACCTGGGGGCCGGGCACCCCACACGAGGCCCGATGAGGGCGCCGACCGAGGAGCCAGCACGAGCGACGCCCGGAAACCCCTTTTTGTACGGGACTTTCGCTTTGCCTGGTTCCCACTCGCGCCCGCTGGGTGGTAAAAGTGCCCACATGCGTTACCCATACTTCTTCCTCTCCTTGCTCACGGGCTCGCTCTTCCTTGCAGCCGCAAGCTGTTCGAGCGACTCCGACTCGAACGGTGGCGGCACTGGCGGCACTGGCGGCAGCGGCGCGACCCCCAGCACCGGCGGTGCTGATTCCGGCGCGGGTGGCTCCGATGGCGGCACGGGCGGCACCTCGAGCAATGCCGACACCTTCTTCTCCGCGGATGACGCCGGGCTCTCCATCGGTCTGGGCGCTTACAACTACTTCGACATGGGCGGCAGCACGATCGCGTTGACCAACCCGGAGCCCGGCAAGCTGTGCGCCAAGGGTACCGCTGCTCAGGTGGTCAACATGATGTACAGCGAGATCTGGGGCGGTGGGATCGGCGTGCTCCTCGCCGAGGACGGCATGACGTTCGACGCGAGCCAGTACGACGGCTTCTCGTTCGACATCGCGGGCGTCCCCGCGGGCGAGCTGCGCGTGGGCGTGACGAACGCGAGCGACACGGAGAACGGCTTCTTCACCAACGACATCTCCGAGGGCACCAACACGCTCCACTGGGACGACCTCGCGCAGGGCGACTGGGTGACCCCGGCGGGCACCCTCGAGCTTTCGGCGATCAAGGATCTCCAGTTCCAGGTCGCGAGCAACGACGGCGGCGACGTGCCCTTCGACTTCTGCATCTCGAACATCGCCTTCATCGGCGGCAACGACGGCATGGGCGGCATGGGCGGCGGCAACTAAGCCCGTCCCCGAGAGAGCTCGCATCCGAGAGGCCGCCTCGTCTTCACGACGGGGCGGCTTTTCTCGTCGCGGCTCATTCGTCGCCGCTTCGTTCGGGCGCGCTCTAGCTGGCGGCGGATGCCGGCCCGGTGAGGCGCGCGAGGAGCTCACCCCGCGAGCGGACACCGGCTTTTCGGTAGATCGCTTTGATGTGGTCGTGGGCGGTGTGCGTCGAGATCGCGAGCTCGGCGGCGAGCTCCTTGGCAGAGAGGCCGCGGACGAGGCGGGACACGACCTGAGACTCGCGCACCGTGAACTCGAACGCCCGGAGGAGGAGCGGCATGAGCTCTGCCGGGCCGGCAGGATCGAGGCTGAGCGCGTGGACACCTTCCTGCTCGACGACCGGCGCGACACGCAAGCGGTACCACCGCCCGCTCGCGCCGCGGAGGCGCGTGCTCAGGGTCGAGCTCGCTCGCCGTCCACGCATGCGCGCCAGGGGCGCGATGATGGTGGGAGGGAGCTCGGCAGATCCGAGCGCTCCTCCCCGAAGATCGGAGAGGATGGCTTCGGCCCCTGGCGTCCGCCCGAAGATCTCGTCTCTCGAGCTCACGAGCGCCACCGCAGGCGCGACGAGAGCGTCGTCCTCCGGTAACGTCAGCGCCTCCCGGCGCAGCAGGGCCGCCGCCGGCGCGACGAGCCGTCGCATGGCGGCCTGCTCGCTCTGCGAGAAGGTCCTGCCGGGGTCCATGCGCAAGAAAGCAGCCATCCCCAAGGTGGCCCCACCCGCTCGAAAGACCACCCGGAGCTCGTCGCCCAAAGGAAACCGAGAGTACACCTCGCGGAAGCGGGGGCTGTCTTCGAACGTCTGGGGGAGGGCGTTGGACAGCGCCGCGACGGGGTCCGCATCGCTCGCCAGGTCCACGAAGCGGTGCACGTCGTGCGCGCCAGCCTCACACCTCCAGAACGGCTCGCAGATGCTCGGGTCCAGACCCTCGAAGATGCCGCTCGCGGGCAGGAGCGTCTCGGGATCGGTGGTCATCACCGCGGCGCAGTCGAAGGGGACGACCCGGCGCAGCACCTTCAGGAGCTCGAGGCACGCCGGTGTCTCTCGCGTCAACGTGGCTCGTTGGAGGTGCTTTCGCGCTCCCTCGATGGTGTAGTCTTCGACGATGTATTTCTCGGCGACAGATCCTCGCACGGTACCACGATACGTGAACCGGGCAGCTCCCTCAAACGGCGACCTCGAAGTCCGAGCACGTCTCCCTCCCCCCTTCGAGCCCCAATTTTCGGGATGGCGCGTCCAAGCTCAGGTGAGAACCTTCGCGCGCGTTCGCCCTCGAACCTGAGCCGTGGCGCTCGAGACAAGCTCGAAATGAAGAAAATTTTTGTATGGGTCGGCGGCGCCTTCGCCGTGTTGTTCGTCCTCGCAGGCGCGAGCTACGCGTGGGCTTCCTACAGCGCGAGCTCGAAGCTCGACGTGGTCTTCACGACCCATCGGGTCGACTTTCCGGTGCCGGTACCGCTCGACGCGGCGCAGGTCGACGAAGGCGTGGAGGCGGAGGCGCTCGCGCTCGAGCAGGCCATCGAGCGGGGGCGGCACCTCCTCTCGGCGCGCTACGCTTGCGCGGATTGTCACGGCGAGGACTTCGGGGGCGGGGTGATGGTCGACGATCCGGCGATGGGTCGCCTGCTCGGGCCGAACCTCACCCGAGGTGAGGGCTCTGTCACGCTCGACTACTCGGTCGCCGACTGGGATCGCATCGTCCGCCACGGGATCCGAAGGGACGGCAGGCCCGCGCTCATGCCCTCGGAGGACTTCATGGCGATGTCCGACCGCGAGCTGAGTGACATCATCGCGTACATCGGCGCGCTGCCCCCCGTCGCCAACGCCGTGCCGCCCTCGGCGCTGGGACCCATCGGGAAGCTCCTCGTCGCGACAGGGAAGTTTCCGCTCTCCGTCTACCTCATCGACGCCCACGACGCGCCTCACGCCGCCGAGCCGCCGGCCACCGCCGTGTCCCTCGAGTTCGGCAGACACCTCGCCCAGGTGTGCACCGGCTGTCATCGGCCGAACTTCGAAGGCGGTCCCATCGTCCAAGGCCCGCCCGATTGGGCGCCCGCGACGAACCTGACGCCCCACGACGAGGGCCTCGCGGGCTACGACTACGGGACGTTCACGCGGGCGATGCGTGAGGGGGTGCGGCCCGACGGAGAGCGCGTCCGCCCTCCGATGGACATCGCGATCGCCTACACCGCGAAGATGACGGAGACGGAGCTCGAGGCCCTCTGGCTCTATCTCCAGTCTCTGCCGGCCCTCCCGCAAGGGAGCTGACGAGACGGGGCTCCGGGACGAGGGAAACCGGCTCGTTTGCTGCGCTGCCTCACGGTCGGGGCCTCCATGGGCTTCACTCGACCCCCGATGTTCGGTGTAGGCTCCCGCCATGGTCATCGTTCACCAGCCCCTGGCCGCCGCGGAGCTGAAGCGCGCCCGGCAGGATCCGCGCCATGTCTTGAGGTGGGCGGTCAAGCCCCAGGGCAACGCGACCCAGGGCGAAGGCGAGCTTTCGGGCGCGCAGTTCGAGTGGTTCATACGAGCGCTCTCGGTCGCCCAAAGGCTCTTGTTCGAGTCGCCGGGCTTCGCCCCGCTCGCGCGGCGCGCGGACGAGTTGAACGAAGAGTACGATTGCGGGGACGACGGCTCGCCCGTCCTGGATTCGTTCTTCTTGCCCCACGTCTTGGCGGACCGCACGCAGGGCTTCGCGAGCGAGAGCCCCCTCTCCGTCTGCGCGTTCGTGCTGCGGCACCTCGGCGCGCCCACGGAGCTCGTGTCCCACGCCGAGGCTCTCTCGGAGTCGCGGCTCCACGTGGTGTGGTGCGAGGCCGCCGGTGATCTCGTAGGCGAGCCCAGGACAGCTCGGCTGCGCTGCCCAGTGACAGGGCGGCAGTGGCAGGTCGAGGTCGCGGACCCGTGGTTTCGCGTCGGTCTCGGCTATCTGGTGCGCATCATCGAGTTGCCTGGTCGAGACGTCGTCCTGACGACGCCGTATGCTCTGCTGACCTCGGAGGCTGAGTGGCGTGAATATTTCGCGCGCCAGCTGAGCGTGCCCGAGCAGGAGTCTGCTGGCGGCAAGGGAGCGGCCCCTAAGGGGAAGCGCAAGAAACCCAAGCGCGCTCCCGCGGGCGCGGCCAACTCTCCAGCGCAGCGGCTCTACCGGCACATGAAGCGGGGGCCCTGGCCCGATCACTGGATCGACTTCGTCAATGAGGCGTTCGCGGGAAGTGTCAACGGCTGTCCGGCCCTGGGAGGGGTCCCCGACCTGCCGGAGACGATCCCGGGCGATCCCGAGTTCGACGAGCGGCAGGAGCAGCGTTGGCTGGAGCTCCTGGACGATGACGATGACGATGACGCGGGCGACGCTATGGGAGCTCGCGCCGCGGACATCCCGCTCGCGCTGCGGATTCGGCTCGCCTGCGCGGTGACCGTGAGGGAGCCGCCGGCCCCTGACGACCCGCCGCTGGTCCGACTGCGTCGGCTGTTGATCGAGCAAGTGTTCGCGGACAAGCTCCATGAAGAGGTCGCCGAAGACTGCGAGCGCGTCTGCAAAACGCTCGGCGCCGACACACTCTCGCTGGAGCACCCCGGTGGGTACCAGCTCCTCGCCGCCTATGCTTTCTTCGGGCTGCCCGGCAGGCGCCGCAAGTCCGCCCTCGAGCGCCTGCTCGACTCGGGGCGCCTCGACGAGGAGGAGCGGGCGCTGGCGGAGGAGCACCGGTGCGCCCGGTTCTCGCTCTTCGAGATCGTGACCGTCGCTCCCGACGAGGGGCTCGAGGTCTACGACCTCCTGCAGGAAAAGAAGCTCTGGATCCGAGAGCGACTGTTCACCCACCAGGCCTCTGTCGGCATGGTCCTGGCGGGGTGGCTCCTCGATGGCCAAGAACCGCTCACGTTCGAAGGCTCGCTGTTCCCGATGTCCTTCGACACGGGCACGCAGGTGTTCGAGAGGCTTCGCTCGTTGAGGTCTCCGGAGCGTCGTCTCGTCCCGGCGGCGGTCGCCGTCATCGACTCGGTGACCAACCCTTTCGAGAAAATTCGCGTCCACACGAGCGACGGGCAGGAGCTCGTCTTCTGCCGGGCGCGCTACGACGTGCTCGACGCGGAGGACGTGAGGGGCCGCCTCGAGGCGTGGCTCGGCCCCGCCGAAGGGGGGCGGTTCCGCATCATCGACGAGCGAGACATCGTCGTCGCGAGTCTGCAGCTCGCCGGATCGACGCTGACGTTGGAGACCCACTCCAAGGAGCGTCTCGAAGAGTGGAAGGCCGAGACGAGCCGCCGGCTGGGAGAGAGCGCCCGACACCGCCTCGACTCCCTGGAGGACGCCTCCGAAGTCTCGCCCGCGGACCTGCGCGCCGCCTCCGCGGAGCGCGGCGGGATCCCGGCGGAGGCTGTCTCACCGGAGCTCCAGGAGGCGCTGGGCCCTGCCATCCTCGAGCAGATCCGTCGAGCGATGCGCGGCCCTATCCCCATGTTCGGCGATCGCTCACTCGTCCAGCTGGTGGAGACCGAACGAGGCCGCGAACAGGCCCGCGCCTGGCTCTTGAGTCAGCAGGAGATCCTGCGGAGCCAACCGCTGCTGGCGCAGATCAGCCTCGAGCCGCTCTGGAGGGAGCTGGGCCTCGACTACGAAGAGTGACAGGGCCCCCGCTGTAGGCCGTAGATCGATCTCTGCTCGCGACCTCGAAGCTCGGCGCGACGGATCCGCTCTGGCGCCGGCGCCATGTCCCCTCCTATGTCCCCCCTGCCATCCTTGCTAACGTACCCGCGGCTCGCGGTGAAGCGCCTCGCCGAACCGCCGGACTGGCGCCCTAGCAGACTGGCCCTCGATGTCTTCGTGTCTCACCCCACCGCAGTTGGACGAAATCCTCGCGCTACAAGCTTCCGTCGCGTGGGCTGGGGAGGGCGCGGGGGAACCCCGGCGCCTCGGCTGGTGGAAGTCGGACCTAGTCGATTGGGAAGGGGGAGGGGATCTCCTCGCGCGCCTCGTGCCCCGCACGGCGTCCTGGGCGAGGCTGGCGTTGGTTCGGCAGGCGGCGCGGCGCGTGGACGAGAGCGCCCGCGA
>JAEWOQ010000228.1 GCA_023460875.1 Pseudomonadota bacterium
TGCTCATCGGGCTCGAGGTGCTCGTCATCACCCTGAAGCCGAGCTTTCTCGTGGCGGGGTTCGCCGTCGTCCCCCTCGCGCTCCTGGGACGCTTCGTGACCGTAGCCGGCATGGCTGCCCTGCTCAAAGGCACTCAGGAGTTCACCCCCGGCGCCACCCGTCTCCTGGCCTGGGCGGGGCTGCGCGGGGGCGAGCACCCCGTCGGCTTCAAGCGTGCGTGCCTGCACGCCGAATTCGAACGCAAGTGGCGCGGGCCCTTTCCAGAACGAGCGATGGCGTCCCTAAATGTCATCGAGTCCGCTCGAGGCTCGTAGCTCTGGTGCGGGCACACCGCGCAACGAGCCTCGCCCTCCCACTTGCTCCCCACGCCGAAGCGCCGCATCGTCGCGGCGAACCCCGTGTGCTCCGAGCCCGTCGAGGCCACGGGGAGGGAGCGACGGACGCTCGAGGAGCCGAGCGCGCCCGCCCCCGCTCCGGAAAGTGGATCCCCACGGCTACTCCTCTATCCGAGCCCGGGACTCTCTCCACGGAGCCGGGGGTCGCCCGCGCCGAGGCGGGGAGTCGAGCGCCCGAGGTCACTACTCGTTCCGCGGAGCCGGGGAGTTTGGCCGCGGAGGCGGGGATCGACCGCCCGGAGGGGGGGATCCATTGCTCGGAGGCGGGGATCGACCGCCCGGAGGGGGGGATCCATTGCTCAGAGGCGGGGATCGACCCGAAATCCCCCGATTTCCGGCCGAATCGCCCCTCTTGGGTTGGCGCTCTCGCATTTAACCATTGACCCTCCTCGCGTCGGCTGAAGGGCCATCCTTCGGGCCCTCCTGCCGGTCTCCAGGCAGTCCCCACAAGCTGACGGAGCGCCGGCGTTCCTAACCTGGGGGCGGCTCGGCCCGAGCCTCGCTCACCTTGAACTCCCGCTCCCAGCAGCGGTCCTCCGGTTGGCGCCAGAGGTCCAGGCGCGCTCCGGGCCCGAAGGGGAACGTCCGGTCCCGCACCGCGATGTGGTGTGGGGCCGCCCAGCCGTCAGGCGCATGGAGGGTCATCCGCTCGCCGCGGATCTCGACGTCGAGCCAATGACCGCGGTAGCGCAGCCGCAACTTGAGGCCCTCGAGATCGTCGGCGAGGCACGGGTTGAACCGCAGCCGATCGTCGAGGACCTCCAGACCCGTCTGGCCCAGCTGGATCAGATCGACCGTGCCGGCCATGGCGCCCAGGTGGATGCCCTCCGGCGTGGTGCCCCCCTGGACGTCCGCGATGTCGCTCTCGAGCGCTTCCTCGAGCAGCTCCCAGGAGCGAGGGCGGTCGGAGCGCGCCAGCACCCAGGAGTGCACGACCTGGCTGAGGGTCGAGCCGTTGGAGGTGCGGGCGAGATAGTATTCGATGGTGCGCGGGATCGTCTCTGGCGAAAACGGATAGTCGAGCTGAGCGAACAGCCCCCCCAGCTCCTCCGCCGAGAAGAGGAAGAACAGCATCAGCACGTCCGCCTGCTTGGAGGCCTTGTAGCGGTTGACGGTGTCGCCCTCAGCCTCGAGCAGCCGATCCAGCCGCCGGATATCGCCGTACTTGTGCCGGTAGCCGGCCCAGTCGAACTCCTCGAGCTCCCGGTACCCCTCGAACTGCTCGGGGATGCCGTCGTGGAAGGGTACGAACAGCTTACGGCTGATCCGCTCCCACTCCCGCAGCTCCTCCTCCTCCAGACCGAGGCTCTCGTGCAGCTCGCGCCGACGGCTGGCGCCGACCTGCTCCAGCGCCTCCAAGGCACGCGGCAGGAGCCAGGCCACCATGACGTTCGTGTAGGCGTTGTTGTCCAGCCCCGGCTCGTCCGACCACGGATAGCGGTCGTGGAACTCGTCCGGCCCCATCACGCACCGGATCTCGTAGCGCTGTCGTCGAGCGCTCCAGGTGACCGCGCTGGCCCAGAACCGGGCGATCTCGAGCAACATCTCGGCGCCATAGAAGGACAGGAAGTCTCGGTCGTCAGTCACTTGGTAGTAGCGCCAGACGTTGTAAGCGATGGCCGCGTTCACGTGCCGCTGCAGGTGCGTGTTGTCCGGGAGCCAGCGCCCCGACTTGGGGTTGAGGTGGACCTGCTGGCTCTCCTCGCGGCCGTCACTGCCGCTCTGCCAGGGATACATGGCCCCCGCGAAGCCCGCCGCCCGGGCCAAGCGCCGCGCCGCGTCCAGGCGCCGGTGGCGGTAGCGCAGCAGGGAGCGGGTGAGCTCCGGGATTCGGAAGGTCAGGAAGGGGAAGATGAACAGCTCGTCCCAGAAGATGTGCCCGCGGTACGCCTCGCCGTGCAGCCCGCGGGCGGGCACGCCGACGTCGAGATCGGCGCTGTGGGTAGAGACGGTCTGCAACAGATGAAAGATGTGCAGCCGCAGGACCATCTGCATGCGCTGCTCCCCCTCGAGCAGCACGTCACAGCGCCCCCACAGGTGCGCCCACGCCAGCGCGTGGCTCGCCGCCAGCTCGGCGAACCGCCCCCCCTCGACGATCGCCTCGGCGGCCGCCGACACGGGCTCGGAGATGGCGCGGTCACGACCAGTGTACAAGGCGACGACCTTCTCGACGCTGACCGGCTCGCCTTCTTGGACCTCCAGCACCAGCTCCTGGGCGACGTAGCTCTCGTCCTGGAGCGTACGCCGCTCGACGTCTAGCTCCGCGTCCCCGCGATAGACGCGGGTGCGAGCCGCTGCGGCGACGGTCAGTCCCGACTGCCGCGTCTCGACGACGAGCAGCATCGCGTCTCGGTCCAGCTCTCGCGCTTCCCTCGGCGCGAGGTGTGTGCTGCTGAGCTCCCGATAGCGGGCGACCCCGCCATTGATGACCTGGCCGTCCAGCGCCGAGCGCACGGTGATGCGCCCGGACCAGTCGTGGGGGGTGAGCACCCACTCGATGGCGGCGAGGTGCGGGTCGCCCATATGGACCAAACGTCGGATGACGAGGCTGCTCTCTCGCCCTCCGTGGTCGCGGAAGCGGATCGTCCGGCGGAGCAGCCCGACGCGCAGATCGAGCTCTTGGCGGTACTCGAGCAGCTCCACGCCCATCAAATTGAACCAGTCGCCGCCCTCCGGCTGAAAGCACAGGGGCAGCCAGTTCGGCATATTGACCAGATCCTCGTTCTCGATGGTCCGCCCGGCGATGTCGGTCGTCAGGCGATTGTAGCCGCCCGCCAGGTAGGTGCCGGGGTAGTGGACCTCGCCGGCCTCGGCTTCCTCGCCGGCGCCTCGCGTGGCGAAGTAGCCGTTGCCGAGGGTGCACAGCGCCTCGCGCAGCCCCTCATGAGCCGGCTCGAAGCCCTCGTAGGCCAGCGTCCAATCGCTCACGGGGCCACCGTCTCGACGAGCCCGCGCAGGAAGCGGCCGACCGCCTCGGGATCGTCGAGTCGATAGTTGGCGTGGGTCCGCTGCGGGTCTGACGCCACCAGCACGCCGATCCCACCGCGCTCGCGCAACATCGCGAAGGCGTCCTCGTCGGTCTCGTCATCTCCGAGGTACAGGGGCACCACGCCCGGACCCGCCAGGTCGAGGGCGTCCAGCAGCCAAGCGACCGCGCGCCCCTTGTCCCATGGCAACCGCACCCTGAGCTCGTAGACCTTCTTGCCGCCGGTGCGACGCAGCCTGTCGGGTGCTGCGGCCAGCGCCCCGTCGACCGCCGCCTCGACCTCGGCGAGCCGCGCAACCGCCACCAGGCGATAGTGCACGGCGATCGCGTAGCGCTTGCGCTCGACCAAGGCGCCCTCGATGCCCCCCAAGCTGGCGCGCAACGCGGCCTCCGCGCGGTCGAGCTCTGGCAAGAAATCCGACGCCCCCGGGTACTGCATCGCTAACCCGTTGGGACCGGCGATGTCGAAGCCGTGACTACCTGCGTAGACCAGCCCGTCGACGTCGACGAGGCGCTCGACGTCGGCGCGATCCCGGCCGCTGATGATGGCCACCGGACAGCGCTCGGCGAGCTCGCGGATCACGCCGCGCATGTGGGGGTCGAGCACCGCGAGCTCTGGTCGATCGACGATGGGGGTGAGCGTACCGTCGTAGTCGATGAACACGGCGAGCCGCTTGCCGTGCAAGCGCCGCTTCATCTCGGCGAACTCGTCCAGACCATCCGGGAGGGCGTCCGTCAGCGGCAGCTCGGCGAGCTCGTGGACCACGATGTCCGCGCCGTGCTGGCGCAGCGCCTCCGCTTGACCGACCCGGTCCACGCCGACCACGAGCCCATAACCGGCGGCGCGCAACGCCGCGACGCCGGAGAGGGCGTCCTCCACCCCGAAGGCCTGCGTGGGCTCGACCTTCAACAGCCCCGCCGCGTGCCGGAAGGTGTCCGGCGCTGGCTTCCCCGCGAGCCCGAGGTGCGCCGCCTCCACGCCGCCGACGCGCTCGTCGAACAACCCTCCGAGCCCCGTCGCCGCCAACACGGCGTCGGTGTTCCGGCTCGAGGACACCAAGGCGGTCTTCACGCCGAGCTCACGCACCCGGCGGATGAAGGCGACCGAACCGTCGAACACCTCGACCCCATCGCGCCGAAGCCGTCGCTGAAAAATCTCGTTCTTGCGTTTGCCGACGCCCCAGACGCTCTGCCGTTCCGGTGCGTCCTCGGGGCTCCCCTCGGGCAGCTCGACGCCGCGGGACTCGAGGAAGCCGCGCACCCCGTCCTGACGGGGCTTGCCGTCGACGTAGCGGAGGTAGTCGTCCTCCGAGAACTCCTTGAACTCTTCCGCCCCGTGAGCCGCGCGCTCCCTGAGGTAGCCGTCGAAGAGCTCCTTCCAAGCGGCGAAATGCAGGCGCGCGGTGTTCGTGACGACCCCATCGAGATCGAACACCCCCGCGCGGTACGCCATCGCTCCGTTCTCGCGAGCTCTCAACGCCGTCATTCCGCACCCCCTACGGCACAGCGTACACCCACGGCACCTCGTGCCCAGCCCTGGGCCTCCGCGCTCCACCCGCGGCCCCCCCCCCCCCCCCCCCCCCCCCGTACCCTAGCGGC
>JAEWOQ010000229.1 GCA_023460875.1 Pseudomonadota bacterium
GGGGGGGGGCCCCCCCCCCCCCCCCCTCCACTCGTGGTCGTGGATCTTGTGGTGGGCCATGCCTGCGAAGGGCTGCCCGGCGGGCACCTGCATCTTGAGCAGGAACTCCACCTCCCAGCGGGCCTCGTCGAGCAGATCCGGGACGCCGTTGCCGCTCTCGGGGATGCGCAGCGGGCCGTCGCCGAAGGGGTCCTGCCCCGGCCCGACGTGCACGCTGCGCTCGAAGAAGGCGAGGAGCGCCCAGGCGCTGATCCCGCCGTTCACCACGTACTTCCCGTAGTCCCCCGCGTCGTACCAGCCGCCGCTCACGTCGAGCACGTAGTCGCAGGAGCGGCCCCAGCAGGGCACGGCGCGATCGCTGAGGTGTCCGGCCTGGCGCGCCCAGCGGTCGTCGTCCACGAACGGACGCACCACGTCGATGCCGCTCCTGTTGTGATAGAAGTATTTGAGGGCGTCGAGCTTCAGCTGCGCGTAGAGATCCGCGCGCACGTCGAAGGGGAAGCTCTCCGCGCCGCCCGCGCGCAGCCGCAGCTTCGTCCCCGTCGCCCGATGGGCGCTGAAGTCGAGGAGGTGCACGCGATCCCCCGAGGCGCGGTCCAAGCCCCGCGGCTGGCTCGTGCCCGAGAACAAGACGCGCCCGCCCTCGTCCTGGAGCTCGAAGGGGACCGGCTCCGGCGACTCCAGGACCAGGGTCGCCGATTTGGGACCGCTCGGGAGATAGCCGACCTGATTCACCCGCACCCGCGGAGCGCTGGACTCCGCCCACTTCAGCCCGCTCGGCCCTTTGCAACCCATGACTGCGCTCATCACTGCACCCGTCCCCAGCAACACGACCACGGCTCGGCGGGCCATCCCGTAGCGCTCCGAGGCGCCGCACTGCCGCTCTCGCTCCCGAGGGCCGCGGCGCCAGTTCCCCGGGAAACCCGCTCGTTCCATGGCGCCGGATCTAGCATGATCCCCTCCGTCGAGGCGCTCCCGCGGCTTCCCCTCCGCCGTCGTTCCCTGGTAGCACCGAAGGGTGAGCGCCTCCCCCGCCGAGCTCGTGATCTTCGACTGCGACGGTGTCCTCGTGGACAGCGAACCCCTCGCCAACCAGGTGCTCGCGGAGGCCATCCGTGAGCTCGGCCTACCGGGTACGGTCGAGGACGTGACCCGGCGCTTCAAGGGGCGCAGCCTCGCCGACTGCGTGCGCCTCATCGAGGGCGACCTGGGCGCGCCGATCCCCGAGGATTTCCTCGTGCGCCTGCAGACCCGCACCTACGCGGTGTTCGAGGCGGAGCTGCGGGCGGTGCCCGGGGTGGCAGACGTGCTCGAGACCCTGCGAGTGCCCTCCTGCGTGGCCTCCAGCGGGAGCCACGAGAAGATGCGCCTGACCCTCGGTCTCACGGGGCTCCTCGAGCATTTCCGCGGGCGACTGTTCAGCGCGACGGAGGTACCTCTGGGCAAGCCCGCGCCGGACCTGTTCCTCCACGCCGCTCGCTCCCTCGGCGTCGACCCGCGGGCCTGTGTCGTGGTGGAAGACAGCCTGCCCGGTGTCCAAGGTGCCCTGGCGGCCGGGATGCGCGTCCTCGGCTTCGCCCGCGAAGGGTCCCCAGAGGAGCTGGCTGCAGCGGGGGCGCTGACCTTCACCGCCATGTCGGAGCTCCCTGACCTGCTCGCCCCCCCGCTGCGCCGTTGACCTACCGTGGTGCCGCGACGGGCGCTTTGCCGAGGACGTCGCCCGCCAGGTGATGGCGCTCCCCCGTTCTCTTTCGTCCCTCGGCGTGTTAGCGAAAACGCCATGACCCGGTCCAGGTCGCCCCTGGGACTCATTTGCCAGGGCTCCTCATCGAGGGCGCCGGCGGCCGCCGCTGCCCTCGTGGGCGTCGTGTTCCTCATCGCCCCGGGTGAGGCCACCGCGGAGTCTTCCCTCGCGAACAACGACGGCAACACGGTCAGCTATCAGCCGCCCCCTGCCGAGCGACGCGACGGCTTCACGATCGGGGTCATGCAACATTTCGGTCTGGTGAGCGTCAGCGGTTATCCTAACCGCATATCCGCCATCGGCGTGCCCGAGTATCGAAGCTCCACCGGGGCCGAGTTCGGTCAAGCGAGCGGCCTGTGGTTGGGCGGGGCCCTCCGAGACTGGTTCACGGCTGGCGTCGGCGTCAGCAGCGCGGCGACGTTCAGCCAAGAGCCGGCGGGGGTGATCAGCGCCTTCGTCCTCCACCTCGAGGCGTTCCCCGCCTTCGCTCTGGGCGGTCTGTACCGTGATCTCGGGGTAGCCCTCGACGTCGGCACGGGCTTCGGCGCGACGATGCGCGGGGACGACACGGAGGCCGAAGGGGGCAGCCTCGCCTACTTCGGCGGCACCGTGTTCTTCGAGCCGCTGCGCTTCTGGCACTTCTCCACGGGGCCGAGCCTCACCTACTCCCATCAGTTCAGCCAGACCTTGTCGGCGCACGTCGTGGGGCTCGGCTGGCGCTTCGTGTTCTACGGCGTGCAGCCCGACTGAGCCTTCAGGGCTGAGCTTCTCGGGTGGGCCAGGCAGCGGGACTGGCTCGGAACGAATCGCAGCCGGCGCCCCGCGGATGCGGAGCGCCGCGAGCCGCCGTCAGACCTTGCGGAAGATCAGCGCCGTGTTGGTGCCGCCGAAGCCGAAGGAGTTGTTCATCACGACGTCCACGCGCTTCTCGCGGGCCGCGTGGGGGACCAGATCGAGGCCCTCCGCCTCCGGGATGGGCGCGTCGAGGTTGATCGTGGGCGGGAGCACGCCCCGGTTCATGGCGAGGATCGACAGCACGCTCTCCAAGGCTCCCGCGGCGCCAAGCAGGTGCCCCGTCATGGACTTCGTGCTCGAAACGGGCAGCGCTCCCGCGGCGGCCCCGAACACCTTGCGGATCGCGAGCAGCTCGTTGACGTCGCCGACTCCCGTCGACGTCGCGTGAGCGTTCACGTAGCCGATCTCGCTGGCGTTCAGCGCGGCGCCGCGCAGGGCCATCTGCATCGCGCGCTGCGCGCCCTCCCCCTCGGGCGCGGGAGAGGTCATGTGGTAGGCGTCCGCGGAGCTCCCATATCCGACGATCTCAGCGAGGATCGGCGCGCCGCGCTTCTTCGCCGCCTCGAGCTCCTCGAGCATCAGCATGCCAGCGCCTTCGGAGATGACGAAGCCATCCCGATCCTGGTCCCAGGGGCGACTCGCCTGCTCGGGCGCGTCGTTCCGCGAGGACAGGGCGCGCATCTGGGAGAAGCCCGCCACGCACAGCCCGGTGATGGTCCCCTCCGCGCCGCCCGCGATGCACGCGTCCAGCTCACCGAGCCGAATGGCTCGAGTCGCCTCGCCGATGGCGTGGCTCCCTGACGCGCACGCGCTCGTCGTCGTGTAGCTCGACCCCTTGAAGCCGTAGCGCATGCTCAGCTGCCCCGGCGCGAGGTTCGAAATGGTGGCAGGGATGAAGTAAGGCGAGACCCGCTTGGGGCCCTTCTCCACCAGCGTGCGCACCATCTGCTCGATGAGCGGCAGGCCCCCGAGCCCGACCCCCACGATGGTGCCTACCTTCTCACGCTGCTCCTCCGTCGGCTCGAATCCGGACGCCTTCAGAGCCTCGTCCGCCGCGGCGATGGCGAAGTGGATGAAGATGTCCGACTCCCGGACCTTCTTCTTTTCCACGTACGCCGTCGGGTCGAAGTCCTTGACCTCCCCTGCGATGCGGACCGCGTAGTCGCCGGGATCGAAGCGGGTGATCGGAGCGATCCCGCTCTGCCCCGAGACGACCGCGCTCCAGATGCTGGGAACGTCCTTGCCACAAGGGGATACAGCACCCACTCCAGTCACGACTACTCTGCGCATGCGGTTTCTCCTGGTCCCTGCTCGGACCGCCGCCACCCTATCCCGGACGACGGGGCTGGTCACTTCGGAAAGGACCTGGCCGGATGGGTAGCGTCCGCTCGGGTCGCTCGTAAAGCCCCAGCTTCACCGGGGATTCGGCTCAGGCCGGAATCGCGACGACGCGCGGCCGATCACTTGGGCACTTCCGGAAGCCAGTGGTATGTCGTGTCGTGCCCATGAGCCGCGCCACCCCCGTCCAGAGCATAGGGTCCACCTTGGACTTTTCTGGCGTCGGGCTGCCTGCAGCCGCCGAGACTCCCACCCCCGCCCCCCCCGCGGAGCTGCGCTCCGGAGTGCGTAGATCCATCGAGCGCTCTGAGTTCCGTCTACGACCCACAGAGCGCGCCGGGCAGGTGCTGAGCGGCCGCTTCTGTATCGAAGGATTCTTGGCGCGAGGCGGTACCGCTGACGTGTTCCTGGCTCACGACTACGTCGAGGACACCCTGGTGGTCATCAAGCAGATCCGCCCGGAGGTGGCCTCCCACCCCGAGCTGCGGGAGCGCTTCGTCAAGGAGGGGCACGCCACCCGAGCCATCCAGCACCCTGGGGTCGTCCGCGTGCTCGGCGTCGAAGATCCCAGCGCGGATCCTGCCACCGATCGGGCCAGCGCCGATCCGAGCGATCCGCCCTGCGCCCACGAGCCCCCTTTCATCATCCTCGAAGCCCTGCGCGGAGAGTCCCTCGGGGACTACCTGCGGCGAGAGGGCACCGTGACCGTCGAACAGGGGCTGGTCCTCGCGCGCCAAGCCGCCTCGGCGCTCGCGGCGGTGCACGCGGCGGGCGTCGTGCATCGGGACGTCAAGCCCGACAACCTCTTTCTCGTCGGCGCTCCCGAGGGCCCCGTCAGCTTCAAGCTTCTCGACTTTGGGATGGCGCGGTTCGAGGACGAGCGCGACTCCGGGGAATCGACGAGCGTGCTCGGCACGGCACAGTACATGGCGCCAGAGCAGATCCTGGTCGAGCCAGTCGACGCCCGCGCGGACATCTATGGCCTGGGCGTCGTGATGTTCCGCATGTTCGCGGGACACTTGCCCTTCGAGGGCAGGAGCCCCAAGGAGCTCTTGCTCCACCAGCTCTTCTCCCCTTTGCCGCCCCCCTCATGGCTCGTGGAGGATCTCGATCCCCGGCTGGAAGCCATCATCCTGCGCGCGACCCGAAAGCACCGGGAGAATCGCTTCACGAACATGGGCGAGATGATCGCGGCGCTGGACGCCATCCTCGGCTTGGGGCCTCCAGTCACCGCCTCTCTCACCCCTCCCATCCACCCCGACATGTATCGGCCCCAGACGCCCCGCGGCCAACAGGTCGCACGTCATCTGGCCACGGAGTTCGGCCCCTATGCCCAGTTGCCCTCCTCGACCTGCTCGGCCTGAGCGGCTCACCCCGTTCCTCCTCGCGTTGGCGCTGTACGCCTGTGGCGGCGGCCAGGCGCCCCCTCCGGCAGCGGGCGACGACCCTGCGCCGAAGCCATTCGCCGAGATGGAGCAGGGCGAGCGCCTCGACTACATGAAGACGGTCGTGATGCCGCGCATGGCAGAGCTGTTCCAAGAAGCGAACCCCACGCGCTACGCGGACATGAACTGCGCGACGTGCCACGGCGCTGGCGCGCGCCAGGGTCATTTTCACATGCCCGCGCCGGATCTGCCGCCGCTCGATCCCAGCGATGGGTTCGCGGCGCACCGGGCCGAGCTCCCCGAGGTGATGGCCTTCATGAGCGAAGTCGTGGTGCCCGAGATGGCGCGGCTCATGGGCGAGCGTCCCTACGATCCAGAGACCGGACAGGGCTTTGGCTGCTTCGATTGTCACGTGAAGAAGTGAACGCCGCCGTCCTCGCGTGGTGCCCCAGATCAAGAGCTACGTCGTGCTGAAGGCCTCCGTGAGCCTCGCCACAGCCTTCGCCCCTGGCGTGCTCGTCGGTGTCTCGCTCGCGGCCTCCGGCGTCGACCTCCCGATCTGGACCAGCTCGCCTCCCCGCTGAGCTTCGTTCCGAACATCGGCGCGGTCCCGTCCGTCCTCTTCACCCTGGTTCAGTTCAGGTGGGCCACCGAGCGGGCCACCACCATCGGCGTGCTGCTCATGTTCATCGCCGTCGACACCGTCATCGATAACCTGCTCGATCCTCGACTCATGGGTCGTCAGATGGGCCGCAGCCCCTGAAACCGACGAAGCTGGCCCGGCTGGGGCCCCGGGCGATCCGGTTGCCCTCGGCGCCCCGATGGTCTACTCGGCCGAACGGGCACTACGTGCCCACACGACTATCCTGTCTCGGCGTGGCGCGCCTCTTCGCGACACCATCACCGTCACCACCGCGAGCCATTGCCGAGGCGCCCACGATGGAACGCACCAGCAGTAGGTTTCGATGACGAAGTTCGATCCCCCCCAGCACGGCGACCCCATTACCATGTCTTCCGCGGGCACGCTCGAGGTGCCCGATCAGCCGATCATCCCGTTCATCGAGGGAGACGGCACCGGCCCGGACATCTGGCGAGCCTCGAGCGCGGTCCTCGACGCCGCCGTGAACAAGGCCTACGGCGGCAAGCGCAAGCTCGCCTGGTACGAGGTCTACGCGGGTGAGAAGGCGAAGACGAAGTTCGACACCTGGCTGCCCGACGAGACGGTCGACGCCTATCGGAAGTACCTCGTCGGCATCAAGGGGCCGCTCACGACACCCGTCGGCAAGGGCATCCGCTCCCTGAACGTGGCGCTGCGCCAGCAGCTCGACCTCTACGTCTGCCTGCGTCCGGTGCGTTGGTTCACGAACGTGCCGAGCCCGGTGCGACGCCCCGGCGACGTGGACATGGTCATCTTCCGCGAGAACACCGAGGACATCTACGCAGGTGTCGAGTGGCAAGAGGGCACCCCCGAGGTGAAGAAGGTGCTCGAGTTCCTGCAGAGCCAGATGGGGGTGACGAAGATCCGCTTCCCCGAGAGCTCCGGCGTCGGCATCAAGCCCGTCTCCCGCGAGGGCACGGAGCGCCTCGTGCGCGCGGCGCTCCAGTATGCCCTCAAGGAGGGGCGCAAGAGCCTGACCCTCGTCCACAAGGGCAACATCATGAAGTTCACGGAGGGCGCGTTCCGAGACTGGGGCTACGCCTTGGCGCAGCGCGAGTTCCGCGCGCAGATCGTGACGGAGCGGGAGTCGTGGATCATCGGCAACGCCGAGGCGAACCCTGGCCTGTCCGTCGAGGCCAACGCCAAGATGATCGAGCCAGGCTACGACATGGCGCCAGCCGAGACCCAAGCGGAGATCCAGGCGGAGGTGAAGCAAGCCCTCGAGCTCATCCCCACCCACGGCGACGGCAAGTGGAAGCAGCTGCTCAAGGTCCGCGACTCGATCGCGGACATCACGCTCCAGCAGGTGCTCACCCGCCCCCAGGAGTTCGACGTCATCGCCACCATGAACCTCAACGGCGACTACCTCTCCGACGCGCTGGCCGCGCAGGTCGGCGGCATCGGCATCGCCCCTGGCGGCAACATCAACTACACCACTGGGCACGCGATCTTCGAGGCGACCCACGGCACGGCGCCGAAGTACGCCGGCCTCGACAAGGTCAACCCGGGCTCGGTGACCTTGAGCGGCGAGATGATGCTGCGTCACCTCGGCTGGGACGAGGCCGCGGACCTCGTGATCCGGGGCATGGACGGCGCGATCGGCAAGAAGACCGTCACCTACGACTTCGCGCGGCTGATGGACGGGGCCAAGGAGGTGAAGTGCTCCGAGTTCGGCCAGGCCATCATCGACAACATGTGATCCCAGGGAGAGCGCCGCGGCTCAGGGCGGCGCTCTCCTCTCCCGCAGCGGCTTCCCATTCCCCACAACTACTGGATCCGAGAACATGAAACGCAGAAAGATTGGGCTGATCGGCGCAGGCAATATCGGTGGCGAGCTCGCGAACCTCGCCATGGCTCGACAGCTCGGCGACGTCGTGCTGTTCGACATCCCCGCCAAGGAGGACTTCGCCAAGGGCAAGGCGCTCGATCTGGAGCAGATGAGCACCCTCCTGGGCGCCGACTCGTCCGTGCGCGGTAGCTCCAACTGGGAGGACCTCGCGGGAGCCGACGTGCTCATCATCACCGCGGGCGTGCCCCGCAAGCCCGGCCAGTCCCGCGACGATCTCGTCGGCATCAACCTGCCGATCATCCAGAACGTCGCAGAGAACGCGAAGAAGTACTGCCCGGAGGCCTTCTCCATCATCATCTCCAACCCGCTGGACGCGATGGTCTACGAGTACCACCGCCGCACGGGGTTCAAGAAGGAGATGGTCGCCGGTATGGCCGGCGTGCTCGACAGCGCGCGCTTCGCCCTGTTCCTGGCGCGCGAGGCCGGCGTGAGCGTCAAGGACCTGCGCACGATGGTGCTCGGTGGCCACGGCGACGACATGGTGCCGGTGCTGTCTCAGTGCACCGTGAATGGCGTGCCGGTGAGCCAGTTCATCTCTCAGGAGAAGCTCGACGCCATCGTGGCCCGCACGCGCACCGGCGGCGGCGAGATCGTGAAGCTGATGGGCACGAGCGCCTACTACGCGCCCGCGGCCAGCGCCATCGTCATGGCCGAGGCCTACCTGAACGACGAGAAGCGCCTGCTCCCGGCGGCCGCCTACCTCGACGGGCAGTACGGCTACCGTGACTTCTTCATGGGAGTACCGGTCGTGATCGGCGGCGGCGGCATCGAGCAGATCGTGGAGATCCCGCTCAACGACGACGAGAAGAAGATGCTCGAGAAGAGCGTCGCCAGCGTCCAGGCCGTGGTCGACGTGGTGAAGGCCAAGGGCTGATGCCCGCCCACCCGAGGAACGGACGATGAAGATCCACGAGTACCAGGGCAAACAAATCCTCGCCAAGTACGGCATCCCGATCCCCCAGGGCGTCCCCGCCTTCAGCGCGGACGAGGCGGAGGCGGCGGCGAGCAAGCTCATCGCAGCGACGGGCAGCGAGGTGTGCGTCGTGAAGGCGCAGATCCACGCGGGCGGCCGCGGCAAAGGCGGCGGCGTCAAGGTGGTGAAGGGCGCCGCGGCCGTGAGAGAGGCGGCGGCGAAGATGCTCGGCATGCAGCTCGTGACCCACCAGACGGGTCCCGAGGGGCAGAAGGTGCGCCGGCTCTACGTCGAGCAAGGGCTCGACATCAAGCGGGAGCTCTACGTAGGCATGGTCGTGGACCGTGAGCGACGCCGCGTGGCGTTGATGGCGTCCACGGAGGGCGGCGTAGAGATCGAGGAGGTCGCCGAGAAGCAGCCAGAGAAGATCCTCACGGAGCACATCGACCCGCTGCTCGGCCTCTCCCCCTTCCAGGCTCGCAAGCTCGCCTACGGGCTCGAGGTAGGGAAGGGCTCGCCCGATCCCAAGGGCACGGTGGCGCAGTTCGTGAAGACCTTGATGGCGCTGGGGAAGGCCTTCGAGCAGGAGGACTGCTCCCTCTGCGAGATCAATCCCCTGATCGTCACCGGCGACGGCAAGGTCGTCGCGCTCGACGCGAAGATCAACTTCGACGACAACGCCGAGGCGCGCCACCCCGAGTGGGCCGAGCTCATGGACCGCGACGAAGAGGATCCCGTCGAGCTCGAGGCCAAGGCGGTGGGCCTGAGCTACGTCTCCTTGGACGGCAACATCGGCTGCCTCGTGAACGGCGCCGGCCTCGCCATGAGCACGATGGACATCATCAAGCACTACGGCGGTGAGCCGGCGAACTTCTTGGACGTCGGCGGCGGCGCCAACAAAGATCAGGTCACCAAGGCCTTCAAGATGATCCTGTCGAGCGACAAGGTGAAGGGCATCTTCGTCAACATCTTCGGCGGCATCATGAAGTGCGACGTGATCGCCGAAGGCATCGTGGCGGCGACCAAGGAGCTCGGGTTGACCGTGCCGTTGGTGGTGCGCCTCGAGGGCACGAACGTCGAGAAGGGGAAGCAGATCCTCGAATCCAGCGGCCTCGCCATCCAGCCGGCTACGACCATGGCCGACGGCGCCAAGGCCATCGTGGCCGCCGTCGGCTGAGTCGCCTCGAAGACGCAGAAGGAAAGAAGCAGAGACATGTCAGTTCTCGTCGGAAAAGACACGCGAGTCGTCTTCCAGGGCATCACCGGCTCCGCCGGATCCTTCCACGCCGCCCAGTGCATCGCCTACGGCACCCAGGTGGTCGCGGGCTGCACCCCCAACCGGGGCGGCGAAGTGTTCGAGGCCACGGGTCCACAGGGCCCCGTCAAGGTCCCCGTCTTCAACACCGTCTCCGAAGCGGTGACGCAGACGGGCGCCAACACGAGCTGCATCTTCGTCCCCCCGCTGGGCGCCGCAGACGCGATCCTCGAGGCCATCGACGCGGGGTGTGAGCTCGTGGTGGCCATCACCGAAGGCATCCCGGTCATGGACATGATCAAGGTGCGCCGCGCCCTCGAGACCTCGCGGGCGAAGCTCATCGGCCCGAACTGCCCGGGGATCATCACGCCCGGCTCATGCAAGATCGGGATCATGCCGGGGCACATCCACATGCCGGGGCGCATCGGCGTGGTGTCCAAGAGCGGCACCCTCACCTACGAGGCTGTCGGGCAGCTCACGGCGTTGGGGTTGGGCCAGTCCACCTGCATCGGCATCGGCGGCGATCCGGTGGCGGGCCTCGACTTCATCGATTGCCTCAAGCTGTTCAACGACGATCCGGACACGGACGCCGTCATCATGATGGGCGAGATCGGGGGCAACGCGGAAGAGAGCGCCGCCGCCTGGATCAAGAAGCACATGAAGAAGCCCGTGGCTGGCTTCATCGCCGGGGTCACCGCGCCCCCCGGGAAGCGCATGGGCCACGCTGGCGCCATCATCAGCGGCGGCAAGGGCACCGCGAAGGAGAAGATCGCGGCGCTGCAGGAGGCGGGCGTCAAGGTCGCGCCCACCCCCGCGGAGATGGGCGCCACCCTCAAGAGCCTGCTCTGAGAGGGCGCACGAGGTGCTCGAGGAGCGCCGGGGGCCTCACGCCTCCGGAAGGGCCCAGGAAGGGCCTCACTCCTCCAGAACGAACGGCTCGCACCCCCGGGGGCGGGCCGTT
>JAEWOQ010000230.1 GCA_023460875.1 Pseudomonadota bacterium
CCGGATGAAGCGCAGCGGCGCACGCTTTTCCCAGCATGGAGGGCAAACCGTCCTGTCCTTGCGAGCCGCCTTGAAGTCACGCCGCTTCAACGACCTCATGGACATCCTCGCCTCCAGCTACAAGGCAACCGTTACGAATCGAGCGGCGGCATAGCGGTGCTTCGTCTCGGAAATCGTGGATATACACCCGAACACGACGACCTTTTCGCTTCCGTCTGGTTGCGCTTCTCGCCAAGCTGCCGCCCAGCCTAGCCCGTGGGGAGACAGTACCACGTGGCTCGCGGGCAACACGCCTCCACCCAGCACCATTTCGCCGCTCGAAGGCTGCAGGCCCTGCGCGTCGAAGGTCCGCGCCACGATGCGCGAGAAGGACGTTGCGTCAGAAGTGTCCGTCCACGCTACGACGACCTCGCCCGGCCAGGCCAAGACCATATCCGGATCGAACTGCGCACCGATCGCCGTTGCGTTCGCCGAGCGGACGGGACTCAGCTCCCCTTCAGGCGAAAGTCGTCGCAATGCGATACCGAGTTCTGAGCCATCCACCGCCAAGTCGTTCCACGCCACTGCGAACGACCCGCTGGGCAGGCCTGCTATCACCGGGTTAGCGCTGCTGCTTGGCTCCGCACTCTGGCTCACCTCGACGGAAAGTAGCCGATTTCCGACATCGTCGAGGAGCTGCACGTGGACGGACGTTTCTGTTTTTGCTTGAAAGAACGCCACGGCCAAGGAATCGAGCGTGGCGGACGCAGGATGTCGCCCTGTGCCAAGCCTGCGCCCGAATGGTGTCGGCACCGGGTCGCCTTCGGCGTCGGAAGGCTCTACCAGCAGAAAATCCAGCACTTGGCACGCTGAGTTGCACGCTATTGAGCCACCGGGACCTGCGTCACAGTCCTCAAGTAGGGGATCGCGAATGCGGTCTGGGCAGAACTCGGAAAACAGGGGAGCTGGAGGGCCGCCGCCGGAACCGCCGGAGCCTTGTTCACCCCCTCCGACACCGTAGACAGCGCCTTCGCCACCCGTGCCGTACGCACCACCTTGCCCCCCCGATCCGGTAAAGGGCGGCACCACGAAAATGCCGGTCGGACCCGCTTGAGTGCCGTTATCGGCGGTCCCCCCCGTGCTGCTGCCAGCATGATCCAATGGCACGTCGCCCGTGGGCTCGAAATCACCTCCGAGTAGCTCTGACCTACCTCCCGTGCATCCCGCCAGTATGAGCGCAAGCCCAGAAGCAAGCAGGAAGGCCAGGCTGCGCCTGCCACACCATGACGTATGTCGCTCCATCGCCACCTTCCCTTCACCGTCTACTGCGGCAGATAGCGAACGGAGGGCGTTGCTTAGCGAACGTTGGTCAAATTCTCAACCCGAGCAGGGCACGATCGTGGGAGTTCGGCCCGTCGGCCAACAGTCGGGGAACCACATGTTGCCGACTATGCTTTCTCTGTTCGGAACTGTTGATGAGATCGCCACATCCTGACCGCGGGTGGCGGGACTAGACCGCCGCCGTGGTCCGGGCGCGCCGTCGCAGGAACCACGGCACGAGGAGACCCACGGACAACCACCCGCCGCTCGCGGGCCCCGATCCTGCGGCCCGGCAGCTGCAGCTCACCGTCTTCATGTCCTCGTCGCCCAAGGGATACTCGGTCTTCGGATCGTCTCCGTCGACGATGTCCTTGTCCCCCTCTTCGTCCTCCACCTCGCAGTCCGTCTCCGCCACGCCGCAGCCGCAGTTGCCCTCCTCCGTCTTCTGCGGATCCTCCGGGCACTCGTCTTCGCAATCGAGCACGCCGTCGCCGTCCGTGTCGTCGTCGGGGCTGCCGCAACCGCACTCGCCGGGGACCGTCTTGTCCGCGTCCTCCGGGCACTCGTCGCTGCAGTCGGGGGTCCCGTCGCCGTCCGTGTCCGTGTCGGGGATGCCGCAGCCGCACTCGCCGGGCCAGGTCTTGTCCTCGTCCTGGGGGCACTCATCCAGCTCGCCCGCGTCGACGCAGTCGCCCCCGAGGCAATAGCGGTCCGCCCCGCAGGCGATGCCGTCGGCCACGAACGACGAGTCGAGGGCATAGCAGGTGAGCGCATTGTCCGCGTCGCCGCACCGGGGAGTGCTGCACCCGCCGGCCCCCACGCAAGCATCAGAAGGCGCCACGAGGTCGAGCCCGTAAGCAGCGCTCAGCCCCTCGCATTGACCGCCACGCGTCACGCACCGCCCCTCGAAGCAAGAGCCGATGTACCCCGACCCGTCCGCGCACTCCGCGCCGCCGCGTGGCCAGAGATCGACGGGGCAAGCGGCGCTCACCCCATCGCAGACCTCCTCGGTGTCGCACGCGTCCCGCGCGGCCCGACACACGGTATCGCGAGCGGCGATCTTGCACTCGACGCAGCACCCGTCGGCGAAGCTGCTGCACTCCGCGCCAGCGACGAGCCGGCAGGTGCTGCCGTCGCAGCACGGATCGATGGCGCTGCAGTCCTCGGCGCCGCAGTCACAGGTCTCCGCTCCCGTGACCACGCCGTCGCCGCAGGTGTCGAAGGCCGCGGAGGCGGGGAGGTCTTCGATGCAGCGAGGGCTGAAGCCCTCCAAGAACTGGGTGTATTGCGCCAGGCTGCACGAAGAGAACACCGGAGAGGCGAGGCCATGGTTGGTGGCCACCGCCGCCATCAGGTACCCACTGGAAGGACAGGCGTTGCCGTCCCCGTCGTGCTCCATGCCCAGGGTGTGGCCGATCTCGTGCACCGTCGTCTCCGCCGGGAGCGCCAGCAGATCCGCGGTGGCCTGCACGATGATCCCGCTGTAGCCCTCCCAACACATCCCTGCGAGGGGCGCGAGGCCGATGGTCGGCCCCTGGAACTCGCGTCCGCTGAGCAGGGCGTGCAGATCGTGATGGGGGAGCCCCGCGCTCCCCGCCCACGCTTCGAAGGTGTCGAGCAGGACGTTGGCGTCCACCTCGAAGCCCGCGCCGACGTCGTAAGGATCCGTGTCGAAGGTCACCTGCCCCGAGAGCACCACCCGCACCCGCGGCTCGAGCCCCGAGCCCACCATGATTGTGTTGACCTCGGCGGCCAGCGCCACCGCCGCCGCTTCCGCCGCCGGGGCGCCACCCACCTCCGCCACCCGCGCTGCGTCGTTGACCAAGAGCAGCTCGATGTACTTGGTCTCCCAGGGCGTGCCTTCATGGGCCGGCAGCACCCGCGGCACCTGCCGCGTGCTGCGGCGCACCCCGATGTGCTGAGTGGGAGCCTCCCTGCCCGCGTCCCGCGCGGCCCGCAGCTCCGCCGTGGGCACGACGACGTGGGGAACCTCGTGGGGGCCAGCGCTGGTGGCTCCTGGAGCGGAGGCCTGCTCGGGGGTGATCGTCCAGAGCCGATCCCCAAAGGCGAAGGTGCCGTGCAGGGCCGTCCCTGGGCCGTGGCCCGCCGTCTGCAGACACGTCGACACGGAGACGAAGCTCCCTTCGATGAGCGATCCCGAGTCGCGATCGTGCAGGCTCCCCTCGTAGAGACAGTCGGGAGCTTGGGAAGAGTGCCGGGTCATCCGTCCATCCGCGCCGAGTCGGAGGACGTCGTACTTCCCCGTGACCGGCGCCGGGATGCGGCGGAGGGAGATCAACAGATCTCGTCCTTGCAGCCGCGTCTCGAAGGTGAGCGAGGTCGGCGCCGCCGTGACGGCCGCTGCGACCGTCGCCGTGTCCTCACCCGGCGGGCTCCCGCCTGAGCACCCCACCCCAGCGGCGAGGAGCACCGCACCGACTACTGCTTGGAATTTTCCGGAAGAAAGCGAACCCATAGCCGGCTAACGTACCATGGCGGGCCCACTCTCGTTCCCTCACCTCCGCATCTCCGGAAGATCACGGAGGCTTTCCCCGCCCCCATCGGCCGGGCTACGGCGGTAGGCCTCCCTCCACGCGAAAGGGGCGAGTCGCCCCTCCGCCGCCCCACACGAGGCGCTCACTCTGCTCAGCGGTTTTGCTCAGCGGTTTTCGCCCGGGGCGCCTCCCCGACGTCGCGTAGCGCCGCCCCGGCGACCATCCGCTATAAACGCGCCATGGCCTCCTCTCGCCCCGCCGGAACCGTGGATCCCGACGGCCGCGTCGACGCGAACCGCCCCGTCGACGCGACCAGCTCTGCCGACACGAACGGCCCTGCCGACACGGCGGGCGCTCCCGCGAGCGGAGCCTGTGGCGCGCTCGGCGCCCCCCAGAGCTCACCCGAGCCTCCTGGAACGGACCTACGCCTCGCAGGAGCAGCGCGGCTCGCCCACGGTGAGACGCGGGTGTTCGAGCTGGAGTACGCGGGGCGCCAGCGCGAGGCCTTCATCCTCGCGCATCACGACGAGTTCTTCGCCTACTTGAACGAGTGCCCCCACTGGTCCGTCGAGCTCGACCTCGGCGACGGCCATTTCTACGACGAGGAGCTCGATCGCGTGTACTGCAAGAACCACGGCGCGATCTTCTCGCCGATCACGGGGGAGTGTGACAGCGGCCCGTGTCTCGGGCGCTCCCTCGTCGGGCTGCGCGTGCGCCGGGACGGCGACGATCTCCTCGTCGCGCCGACGAGCGACGATCCATGAGCAACAGCCCATGACCAACAGCTACATCGACGAGCTCGGGCATCGGGGGCCCCCTATCGGGATCGGCGCCGCGCGGCTCGCTGGGCGCGTGATCGCCTGGCAAGTGCTGTTCTCGGTCGGCACCGCCTGCGTGCTGCTAGTGCTGCCCCCGTTCCTGCTGCTGCTCTCCGGCCCCCTAGCGACCCGGGGCACAGAGGCGCTCGTCATCGCGGTGCTCGTCGCCGGCGTGGTGGCGATCGCTTACAGCTGGGTGCTCGTGCGGCGACGGCGTCAGCTGGTGCGCTCCTTGGTCGTGGGAGCGGCGAACGCCGATCAGCTCGAGCTGCCGAAGCTCAACGACGACCCTTGGAGCATCGTCACCTTCTGGGTGGCCTGCAACGTCGTGGCCCTGATGGTGTCCATGACCGTGTGGCGTCCGCCCATCGTGCCCCCGACGACGGCGCTCACCCTGTGCGTGCTCGCGTCGGTGATCGTCGCCGCCGCGGCGCTGCCCCTGCTGGTGCTCGTGCGGGCGGCGTTCGTGCGGGTCATCGAGCTGGCGCCGCCCGACGTGATGCGCGAGGTGATCGAGACCTTCGAGCGCACGGGCAAGCTGCGCGGGCGCATGTCGCGGCGCCTCATCGCGGCGCTGGTCACGCCCGTCGTGTTCCTCACCGCGGGCTCCGCCCTCATCGCGAGCGCGCACCTCCGCTCCGCGGACGAGCGGGATCGAGAGGAGACGGCCCGCGCCCTCGGCCGCGCCATGTTGGAGCAGACCCCCGGGCGCAACGACGAGGAGGGGCGCAACGCCGCCATCGCGGCGGCCGCCCAGCTCGGCTTCCGGGCGCAGCTCGAGCCCACGCCCGGAGACTTCCGCGTCGAGCGGGGCCGGCAGGGCCTCGTCCAGGTCTCGACCGCCCTCGACTCGGGCACCGCGCGGGTGGAGTTCCGCGGCTCCACGGTGAGCGGGATCAGCTGGCCGCCGCTGCTCGTGGCGCTGTTCGCGATCGGCGCGGCGGCAGCCATCGGGGTGTGGCTGGGACGCCTCTTGTCCCGGGATCTGCGCATGGCCAACCACGGCGTGCGGCTGCTGGGCACGGACGCCGCCCTGGAGGGCACGCGGGTCATGAAGCCGGCGCGCTTCCGCGCCGTCGCCGAGCTCGGCAACTCCATCGAGCTGCTCGCCAGCCGCTTCCGCCTGTTCGCGCAGGCCCAAGAGCGCTCCATCGACGCTCGCCAAGCCGCGACCCGCACCCGCGGTCTGTTCTTCGCCAGCGTCAGCCACGATCTGAAGAGCCCACTGAACGCCATCCTCGGCTTCGCGGAGCTCGCCCGGAGCGGCGAGGTGCTCACCGAGGGCCAACGGGAGAGCCTCGATCTCATCATCCAGCGCGGACACGAGCTGCTCGCCCTCATCGAGACGATCCTCGACGCGGCCCGGGTCGAGGCCGGGCAGCTCACCCTCGTGCGCACGGAGGAGCCCGTCGAGGAGCTCCTGCAGCTCGCCATCGAGAAGGGCAAGGACCTGAGCTCTAGCTCCGACGTGGTGGTGATCGCGGAGGTCCCCCCGGGTCTGCCCAAGCTCCAGGTCGACCGGGTGCGCCTCAGCCAGGCGTTGGCGACCTTCATCGGTCACGCGCGCCGCACCGCCGAGCGTCAGAGCCTCCGCATCCGCGTCGACGCGGACGACGTGGGGGACAAACCGACCCTCGCGCGCCGTCGCATCCGCATCCACATCGAGGTGCCCAGCGCGCGGTTCAGCGCCCACGACCTGGAGGCCATGCTGAACCCCGAGCGGCAGCCGGGGCAGCACCGCGGGCTGGCCCTGGCCCTGCGCCTCGCCAAGTCCATCGTCGAGCTGCACGGAGGCCGCGTGAAGATGGCCGGGCGCACCGTGCGCGAGCCGGCCTTCTACGTCGTGCTCCAGGCCCGCGCGGGGACCTGAGGGGCCGCGCTCATCGTCGCCCGGCGCTGCGCGGCCCCGAGCAGTTCTCGGGGCCGGGCGCCGTGAGCTCACGCCAACATGGCGTTGATCTGGCTGGTGTCGTTCGAGACGAGGCCGCTCGGTGAGGCGCCCGCCGCGGCGATGAGGGTGTTGAGGAGACGCGTGTTCGGCGCCCCTCCGGCGTCGACGTACTGTCCCTGCTTCAGGTACCCGCCCGCGCTGCCCGCGATGATGATCGGCAGGTTGTTGAAGCCGTGTGGCGGCCCCGTGGCGACGTGGCTCGTCCACATGGCGAAGGCGTTGTCGAGCAAGTTGCCCTGGCCCGTCGAGTACTCCGCCCACTTGTCGAGCAGGTGCTTGAAGGTGTTCATGCGGATGCGGTCGATGGCCGCGTGCCACTCGAGGGCCTGCGGGATGGCGGCGCCCTCGGAGCCGTCGCTCTGGATGCGGTGGCTCACCCAGTGGAAGCGCTCCACCGTCTGACCGTTCACCGTGTAGCGGGTCCCATCCGTACCATCGCCGATCTGGAGCGTGGCGACGCGGTTCTGGTTGCAGGCGAAGGTGAGCGCGACCAGCTCCATCTGGAGCTTGGCGACCTCCTCGATCACGCCGTTCTGCCGGAAGGCGTTGCCGCTGTTCATGGCCTGGAGGGCGTCCATGTTCAGCAGGCTCCCCGTGCAGCTCGACCCCATCTCCCCCATCGTGACCTCGACGTCGCGGATGGTCGTGAAATGGAGATCGAGGCGATCACGATCCGCCTTGCTGAGCTGCGGGCGCGCGAGCAAGTCGGAGAGCTCCTCGCGCACGAGATCGTTGACGCTCTGACGTCGGAGCGCGAGGCGCTCCGCCATACCCGAGGGCGCCCCCGTGTCGGGATCGAGCAAGCCGACCAGGCGCTGGTACACGTTGTAAGGGTTACCCTCCGCAGCGCGGACCTGACCTGCGGCCCGGAACGAGAGCTTCTCGTCGATGTAGCCCCCCTTCATGCCGGAGTAGAGGGTCAGCGGCTCGACCGCGGGCGGGTTGACGGCATCCGCGATCACCGTGTCCGCAGAGGGTCCCGTGGAGGTCGCGTGCTGGGCGGCGCCCGTCGAGCCGCGCCCCGTCAGGCACTGGACGAGCCCCTGGGCGTGGCCGCACCCCGTCGGGGGCGCCGGGTAGTTGACGCCGCGCACGATGAGCAGCTTGTCAGCGTGGTCCGCGAGGAGGCCGGTGCAGCGCTCCGCGGCGAAGGCCTCCATCGACGACTTCGTCAGCGGGCCCAAGGACGTCGGCCAGAAGCGCTCAGGCTCACTCCCCCACTGCTGCACCACGCCGTTGGCCGTGCAGATGAAGAGACCGAACACGGGGTTCTCCGTCTGAGCCCAGGCCGAGCGCTGGGGGAGCCCCTCGAGGAATGGCAACGCCACGCCGATGGTCCCGGCGCCGCGCAGGAACGAGCGCCGGCTCACCCGGCTCCGCCTCGCCTTCATTGGGCTCCTCCCTTGCTCAGCACGAACTGCGGACTTCGGACGATCGTCATCATGATCTCCTTGATCGAGCCATTTCCTTGGAGGCTTGCCTCTTGCAGGTCGGCGACGAGGTCGACCTCTGCGCCGCCCACGTCGCGCCCGAGGGCGAACTCCGCGAGGTTGGCGGTGTAGCAGCCGTGGACCTGCGAGCTCTCGCTGAGCAGCGCGGCCAGGTCGACGATGCCGTCGAAGGACTTCTTCCCGTCGCGGAAGTCGTACTCGCCGCTCGTATCGATGGGTTTACCGTTATCGGTGTCGCGCGCCTGCCCCATCGCGTCGAAGCCCTCCAGAGCGAAGCCCGGGGGGTTGATGATGGTGTTGTGACAGTTCCCGCAGACCCCCTCGCCCGTGTGGGCCGTGACCCGCTCGCGGTTCGTCTGCCCGGGCACGTAGTCGGGCAGCGCCGGGATTTCTCCGGCGGGGGGCGAGACCTGCACGCACAGCAGGCGGTTGTTGATGTCGACGCCCCGATGAATGGGATCGGGGTCGCGCAGGGTCCCGTTGTAAGCGAGGAACCCGAGGCGAGTGAGGAACCCTGGTCGGGACTCGTCGAGGATCACCTCCGTCAGGGTCGGGCTCGCCGCGGTCAAGCCGTAGAACGGCGCGGTCGCCTGATCCACGAAGGCGATGGGCGACGTGAGGATCTCACGGACCCCGAAGCCCCCCTCGAACATGCGCCGGAAGAACAGCAAGTCCGCCGCGATGAGCGTCTCGTTGAGGTCCTCCGTGTAGGCTGGGAACAGGGTCGTGCTCTTGAGGATCGACTTGTAGCGGGTCACGCCGAACAGCTCGGCGTGGAAGCGCTCGAGCACCCCGGCGGCCGCGGGCTCGTCGAGCATCTCCTCGGCCAGAGCGGCGACCCCCTCGTCCGTGTCGAGGGCGCCGCTCGCGGCGGCGCCGATCAGCGCGGCGTCGGGCGTGGTGTTCCGCAGCAGGAACGACAGCTTCGTGGCGAGCTCATAGCCGGACAGACGCTCCCCCGCGGGGGTGAGCTCGAGGCGATACAGGAAGTGCGGGGACTGCAGCATCGCCTCGATGACGGCCTGCGCGCCGTCGGCGAAGTCGTCGCCGCTGTCGAAGAAGTCCGTCCCGGCGCTCAACAGCGCCTGGTAGCGCGTCTCCTCGCCGGGGGTGAGGGGCCTTCGATAGAGCCGGTGGCCCAGCTCCCGGAGGAAGGCGGCGGCGTCCCCCGCGCTCCCGAAGCGCGCCAGGACGCCTGGATCCCGGGCGACCGTCTCCGCCACTTGCTCCGCGGCCCGCTGGTAGTCCGCCCGCAGGGTGCCGCTCACGTACAGCCCCTTCTCGTTGTTCTGGAACTTGCCAGCGGGAGGATCGGGCACGAAGCCGCTGGAGAGCCCCGTCTGCTCCGCGAGGCCAAACACGTCCTGAACGGCGTTCTCCCACTGATCGTGGGTGAGCCGCAGCGCCCGGAAGTACTCGGGCTTCCCCTTGAGCTCGAGCCCGCCAGGGAGCACGGCCGGGCCATCTCCCGTTCCAGAGCTCCCTGAGCCCCCGTCCCCAGCGCCGTCGACGCCTTGGGAGCTCCCCGACTCGAGGATCCCGGTGCAGCCCGCCATCACCGTGGCCGCGCACAGCAACCAAGCTCCCAGCCGACCGGCCCCGTTCACGCCTCGGGGCAGAGTGAGCTTCCGCATGCCACCTGGATATCCTGGGGGCGCCTACCCTCGGAAGAGGCATGGTTTGTCCTCCGCGCCGTGGAAAGTTCCCGACGGGGCGGAGGAGAGGCGGCTTGCGCCGCCAATCCACGATCCCCACGTGCGGCTCGACGGCACCCTCGATGGCGGAGGTGACCTCACGGACGCGATCGTCGCCGTACGCGACGCGGGGCTCGGCGACCATGAGGACCGAGGCGCCCTTCAGCAGACCAACACGCTGACGCTGTCGGCCAGCACCACGTCCCGCAGGCTGCAGCGCTCGGCTTCCAGGGACTCGGGGCTCGCGTAGACGTAGCCGAGGCGCAGCAGCAGCTCGACGGCAGGGGTCTCGGATTGGCCGTCTTCGTTCCAGGCCGGGTTGGGGGCGTGCCGCCTCGGCAGAGGGTTCTTCCACCAAGACTTCGACGTGGGAGACGCTCACTTTCGCCGCCCCTTGCGCTGAGGGACGCCCGCGTTGACGAGGGGATCGCCGACCCCGAGGTGCCCTTCCAACCACAGGTGACCCAGCGAAGCTCCGGGCTTCACGAACTCCGGCACGCCCTGGATCTCGGACACACGAACGCACTGGGTGTAGCCTTGCTCGTCACGATACAGGGCGCGCGCCTTCTTGGGGTCCCGCCTCCGGCTGTCGCCGGGCATCGTCGATGGACAAATAGGACACGTACCAGTCGGTGATGAACTCGCGCAGCGCTGCGACCCGCGGGTGCTCGGCGAACTGGCCGAGGGTGTTCACCGCGATGAGATCGGGCGAGCGCAACGGCTTGTCGACACGTTCGTCGTGCTCGTCGGGCATTTCTCCGCTGACGGCGCGGCCTTGACCGTTCTTGTATTCCAGGAAGCGGAACGGTCGACCGTGCTTCCCTCGTTTCCACCCCAACCACTCCTCCGCAACGAAGGGGCCTCTCGGGCCCTCGTCGAGGGCGAGGTGGTAGGTAATGATCGGCTGCTGCGGCTTCTCCCGATACTTGATCTCGACGACGATCGGGCCCTCTTGACCGCGGGTGCGAAGCTCCCTGGCACGCCCCCGGCGGTCCCAGGCATGTCGGAGGCCATACTGGAAGCACTCCGACAAGAAGTTGAACACATCGAAGACCGTCGACTTGCCGCTGCCGTTGGGCCCGAGGAGCACGGTGAGCGGCGTGATGTTCTTGAGCTCGACGCTTCGAAGAGCCCGGTAGTTCTCGACGCGCACGTACTCGATCCGGGAAGGGCCGGTCGCTTGGACTCGCTTCTTGATCATATCCTGGCTCCCTTCGGAGCAGCGTAACGCGGGCAGACGGCCTTGTGCAGGCCCCCCGTGCCAGATGGCCGACACCTCGAGTACGAGCGTCACACTCCGTGACAAGCGGCAACGAGCCTCTAGGTCGACGAGAACTCTTGCCGTCAATCCCCGGCTCCGAGCAGTCGATCCCCACCTCCGAAGTGATTGATCTCTGGCTCCGCGGCCAGACTCCCCGGCTCCGCGGAACGAGTCGAGACCTCGGGCGCTCGCCTCCCCGCCTCACCGCGGACGATCCCCGGCTCCGTGGGGAGAGTCCCGGGCTCCGCATCGAGGAGTCACCGCGGGGATCCATTTCCCGGAGCGGTGGCGGACGTGTCAGCACGGTGTTACCTGGCGATTTGGCCGGCAGCGGCCACTGTGCAGGCTCACGTACTGTAAACGGATCACTTCGGTCTTCGTACGTTCGACCGCGGGGCCCCTCGCGCGGCGACTCGGGAGCTCAGCGTCTGCTCCCGGCGGCGGTGCAGCGGACCTCGACGTCCACGACCGCGCCAGCGGGCGCGATGGGCAGAGTGGTGCCGTCCACGGGCTGCCCATCGACCAGGATCTGGCACGGAGCCGCTTCGTCCGCCGCCGTCTGCGAGACGCTGATCCGGTAGGTGGCCCCGCGGTACTCGCGGGTCATGGAGAAGCCCTCCCACTCGGCGGGCAACACCGGGTCGATGACGAGGCCGTCGTAGCTCGCCCGCACCCCCAGGATCCACTGGGTGAGCGCCACGAACGCCCAGGTGGCTGTCCCCGTCAACCACGAGTTCCGGGCCCGCCCGAAATGGTACGGATGGTCCTTGCCCGTCACGAACTGCGCGTAGACGTAGGGCTCCATCGTGTGGTGGTCCGCGGTGTCGTTCTTCGCCGCCGGTAGGAAGGCCTTATACAAGGCGAAGGCTTGCTCCCCGCGCCCGAGCTGGGCCTCGGCGATCACGGCCCAGGTGTTGGCGTGGCAGAAGATGCCGCCGTTCTCCTTGAGCCCCGGCGGGAACGTGGTGATGGCGCCGACCTCGGCGTCGTGCTCGGTGTACGCGGGGTGGTTGAGGACCGCGCCGTGCTCCGTCGCGAGGTGCTCGTGTACGGAGTCCATCGCCCGGAGCAGGAGCTCCCGAGGAGCGGCCTCCGCGAGCACCGCCCAGGTCTGGGTGTTCAAGAAGATGGTGGAGCCCTCGCTCTCCTTCGAGCCCAGCTTGCGACCGCTGTCGAGGTAGCCGCGGAGGAACCACTCCCCATCCCAGGCGTGCTCCGCGATGTCGGCGAGCAGCTGGTCCTTGAGGCGCGCGTAGCGATCGGCGTCCTGCTGGCGACTCGGATCCTGAGCGGCCGTACGGCGCGCGAGCTCGATGAACTCGTTCATCCCCCTCAGGAGCAGGAAGGTCGAGAACAAGGTCTCGCCCTTCCCGCGCAGGTTGAGGCAATCGTTCCAGTCCGCAGCCAGCCCCAAGCAGAAGCCATGATCCCCCCGCTTCGACCAGGAGAAGTCGATGGCGCGCTTCAGGTGATCGTAGACCGAGCCGCGCCCCTCGTCGGCGAAGGGCACCTGCTCCTCCAGCCACTCGAAATCCCCCGTCTCCTGGAGGTAGGCGGAGGCCGCGATGAGCAGCCACAGGTGATCGTCGGAGAAGTACTGAGGAGCCAGGTTGTGAGGGCCTTGCTTCCATTCGAGGGGCTGCACGTGATGCATCGCCGCGCCGAAGGAGAGCTGGGCCTTGAACAGCTCGGAGAGCTTGCTCTTGACCTGCGCGGGGATCGCGTGGACGACCCCGAGGGTGTCCTGGCACGTGTCACGGAACCCGAGCCCATCGCGCCCGCCCGCCTCGTTGAAGGAGGCAGAGCGGGACCAGTTGAAGGTCGCGTGACACTGGACCTGGTTCCACACGTTGCCCATGCTGTTCACGTCCGGATCGGGCGTCTGCAGGGTCAGCTTGGCGAGGCGCTCCTCCCAGTAGGCCCGCACCCGCGCGAGCTCTTCGTCGACGACGCCCGGCGCGGCCATGCGGTCCCGCAGGGCGCGACCAGCGCTCTTGGCGTCCCCCACCCCGAGCACGTACACGGCCCGCACCGTCTGCCCGGGCGCGAGCTCCACGGTGCTGTGCAAGGCGCCGCAGGGCGTCCCGCCCACCGCGACGCTGTTGGAGCAGCTCCCCCGCTCCACGGCGATGGGCTGCCCCTCGTGCCGATAGCCCCCCAGGAAGACCTCGCGGTCCGTGTCGAAGCTCGCCACGGGCAACGACGTCGCGAAGAACCCCTTCGGCTCCTCGAAGGGCCAGAGGCGGATCGAGTAGTCGATGACGCCGTCCTCGGCGCCCATCCGGCACGTGTACAGGATGTACTGGAAGTTGAAGGCGTCCTGCATCATGTGCCAGAAGCACCACTCCACGTAGCCGAACACCCCGAGCCGTCGCGGTCGATCGCTGGTGTTCGTCAGGGTGAGCTCCCAGACCTCTGCGTTCTCATCCACGGGGACGAACCCCCGCGCCCGCGCCTGGATCCCTTTGTACGTGGACTCGAAGCGCGTCACGCCCAAGCCGTGTGCGCAGCGGTACTCCGTCCCGTCGACGAGCGGCTTCGCCACCGGCTGCCAGCTCACGGACCAGTAGTCCCCGTCCTCCTCGTCCCTGAGGAAGAAATAGCGCCCGGGGCGATCCATCGGCACGCTGTTGAAGCGGAAGCGCAGGAGCCGGCCCGACTTGGGGGAGCGATGGAAGGCGTAGCCCGCCGCGTTGTTCGAGACGATGGCGCAGTAGGCGTCGGTGCCCAGGTAGTTCACCCACGACATCGGGGTGTCCGGTCGCTCGATGATGTACTCGCGGGCAGCGTCGTCGAAATATCCGTAGCGCATGGGCAGTTTTTCCGGGCCCACCTTCCTGGGTCGGGCCGCAAGGGGGCCCAAGCAAGCCATGGCCGGGAGGGCCTGGCAAGCGCCCTCGCCTGCGCCAAGCGCCGCGGCTAACCTGCCGGCGCGATGAGGCTCTACCGAGTGCACGTCAGCGACGAAGCCAGCGTCGTAGCCCGGGGCGAGCGCGTGCGCGTCTGGTGGGTCCAGCTCAACGACGGCTGGGTGCGAGCCGCAGAGCACCCCGAGGCCGCCATCGAGACGGCCTCCTCCGAGCGCGGTGACGACGGCTGCCCCCCAGGGACGATCTGGATCCGTCACGTCGAGCTGCAGCTCCCGGCCGGCACTCTCCTCCGCTGTCACCTCTCGGAGCCCTCTCCCAAGCGGCTCGAGCCCATCGAGTATCTGCGCCGCGGTCAGCTCGGGGTCCCGCGGGCTCGCCGGGAGACCCTGTTCCGCGTCACGGGCAACTATCGGCTCACGCCGGTCGACGCCGCTCCCAGCCCCTGAAGCTTGAGCCCTAAGGTTGAGCCGTAAAGGTTGAGCGGAGCGAAGAGCGCGCGCCGGCGCTCCGTCGCCTCCTTCACCGCCTCGCGGTAGTCGTCGCTCTCGACCACGCTCCGCTGGAAGTCCCCGGACCGCCCACGCCACCGCCCCGCCACCATCATCGCCCAGATCGCCGCGGAGGTGTCCGCATAGGCGAGCGTCCTGAGCACGTCGTCCCCCGGCCAGAAGCACGGATGGTCGGGATCGTAGACGACCAGGTTCGCGAGCGCGCCAGGCCGCAGCCCTCCACCTCCGTCGGCCGCCAAACGTCCCCCGTCTCCCCAGGCTCGTCGGAGCAGCGCATCGGCGTGTACCTGGGAGCTCCAAGCCTCCAGCGCGCCCCGTCGCCGCGCCTCGAGCTCCTGGGCGGAGCGCGCCGTCTGGGCGCGCAGATGCTCCTCGCGCTCCGGGGAGAAGGCGGCGCGCAGAGCCCCCCAGCCGCCCAACAGGGCCAGCTCCTTCTGCAGCCCCATGGAGTCGTTCGACGCCACACAGTCGGTGCCGATGACCCAGGGCAAGCCGAGCTCCACCAGGGCGCTCACGGGCGTAGGGAACGCTAACTGGATCTGAGAGAAGGGACACACGCCGACGAAATGTCGCCGCGGCTCCAGCCGCCGTAGGTCTTCCTGCGACGCGAACACACAGTGCACCAGCAGCACCCGGTCGAGCTCCAGCACCCCGCGCCGCTCGAGCAGCTCGATGGGGGAGCAACCGTGGCGCTCCTGGGCGGCTGCGTGCTCCTCGAAGGACTGGGCCACGTGCAGGTGCATGGGCAGCCCGAGCCGCCGCGCAGTGCTCGTCGCGGCGTCGAAGAGCGCCGCGCTGACCGTGTCCGTCGCGTGGGGGCCGAGGGCGGCGCGCAC
>JAEWOQ010000231.1 GCA_023460875.1 Pseudomonadota bacterium
CTCCAGCGGCTCCCGCCGCCGATCCCGCGCCGAGCGCGCCCGCGGGGAAGCCGGCGCAACCCGCAGGCAACGCCGCCATCTTCCTGACGGACGGCGAGCTCTTGCGCATGCAGGGGCTCGCCGACGACGGCGAGGTCGACTGAGCGCGCCGGCGCGATCGCCTCGCTGAGCGTCCCCAGGGCCGCCCCTACACGCCGGGGCTGGAGCGCGACCGACGGCGGCGACGCCAGTGCACGCTGAACAGGAAGCAGCACCCACCCCCCGGCGCCGTCTCCACCCACGCCTCCCCTCCGTGGGCCTCGGCGATGTGACTGACGAGGGCCAGCCCGATGCCGCTGCCCCGCACGGTGCCCCGGGTCGCCTGAGCGCCCCGCTCGAACCGCCCGAAGATGCGCTTGCGCTCCTCCTCGGCGACGCCGGGCCCCTGATCGATGACCGCCACGTGGAGGTAGTCGCCGCGACGTCGGACCTGCAAGCGCACCACCGGGGAGTTCGCCGCGTACTTCAGGGCGTTGTCGACCAGGTTGATGACCCCGGCCTCGATGGCCCGCTCGTCGATCCAGGCCAGAGGCACCTCGTCGGGCGCCTCGACCTCCAGGGCGACCTGCTGCCGCTCCGCGCGCACCCGACAGGCCTCCGCCGCCCGCTGCACCACGTCCACGAGGGACGCCTCCTGGAACCGATACGCGGCGCGCCCTCGCTCGACCCGCGCGAAATCCAGGACGTTCTCGATCAGCGCCGTGAGCCGCTCGCTCTCGCTGACGATGATCTGCAGGTATTGACGCTGCTTCTCGGGCTCCCCGACCCGCCCGCTCTGCAGCAGCTCCCCGAACATGCGCACCAACGCCAAGGGCGTCTTGAGCTCATGGGACACGTTGGCGACGAACTCGCTCTTTAGGTTCGCGAGCTTGCGCTCCCGGGCGGCGGCGAGGGTGATGACGATGATCCCGGCGATCACCACCAGCCCCGAGAGCCCGACGAGCACCATCTCGAGCACACGCCGCCGCTGGACGGCCGCCGCCAGCTCCTCGGAGCCGACCATGCTGACGTTCAGGCGCCACTTGTAGAGGGTCGTCGCGAACTCCCGTCCCAGGGTCAGGCCGCTGCGCCGCAGCGGGGGCCCGTAGACGATGCGCCCCTCCCCATCCACGACGTTCACCCGGCTCGCCTGCTCGTCGTGGACATAGAGCTGGGGAAACAGCTCGTGCACGATGCGGGGCACGTCGTGCCAGGCGATGAGCAGCAGGCGCCGCCCGCTTCGCTGCTGCTGCCAGTGGCTGATCAGGTAGCTCGCGTCCCCGTAGGTGGTGTGCAGATGCCGGAGCTCGTCCGGCGTGGGCCCCCCCAGCTTGAGCTCGGCGAAGATGCGGTGGACGAGCAGGCGACGGAAATCGTCGTCCTCCGGTCCCGGCGCCCGAGACGCGTAGGCCAGCACCTCCCGAGCGGGGCTCGACAGATCCATCACCAACACGGAGCGCACGGTGGGGGTCTGAAACGGCGCCACGTCGAGCCACTCCTGACCGAAGCCCTCGAGCTCCTCCAGATCGACGAGGCTCGCCACCGCGTTGTCCTGTTCGACGATGCGCTTGTCGAGGCGATCTGCCTTCTCGTTGGCCAGCAAGAGCGTCGCCTCCACCACGGAGCGCTCCCGCAGCTGCTCGAGCTGGAAGCTCGAGCGGAACATGACGCCGGCCAGGACCAGCACAGCCGCGATCACCCCCGGGACGAGGAAGAAGGTCAGCAACCGTTCGCGGGGCAGGCCCATCCTGGGCGCACCATACTCGCGGCGGCGCGACCGCGTCACTCGTGGGGGAAAGCTTCGTCCACCAGCACGAAGCGCTGGGGCGGGGCGCCGGCGAAGGTCAGCTCCGCCTCCTGGCGCCAGTCCCGATAGCTCAACGTGACGCGCGGCGGCGGGAGCTCGCCCCCGCCCGGCTCGCCCTGCTCGCCTGCGGAGCGGCCCTCGAGGCCCAGCGCATAGCCCTCGAGGCCCAGCGCATAGCCCTCGAGGCTCAGCGCGCCGCTGAAAGCCCCCAGCTCGAACACCTTCCCCGGAGGGAGGTCCGCCGCCCCTCGGCGCAGCTCGTCGAGGAGGGCCCAGAGCAGGGTTGCGACGCCCTCGGGGGCAGCCGTGGACGCCACGCGGACGCCCCGCTCCCGGTAGGTGAGGGGCAGGTCTGGTGTGGGGTCGTGATCCCGGGAGATCACGACCTCGTAGGAGGGCGGCGGCTCGTCGACGCCGTCGCGCTCGAGCCAGCTGACGAGGGGGCCCGGCGACGCCGCGGGCAGCACCACGTAGCGGCGCTGCAGCTGCCGATCCACGGCGCGAATCCCAGTGCCGAGCAGCTCCAGGCTCGACGACGTCCTCGAGGGGCCCCCGCCAGCGATCGCCGCGAGGGCGTCGAGGCTCGTCGCAGCCTCGACGGTGAGCTCGACGGGCTCGTCAGCTCCTCCCGTCAGATCCGTCGTCTCCACCCACCAGCGCATCGGCGTCGCCCCACGGGAACGGCCCCGCGCCCCGTGTCCGGAGCGGTTTGCCCCGCTTTCGGGCGGACGAGATCGGCACAGCCCCTGATTTCGCCTATAAAGCCGCCGCCGTGATGGACGCCCGCCGCAAAAACCCAGGTACTCGCCTTCGGCAGGCCCTGGAGCGTCACGTGCTCGCTCCCCTGAAGCGCGTCGGTTGGAAGCTCGGCCCCCACGAGCCGAAGCTATACGCCCTGTACGCCGGGGCGCTGACCCTCTGGGTAGCGTGCCTCTTCTACTCGTCGATGCGCTCCCAGACCCTCCAGTCGGAGCTCTGGGCGGCGCCCCACACCTTCGACGCGATCGTGAGCGCGGACCGCAACGGCGTCTGGTCCGCGCCCCTGGACGACGTCTTCATCCACTTCGATTTCGCCCGGGCGACCGCCCGAGGCTTTCCCTTTCAGTGGTCGGAGGGCAACGGCTACTCGAGCGGCGGGACGAGCTTGCTGTACCCCTTCGTGCTCGCCCTGGGTTACCTCATCGGCTTCCGCGGCCTGCAGCTGATGGTGTGGGCGGGGATCATCGCCTGCGTCGGGGTGCTGGCCACCCTCCTCGCCGCGCGGCGCCTCTTCCAGGGGCTGCCCCTCTGGGCCAGCTATCTGGCGCCCGTCGCGTTGCTCGCCGTCGGCGCCCTGAACTGGACCCTCTTCAGCGGCATGGAGGTGGCCATGTTCCTCGGCTTCTGGGGTGCCGCGCTGGTAGCCTGGGACGACCTGCGCCGCGCGGCCGCGGACGGCGCCGCCACTCGCGGGCACGGCGTGGTGCTCGGGCTCGCCAGCGTCCTGTTGGTCGCCACCCGCCCGGAGAGCGCGCTGGTGGTCGCGTTGCTGGGCTGCAGCGGCGCCTGGGCCGTCCGACGTGCCCACGGGCTGACCGCGAGCCTGTGGACCCTCGGTCTCGTGGGGATCCCCGCCGCCGCCATCCTGGTGGGGCAGTCCCTCGCCAACCGAGTCCTCACCGGTGACTCCACCGCGGCGGGCGCCCTGGTGAAGCTCGAGATCCATCACCCCCACCTCACCGCAGCGGACGTGTGGAACGCCTGGGTCTTTCACCTGAAATACCAGGTGTTGCGCGTCACCCACTATCACTTCAGCGACGTGCCCGCCCTCGGCTGGACGGTGTGGCTCCTCGCGGGGATCGCGCTGCTCTTCCGCTCGACGCGGCGCTTCGCCGCCGTGCTCTGGGGCAGCGCGTTCCTCTGGACGGTGGTCGTGAGCCTCAACGGCCAGGTGCGCTGGCAGAACGAGCGCTACTCGATGCCGGCGGTCGCGTGGCTGCTCCTGGCGGCGGGCCTCGGCCTCGCCGCGCTGCTCGCTCACGGGTTCGGGGCCGGTCGGGCTCCCCTCCGGCAGCGGCTCGTGTCCCTCGTCCCGGCGGTGGTCCTCGCGAGCACCTTCGCGGTGCACCAGGCGCCGCGCTTCCGAGATCAGCTCTGGTTCTTCGGGCGCGCCTCGCGGAACATCTTCGACCAGCAGGCGACCACAGGCTGGGTCCTGCGCAAGTTCGATCCTCGCCCCCAGCGAGTCCTCCTCGGCGACGCAGGGGCCATCCCGTACACCTCGGACCTGCCGGCCCTCGATCTCATCGGCCTCGGCGGCTACCAGGGCTTGCCCTTCGCGCGAGCCACCCGCCTCAGCGCCGGGGCAGGAGTGGAGCTCATCGAGCACGTCCCAGAGGCCACGCGCCCTGACTTCCTCGCGCTGTATCCCTCCTGGTGGGGGGTCGTGCCCATGTGGTTCGGCCGCTCCCTGGCGGAGGTGCCGGTCCGAGGCAATGTCATCTGTGGGGGCGCCAGCAAGGTGCTGTATCGCGCCGACTGGTCGCCTCTGGATCACAGCGGTGAGCCCTTCTCAGCTGCGCCCGACGAGCGCCTCGTGGACGCGGTGGACATCGCCGACCTGCTCAGCGAGCAGGCCCACCGGCTGCAAGTGCACCCCAAGCACGCGGGCTACGTGGAGATGAAGATCCTCCCTGACCCGCGGGCGGTGCGGAAGGGGCTGTTCGACGCGGGGCGGCTGCTCGCCCCCGGCGTGGAGCTCGACTTCGAGGTCGCCGGGCTCACCCCAAACACCGACGGGCGCCTCCTGCTGCGGGTCGCTCCGCCCCAGCCGGTCGTGCTCCGCGTGCAGCTCGGGGACGAGCTCCTCGAGCGCGTGACCCTCGAGCCGGGCGATCACTGGCAGGAGCACTCCATCCGCCTGCCCGCCGAGCGCGTCCAGGACGCCGCGCACCTGCGCATCACCCCCGAGTCGGGGGAGCTGCTCCTCTACCACGTGTTCGTCCTGCAGAACGCCGGGACGCCCCCGCAGGCCTCTACGCCCTGAGGACCTCGACACCCCGGGTCCTTGCGCTCGTCGAGGCTCCCTTGTCGCCCCCACACCACCCGCTCCTGCAGTTCGGCGCTCCTCCGGACGTCGTTGCCTGGGCCGCCTTCGCCCTGGGTGTCCTGATCGCGGCGGTGCTCCTCTGGGGGCCGGGACGTGAGCGCGCCCGGCGGCTCCTCCTTGCCCAGCCACGGCTCGTCCTCGCCGCCCTGGCCGTCGGTGCGACCGGCCTCTCGCTCGTCTACGTGCACTTCTACCTGCGGGGCGGCCCGCGCATCATCGACGCCACCGCCTACTTCCTGCAGGCGCGCGCCTTCCTGGACGGCGGCCCGACCTTCCCGGTGCCGACCCCGAGCGCTGCCTTCCGCGGGCGGTTCCTCGTCCCGACCCCGGACGCTGCCGCCCTCGGAGTGCTCTTCCCTCCTGGATATCCCGCGGTCCTCGCCGGGGGGTTCGCCTTGGGGCGCCCCCTCTGGGTGGGCCCGCTCCTCGGGGCGGCGCTGGTCCTCGCGACATACGGGCTCGCCCTGCGTCTGAGCGGGCGCCCCGCGGTGGCGCTGCTCGCCGCGACCCTGAGCGTGGTGTCGGCGGCGCTCCGCTATCACACCGCCGACACCATGTCCCATGGGTTGGCGGCCCTGCTCTTCACGACCGCCCTCTGGGCGAGCGTCACGCCCGGGCGGCTCCCCGAGACCGCCGAGGGAGCGCCCCTCGATCGCAGCGGCCCCGACCCACCAGCGCCTGGACCGCTGAGGCCGCTGAGGCCGCTGAGGCACACGGTCTCCTGGCGCGCCGTCGTGGGCGGGATCTGCGTGGGGTGGCTCATCGCCACGCGACCCGTGACGGGGGTGGTGTGCGCCGCCGTGTGCGCCTGGTTGCTCGCCGCGCCTTGGTCGCTCGGCGGCCCCTGGGCTGCGCGCCCTTCGACCTGGGCCGCCCGTTGGGTCGGCGCGCTCGCCCGCCTGCTCCCCTTCGCCGTGGGCGCCTTGCCCGGGCTGGCTCTCTTGCTCTGGCAACAGCTGGAGCTCACGGGGCAGCTCTTCGGCTCGGTGCAGCTGCGCTACTACGCGCTCGCGGACGGGCCTCCGGGCTGCTTCGGACTGGGCCTGGGCTCGGGCTGCCAGCACGAGCACGGCGACGTGGTCGCGCGCTTCGGGGACGGCGGCTTTGGGATCCACTGGGCGCTGCGGCACACCTTGTACCGCCTCCACCATCACGCCCTCGACTTCGCCAACTGGGAGCCCGCCTGGCTCCTCGTGCCCTGGGCTTGTTGGCGACACCGCAAAGAGCGGAGCGTCCTCGCCCTCACCTGTGCCGCCGTCGGGGTGGTGGCCGCCTACGGAGCCTTCTACTTCCCCGGCAACTACCCGGGGGGTGGAGCGCGCTTCTTCGCGGAGCTGCTGCCCCTGGAGCACGCCTTGGTGGCCTGGGCGAGCTACGGGGCCTGGAGTGGCCGCTGGCTGCTGCCCACGGCCCTGCTCGGCTTCGCTTGCCACGGCAGCTACTCCCATCGGGCATTGTCGGAGCGCGAGGGAGGCCGCCCGATGTTCGAGCCAGAGGTGGTGAGCCAGGCCCTCCAGGCCCCAACCCTTCCAGGCGAGCGGCGCGGCGCGCTCCTCTTCGTCGACACGGATCACGCCTTCAACCTCGGCTACGATCCCGCCCTGGGCCGGCGCCTCGCCTCGGGGGAAGCGCCGTTCACTGCCACCGCCGCCCGCAGAGGCGGGCTCCCTGGACGGCGGCTGGCTCCCGGAGAGCTCTTGGTAGCGCGGACCACGAGCCCGGATCGCGATCGCCTCCTGTGGGAGCGTTTGGGCCGTCCCCCCGCCTACGCGCACCGACTTCTCCAGCGGGAACACGAACCCCAGATCGAGCTCCTGCCCTGGTCCGTGTCCTTCGTCGAGGCTCCCGGGGCTCTCCCGGCGTCCGACGGGGCCGTCGACCGCGCGCCAGGGCGTCTGCGGTTCGAGGCGGAGCACGACTGGCCACCTCTCACCGTTCGGGAGGGCTGGAGCCAGCCCTCCTTCCCGGTCGCCCCCTGCGCCTCTGGAGCGCGCGCCCTCACGTTCCACGCCCTCGGGCTCCAGAGCGCCCTGGGGGCCGAGCTCGACCCGCGGCGGCCCGGTCTCCACCGCGTGAGCCTCGGACTGATCCTTCCCCCGCCCGATGCAGCCCCAAGCGCTGCCGGCGCTGCCGGCGCGGCCCCGCGCTTGCGGATCGGCGAGCACGTCCTCCCCCTTACGCTCCCCTCCGCCGCAGCGGGGGCCGAGGGGCACATCTGCGCACGGGTGGAGCTCCCCCCCGTGCCCGTGGGCCACACGGTGCGCTGGCTCCTCGAGACCGGCGGCGCCTCCCTGACCCTCGACTACGTCGAGATCCAGCCCGTGGGCTCTCCCCCCCAAGCCGTGCAGTCCCGCTGAACCCCTCGAAGAACCGCTGCGGCCGCAACTGGGAAGCCGCTGCAGCGCAGTTCCCGGGCTCACGCTGCAATGCGACAAAGGCTGACGCAGGGAGCTGGTGGTCGGGGGGCGCGGCCGGGGGGGGGG
>JAEWOQ010000232.1 GCA_023460875.1 Pseudomonadota bacterium
AGAGCACTGCCCCGAGCCCCCGCCGGAGGCACCCTGCCCGTCGCCCACGGCGGACTTCGTCGCGTCGCGCACAGATGCGGTCGAGGCCGCCCGCCAGGGCGCCCGCGAAGCGGGGCGAAGCGAAGCGGAGAGCCTCGACGGCATCGAGCACGGTGCGAGCCTCATCGCGGCGACCGGGCAAGGCGATCTCATGCCGTGCACCCACTAAACGTGCAGGAGTGCCAGAAGTTGGCCTTCGCGGAGCTGAAAATCTGCCCCACCCCCGTGTCGAGCTTGGGCCACGTTACCGCCGGCTTGCCGGTGCAGCTACCATTACACACGGCGCTGCTCTTGAACAGCGTTTCGAAATTGGAGAATGAATACCGATTCGTAGTGGCCGCGTAGACGTTGAACAGAAACCCCGTCCAGTCGATCTCGGTGCCGAGCCCAACCATCTGCTGGTTACAGTTCACCTCCATCCAGCGAGTTTCCCACCGCGGGTCGTGCGAGACGGGCGGATTCACAACTTGAAGATCCATCCTCTTGAATCGCTTGTAGTACGCAAACCGCGCCTGAGTGCTAGAATACGTGTTTGTAAGCAGCGTCGCATAGAAGTGCCCCCAGCCTTCGCCGATGGCCGCAGAAGCGGTTTCTCGAGATTGCAAACAATGTAGTCGGTCCACGTACTCCGTACCACCGCAGAAGTCCGGCGTTTGTCCCGGCACCAGGACATGATCGCAACGACAAAGGTTGTTGTTCCCAGTCGGCACGCTGTGACAATAGGCTGTTTGACCGTTCGGGCTACCAAAGAGCCGGTGCTGGACGAAATGCCCTACCTCGTGACCGATCACAGATCGACTCATATGGTCCCACTGTCCCAGTGCAGGGTCCCAACCCAGATACACGGCGTTGGTCGCAAAGCAACTGATGCCATTCGGTGGACAGTTCTGCTGGGCGTAGATTTTGTAGGTTCCAGGCTTGATACCCCAGTCGGATCCTACCGCTACACGCGTGAGGAGTGCTGCCACATTGAACACGGCTGTGTTTCCGTGGGGATAACCGACTTGTCCGATGTGAGTGACCTGACTGGTGGACACAAAAGGGAAGTTGTAGATGCTTTCACCGAATGCCCAACTTTCTCCATCGTTCGGATACACCCAGAAAATTGACCCATTCACGTTCAGTGCAGGATAGGTCCGAACGGTGTATTGTCCAGCCGGAGCGGCCAGGTACGGCGTGCAACCCACGGCATCAGTGTACCCTGACCAGTGGAGTTGACCGCTGCGCCAAACATCAATCCAAGCGTGCCGCGCAAAGACTATGCCTCCAGGCCCAAGGGGTTGGCCAGAAAGGTGGTCGCTGAAATTGTAGCCGATGTCAGTACAGAATCTGCGCGTCGCAGACGCATGGGGCGCGAGCACGAGAATGCTCAGAGTGAGCAGGGCGACGCGCAGTAGTACTGCACGATTTCGATGCGCTTTCATCGCTCTCCTCCCCCTAGCGGAATGGGGGCGCCAGCCGTAGGTCCACCTCCGGACTCAAGCCCGCCCTCAACGAACTCATCGGAGCCACCTATGCTCACGGGCAGAGCTGCGAGTTCTTGCTGGGGCATTGAAGCAAATCGGCGGGTGCTCTCGTCAAAGACTCTAAGCGCTGTCACTTGAGGCGGGGCCCCCGCCAGAGATTTCTCTCCCCGGAAGCGGATCTGAGCTTCGTCGGAGCGAACCGCGGCCCTCACTTCGGATGCCCATGTAACGAAGCGCGTTACGGCAATCGTCATTCGCTCTTCCGTACGTTGATCGTCCGGGTTCGTGGACACCGGGCCGAGGGACATCCACTTTGCGGAAACTTGAACTGAGGACGCAAGCCCCTCCGTTTGAACGGGAAGCCAATCGACAGCAATCGGGACGACCGCACGCTGACCGGCCTTGACGCTTACCGGCGGGAGACTACGCGTTCGGCTCACACCAACCGGAGCCGTCACGTCCACTTACAAACTGATGGTCAGCTGGCCTTGCGCATGATTTTCTACGACGAGAGGCATGGTCAAGACGAACTCGTCCTCCGATTCGCTTTCCCAGCGGAGCACGACATCCGGCAAACCACGCCGCTGCCCTACATATCCTACATCGGCGGAGTCATCGGCCTCCTCACCCTTCGCGAGTCCGTCCTCTCGCTGCTGAAGCCCATCCGAATCTGTTCCGAGCTGCTCCAACTCGCACCCAGCGATCACCAGGACCGCGAGGCCCACCATCCCAAGCAAGAGACGCCTCGACGCCCACAAGCATGACCCCTCTCCCTTTCTGACCACAACCTTTCTTTCCTTCCTCGTGAGAACATCTCCCCGTGAGAGTACCACAGGGCCGTCTAGCTCCCATATGGCAGCATGTCAAGAAGTGTTGTGCTGCCCCCTTACTTATCGCGGGAGTGCGTTCGGCTCGACAGCAGGCTAAGTCGCGCGGCGCCCAGGTGCGAACTACGCCATGGCGGGAGTTCGGGCCCGCGGCCCGGCCGTGATGTGCACGGCGTGAGCGGCCGAGGGCGGGATCGCCAACCCGCCGTGCGTGCGACCAACAGGCAACCTCGCGCGGCTCGGGCGGGGGTGCCTCGGCACCGTGGCCGAGCGCCTTTGCCATCGCCTCCAGCTTCTTCTTCGTGTCGGCGAACTCCAGCTGCTCATGGGGGACGCGCTCCGCTTGCGCGATGAAGATTCTACGCTTCAAAAGCTCGTAGTGTCCGAGCAGGCGGTCGTAAGGTCGTTGCAGCTTGTCCGCGCGTGCCGCGGGCGCGTCTCTCTCCGCCGTGAGTCGGGCAAGCTGCGCTTCGAGCTCGGCGATGCTTGCGCATGGTCGGGGGAGGCGTTGGCAGCGGTCACCGCGGGCTCCCTTGTACGTGCCACCCGGCACGCTGTCCACCTGATAGAAACTCACAGTCGCATCATTGTTCAGTGGACCGCGGTGCTCGTCTTTTCGGGTTCTCCAGATCGATTCCTTCCAGCAACGCATCGCGCTCCATCTCGCACAGCTCGATGTGGCTCGCCCCAGTGCATGGAGCGTCCAGGAGACGGAAGCGACCCGCCTCGAGCCGCTCGTAAAACAAGCACATGAACAGGATCTTGACCGCGTGTCGCCGCCTCCCGAAGAAGACGAAGAGCGCTCCGCTTCGCGGATCGTATCCGAGCGCCTCCCGCGCGATCCCCGCGAGTTGGTTGAACCCGCACCGTAGATCGATGAGCTCGAGCGCCAGGAAGATCTCGGCCTGATGTGACCCGCGATATCCGCGCCGAGTTCAGCGTCTGCAGTGCCTCCTCCGCTGGCCGTCAGAGCGTCCTGAGTCGACTCAGTACTTCGAGACCGCGGCCGGCATAGCGAAGGCAATCCGGCAATACACGATCCCCGCCTATAGCGTGAAGCAGCAGGATGAGCAGATCCTCCGTGACATTTTTGATCGGATGAACAACTAGGGGCTGCTGCGCGCTCGCGGATGCTCCTCTGCGCGATGTGGGCTCTAGAGTCGCGCTCGGTGGTCAGCGGAGAGCCCTACGATCATCGGTCCATGCTGGCCCGGGGGCAGATCCTCGAGTGAAATCGCACCCGGGACATCGCGGCCTCGATGTCGTCCTCAGCGTCGACATCGAGCAGGCCCGGCTGCATTCGCTCGGCGAGCTGCGCGCCGGTATTCGGGTCAATGAGCGGCTGCTCGAGTCCTTCTCCGTCGTCCTCCTCTACCAGCTGCCGGACTGGCCGAAGGCGGTGGCTCTATTCCGGGTGAACGGGGATCATGGTGAGCATGCAAACGAGGGCGGCGAGATCATCTCCGGTCCCCACACGCATCTCGCGCCACCGCAGCGGCAAGGCCTGCCTCCTGGCCCGGCTTTCAAGGCCCGGTTCGCCGAGGCGTTGGACGGGCGGTACCGCGCACTGACCTTCGCCTGGGACCTTTTCTGTCGCAGAGCCAACGTCGTCGACGGCGAGAAAATGGCGAAGGTTGTCGCCAGGCTGTACACTGACTTGGCACAAGGAGAGCTCGATGACCTCCTCACACTCCCTGACTCTTGAAGGACTGACAACAGCTATCTGCACGGCGCTGGGGGATGAGGTCCGTGTCTCCACGCGCCGGCCGGGGAGAGTGTTTCAGGTCACGGTGCCCGCGTTCCTTCCCGACGGGGACAACGCCATCCTCTTCGTCGAGGGAGGCAAGGGCGCTACCCTGCGAGTGACGGATTTTGGCCACACGCTCATGCGGATGACCTACGAGGAGAGCTTCAGCGAGGAGGTGCTGGCTCACCTAGAATCGCTCGCGGGTCGCAACGGATTCTCGCTCCGTGATGGTGAGCTCGAGGTAGAAGTGACCCCGAGTGATCTGTTGGCAGCCTTGATGGGGCTCATCCAGGTTGAGGCCTGCGCTGAGGCGTACGTCGGGCGACGGATCGTGCGGGGGCCGCGACCCGAGGAGTTTCGACGGATGGTGATGGACGCGCTGCGTGCCGAATTCGGTGACAAGCTCGAGGAGCGCTTCGTTCCGCCAGGGGCTCCGAGTAAAGATTTTGCCGTGGACGCCTTGCTGCGTTTCGAGCGTCCCATCGTCGTTGCGGCCGTTCCTAGCGACGTGGAGGCGGAGCGCGCAGTCGGCACGCGGTACGCCGTCGAGGCGCAGCTACACAGGGCGTACTGGCTTGCTGTGCCCAAAGACATGGACCGGCTTTCCCGCAAGAGTCGCGATCGGCTCATCAAGGCCTATACGGTGCCGTCCCGCGAGTTCGACCCCGCGGCCCTGAAGAATCGAATCAACGAGTTCGCGGCGTAGCGTCCGACCCGCCGTAGCGCCAAGGTTGCCGAGCTCGTGCGTTGGTGGGCGGACTTAGCTTAGATAGGTCTCGGCCTGGGATTCTGATCGCCGCGCAAGACTCTCGGGACCATAGGAGTGCGGTCCGCTGGTACGCGGTGAAGGCCGGGGTGCCGATCGCAGGTGCCGGTCGGGCCAAGCTCGCACCGGAGCTCGTTCCGGAGGGGGTGCACACGCACCACGCCCTCGACGACGCCCGAGAGCAGGCAGAGATCTGCGGGCGCGTGTTCGAGTGGGACGGGGCTGGGACGGGGCCCAGGGGAGGGGACGGCGGTAGCGGGAGCAGCCGACCGAGCGGGAGTCGCAGGGACGCGCGGGGTCGCCCCGCGGGAGCGGACGCGCGGGGTCGGGCGGCGTGGAGAAGACCCTGAGAGTATGTTCCGCCGGGGGCATCGGTGCCGGGCTCGGCGGCTTCGTCGGTGAGCGGCGGAGGCGTCCTGCACGCGGCGCCAGTGGGACGAGGTGAGCGCTCGTTGGCACGGGGGGCCGACTTCGTCGGGGCCGCCGCCTAGTGCGCCGAGCGCGGCCCGCGGAACGCGGGTACCTGCGTCGTGGCGGGCTCTCGGTGCTCGTCGACAAGTGCTCGAGCTCGTGCGTGCGCTCAAAGATTTCGCGCAGGGCGCCCCTTGAGGGGCTATGGTCCACGAAATGCCGCGTATCCTTCTGTGCGCAGTGGTCGTCGCCACGCTCGGCTGTGGCGCTGGTGAAGAGGGGGGCGCCGCGAAGTCGCCTGGGAGCGGCGGAAGTAGAGCTGGCCAAGGCGCCTCAGGTGGTGAGGGCGCCGGAGCCGCCAGCGTGGGCGGGGCCACATCGGCGACGGGCGGAGGGGCGACCGGGAGCGGGGGCGCAGGCGGGGGAGGCGGAGTCGGCGAGCCCGTGGGCGGCTGTCCGAAGAGCTGCGGTAGTCACAAGTGGGCGTGCTGGCCGATGCCCACCCCGCAGGGCGCGGATCTGCCTCGGCCGGCAAGGTACAGCGTGGCGGAGGGAGTCGTGCACGACGAGCTCACCTGCCTCGACTGGCAAGAGACGGCGCCCGAGGGCACCTACTCGAACGCAGAGGCCATCGCCTATTGCGGCGAGCTTTCGCTCGGCGGCCACGACGACTGGCGCCTGCCGACGCGCGTGGAGTGGGCGAGCGTCGTCGATCCGACGCGCTCGCCAGCGTTGGACGGTGTGTTCACCCCGCGCGGGGGATTTCACAAGACGGGCTCGAACTGGGTGCTGACCATCGAGCAGCGCGGGGCTGGCGCGGGCAGGGACTTGGCCTGGGCGTACAACCTGAGTGATGGAATCGTGAGCAACGCCCGCTCTGCGGCGCAAGGGGACAGCGTGCGCTGCGTGCGTGGCAACGGCGCCGGGGAGGGCTTCGACGAGCTCCCCGCGACGCTCGCCGGGCGCTACGCGCTGCTCTCGGAGGACGAGGCCGAGGACGTGTTCACGGGGCTCGTCTGGCAGCGAGATGGAGCAGCCTTCGGGCCCGCTCCCTGGGAGGAGGCAGTCGCCTACTGTGAAGGTTTGACGCTGGGTGGACGGACGGATTGGCGGCTGCCCAGCATTCGGGAGCTGGCCACGCTGGTCGACGAAGGCGCGGTCGCGCCGTCCATCGACACGACCGCCTTTCCCAATACGCAGTACGGCTCGCGGAGCAACAACTGGTACTGGGCCTCCGAACGCGCCCGAAATCACGCGACGGCCGCTTGGGCGCTGAATTTCGACGATGGCTTTACGGGCTTCAACAGCGGGGCGCCAGCCAACCCACCCGAGAAGGAGCGCGCGGACTGGAACTACTTCACCGCTGGGTACGCGAAGTGCGTCCGCTGAAGTGTGCGGCGCGCGCTGCGCTGCTGTGTGCCCTGCGAAGTGTGCGCGGCGCCGACTTCCGTTGGCGCAAGGGGTTGCGGGGGCGCGGAAGATCGGGTGGGCCTGCGTTCTCACTACAGTGCTCATGGGTGTTCAGGCGCACTTTGTAGAGAGACGCCGTCGTTGCCAAGCGATCAGCGCAAAAACGAAGGCGAGCCGCACCCCGCTCGGATCACCGCGGCGCAAAGATTGGGCGCTGCATGTGCACCCCTCGGCCGACGCTCCGACAAGAGGCGCCGGTGGCTCCGGCCCCTGCTCCGGCTCCGGCGAGGCGCCAGCGGCGCCATCGGTTCCCAGCGGGAGCTCATTCAATAGTCTTGCGAGAGCGGCATGCGCGTCGACCTTGCCCCTTCCCCAATCGTGTCGATGGCCATCGAACTGCTCAGGACTCCTAGCCGTCTCATCCAGGACCGCCCTCAGCTCTTCGATAGTAGTCTCCGGCCGAGCTTGCAACACCAAGGCAACAATGCCGGTCATGACAGCGGAGGATACGCTCGTGCCTTGCAGCAAGTGGAAGCCATCAGGTTCCCGGACGACAACGGCTTCGCCTTCACGGCCACTTCGCGCTGCGAGGGGAGCCGCGACGAGCTCACCTGGCGCCGTGATGTCTGGCTTGAGGCCAGTCCAATCCTCGCGCCGCGACGGCCCACGTCCAGAGAACCCGCTCAGCTCTCCGCGGCGGACCGGTCGCTCGCTCATTGGATCTATCTGCTGGTGAGCAGCTCCATCGATCGCGGTCCACTCGCTGCGCGTTACGTACGAACCGACAGCGAGCACGTTCCTTCCGTCCGCCGGAAAACCTATTGTACTCCGATTATCGACCGTGACCCCCGAAGGCGGCTCGAGGAATCCTGCTCCAAAGGAGGTACCAGCGAACGCATCGAACGCTCCGTTGCCGGTAACCTCGATCCACCATCGCGTGTACATCTCGGCCCAATCGTCGTTCTCGTCACCTACGAAGAAAACCAGGTGCCGGGTACCGGATTCCAGAACAGCTGCAGCCGCTTCAACGGGGCCAAGCCTCGATCCACCCACGTCGAGTGTCTCCACAACCGCGCTCTCCCCAAGGATCACGGGAGACGAGTAGAAGATCGCACCCGACTCGTCCTCTCCCCCGATCCGCACGACGATCGACGCGTCTTCGTCCCAGACGATGGAACCGGCAGCTCTCACCGAAACCCCGTCGTAGGACGCTCGCATGGGAACGAGCACAGGGTCACTGGTGGCTTCTCCTGCAGCATGCGCGAACACGCGCTCGGACGATATCGGGTGAACGTTGCCTCGACCATCGTTTCCCGCTGCCGCCACGAGCAACCGCCCCGGCCCCACGAGCTCGTTGAGGCAGGCGTGCGCCAAGGTCGAACCATCGTGCGGCCCGAGCATGTCTCCAATGCTGAGGTTGATGACAGCGGGTTGGCTTCGCGCTCGTGCGATTCCGAAAATAAACGCGACCGCGTCACAAATGGCAGGACCGAGAAGCTCGCGGGACGTTCGTAGGTTCACGAAGGCTAGATCGGAATCGAAGGCGACCCCCACGAACGGGGCACCGACGACCGAAGATCCTGCGGCGACTCCCGCAATGTGCGTACCGTGATATCCATCCGGTCGGTGTTCACATTCATCGTCACGTAACGTGGTCGCGTCGCAGGCCGTGCCGTACTCGAACCCTTCCGGCGGTTGGCCGTCCACGGTTTGATCCCAAAGGGCTACGACCCGACTTCTTCCGTCCTCGCCCCGGAATGCCCCATGAGCCAAGTCGAGGCCGACGTCGACGACACCGACCAACACTCCGCGTCCCGTGTAGGGCGAGCGCAGCGGAGCAGTTCCCAGATGAATCCGGTTGGCTTGGGTTTCCCGCGACGCTTCATCGAGCAGAGCATCGACAGGCGGAGATAGTTCGATGAAGCGCACCTCGCTCCGGCCCGCGAGCCCCGCCATGGCCCCCAGAGGCAACTCGGCAGCGAGGACGGAGCCAACGGCCACTCCGACACGTCCGCCCGCATCGACGATGGCTCGACGGGTCTCCGGAGGATCTCCCGTTCGAACGAATGCTCCAACGAGCCTGGACTCCCGCGCGGTGGCGAGCGCCAGAATCGCGCGCGGGTCGAGCGGCGCGCGGAGACGCGGAGACGTTCCGTCACTGGCTCGTGCCGTCATACCACCGGTCGACAAGGCAGCCGCTGTGATGAAGATGCTTGCTACTATTCGTCTCACGGCATCCAGCGCTCCTTAGTGAGCGTACCAGGAAGGCGAAGGACGGACAACGTGCCGCTGCAGCTTGTCGGGAGGTCACTTGAGTACGATCATCGCCGGGGTGATGACAGTACTCCGCAGATGGAGCAGACGATCCTTCGGCGTGCTTTGTGCGGCTGCGGTCCTTTCCGCGTGTGCGGACCCCGGGGGGCGCGACACGTGCACGTTCGAGGACGTCTGCTCGAAGGGCACCCAATGTGCTTCCGTTTGCATGTGTCGCGAGGGCGACCAGACGACTTGTCGGGAGCGTTGCCCGGGAAGTCCGCTGGTGAAACCTGTCGAACTGTCTCTGTATACCGAGCTCAGTGACCGGTTGCTCGTTGCAACGAATGCATACCGTCACGTCGGGGGGTGCTGTGGGGATGATGGTTGTTTCGACCCTTCCGCCCCTCTACGTATCGACCCGCTGCTGAGCAGCGCTGCTCAACGTCACGCCGAAGACATGTGGGGCAGGGGGTACTTCGCTCACCAGAGTCCCGAAATGGCAGGCCCGATCGATCGAGTTCTGGCCACGGGGTTCCTGGGCTGTGCGTTCGCGGAGAACTTGGCCGAGGGGCAGGTCAGCCCGGAGTCTGCCGTGAGCAATTGGATCTCCAGCCCGAGCCATTGCGTGAACATGTTGAACCCACGATACGAGCTCGTCGGATTCGGGCATGCACCCGGCGAGCTCCCGCTCTGGGTGCAGGTGCTCGCCGCGCCATAGATCAAACGCTAGAACGGTGCGGCCGTTGCTCCCGCCCCTCGAGCTTCTTCCGCTGGAGGCCCGTCACCGGAGCCGCCGACGGCTCCCGTTCCTGCCGTCCCGTTTGGCGTATCCGGCGGCTCCTGGGGGCGGCTGTCGCACGCTCCCAGGAGCATTGTGCTCACCACGATTGAAAACAGAGAAGAGCTCGTGGGGGTCATGATGAGGCGAGGATGTTACAACAGAACGCCCGAGGGGAGATCCTACTTGGGAAGTCTCATGATGCCGTGGATCGTCGTCCAGTACACGTACTCGTCGTCCACAGTCAGGCCGCCGAGGGTTCCGGTAGCGCTCTGCGCCATGGCGGTGAACTCCCTTTTTTCGAGGTCGTACTTATTGGGCCACCCACCTGCAGTCCAGTAGAGGACGGGAGCCTGAGGATCCCAGTGCAGTCCGACCGAGACGTTTCCGGCATGCGTGCTCAAGAGCTCGATGGCTCCGCCGATTTTAGGGCGGCGCGATAAGGTCTGCTCGGGGCCGAACGTGGGAGAGGCCGTGAGCCAGTAGACGTAGGTGTCGTCCACCGCGACCCCCTCGCTGGTCTTGTCTTCCGGCTGCTCCAGAAGGGTCGTCACTGCGCCGCTGGCCTTGTCGTAGCGCAGGATCTTCCCTGTCGTCCCGCTGCCGCAATAGAGGGCGGCCTCATCGAGAGCGAGGGTCGTCTGTCCGCCTTGGTGACTCCCATGCAGCAGAGCGACCACCTCGGGCTCCCCGCCGTCCTTGGGGACGATGTTCAGCTGGAGGCAGCCCTGATGGACCACGTAGATGCGCTCCTCGTCCACCAGGATGGAAGCGCCGTATCCGTCCGTCGCACCCAGAGGAAACTCGACGACCTCCTCCGTCTCCTTGTCGACCTTACGAATACGGCTCAGGTACACCCAGTACACGTAGCGCTCGTCCTGGGCCATCTCCATGGTGGTGAGGGAGCTGTCCAGAGGCCCGAACTGCCGCGGGGCCTCGCTGAGGTCCTTCGGAGCACGGAAAATCTGCACCCCTTCTCGCCAGTACAGGTGGCGGTCATCCGCGAGGATCCAGTCGGGCCAGCGATCGTGGCGGTAAATGAAGAAGCGCGCCGGGGCCACGCCGCTCCTTCCGCCGGAGCTGGCCGAGCTGTCTCCACCGGAGCCACTGGTCGAGCCGCCGTCACCGGAGCCGCCGACGGCTCCCGTTCCTCCCGTCCCGTTCGGCGTATCCGGCGGCTCCTGGGGGCGGCTGTCGCACGCTCCCAGGAGCATTGTGCTCACCACGATTGAAAACATAGAAGAGCTCGTGGGGGTCATGATGAGGCGAGGATGTTACAACAGAACGCCCGAGGGGAGATCCTACTTGGGTAAACGTACGATGCCGTTGATTTCGGTCCAATAGACGTGCGCATCATCGACGGCCACCCCCCCGAGGGCTCCTGTAGGACCATCGGTCATGGCGGTGAACACCTCCGTTTTCACGTCGTACTTCTTCGGCGCGCCGCTCGTCCAATAAAGCACGGGAGCCTGAGGATCCCAGTGCAGTCCCCGAGAGACATTTCCGGCATGTGTGCTCAAGAGCTCGATGGCTCCGCCGGCCTTGGGGAGGCGCGAGAGGGTCTGCTCAGGGCCGAATGTGGGAGAGGCCGTGAGCCAGTAGACGTGGGTGTCGTCTACCGCGACACTCTCCACGGTCTTGCCTTCCTCCTGCGCCAGCAGGGTCGTCACCTCGCCGCTGGTCTTGTCGTAGCGCAATATTTTCCCCGATGCGCCGCTGCCGCAATAAACACCGGCTTCATCGAGAGCCAAAGTCGTTGAGCTTCCTCGGTAATCCCCGTCCGTCAGAGCGACCACCTCGGGCTCCCCACCGTCCTTGGAAACGATATTCAGCTGTAAACAACTCTGATGGACTACGTAGATGTGCGCTTCGTCCACCACGATGGAGGCGCCGTGTCCATCCGTCGGACCCACGGAAAACTCGACGACCTCTTCCGTCTCCTTGTCTACCTTGCGGATCCGGCTCAGGTACACCCAGTACACGTAGCGCTCGTCCTGGGCCATCTCCATGGCGTTCAGCGAGCTGTCCAGAGGCCCGAACTGCCGCGGGGCCTCGCTGAGGTCCTTCGGAGCACGGAAAATCTGCACCCCCTCTCGCCAGTACAGGTGGCGGTCGTCGACCAGGATCCAATAGGGCCAGCGATCGTGGCGGTAAATGAAGAAGCGCTCCGGGTCCACGCCGCTCCTTCCGCCGGAGCTGGCCGAGCTGTCTCCACCAGAGCCACTGGTCGAGCCGCCGTCACCGGAGCCGCCGCCGGCTCCCGTTCCCGCCGTCCCGTTCGGTGTATCCGGCGGCTCCTGGGGGCGGCTGTCGCACGCTCCCAGGAGCACCGCGCTCACGAGCAGAAGCAGAGGCGCTCGCATGACCCACCGCGTCAAGACCGGCTCCGGGTGCCGAGCCCTTCTCTCTTCTTGTACCTTCTGCGTGCCCACCCCACCAGGCCGAGGACGGCGATCGAGGCTCCTGCGCCGCTTGCCTGGGGAGCGAAGGCCCAGGCGCAGCCCCGGCGCGCCGGACGAGGAGCCGGCGAGGGCTCGCTCCCCGAGGCCAGCACTGCGCCCGCGCCGCCCGTCCAGGGTCGCACGAAGGGCACGGCCCGTACCTGGACGTCTCTCCCAACGAGCAGATGCTTGGCGAAGAAGCCACCCTGGTAGCGGTCGGGGCCACCGGCGCTGAGGACCAGGCTGCCGTTGGGGGCCACGACCGTTCCGTGAAAGTCGTTCTCCAGGAAGGCGGTTCCCGTTCCGAAGAACCCAACGAACAGGCTCGAAGCGGTCGGGATGGTGAGGGTGCCCTTCAGGTGCAGCTGCTGCTGCACGTACAGATAGACGGCTCCGTCGCTGGCATCGATCTGGATCGTGCTGCCGGCCTCCGCGGCGAGCTCCTGCAGGTAGTACGTTCCCGAACGCAGATCGAGGGTGCTGTTCGCTTTCACGGAGACGCGGGCGTGACTGCCGGGGAGCAGGGTGTCCCGTTGGCCCGGATCGAGCGAGAAGTCACCTGAGTTGGTCGACGGGAACGGCACGTCGAAGGTGGAGAGGGACGGAGTCGAGAGCGAAGCTTGCTCGTTGATGCCCCCGGTCACGATCACGCCGTTTTGCTGCGTAACGTTCCCTGCGCTCGTCACGGCGCCGTCGACACGGGCTCGTTCACGCAGAAAGACACTGCTCTGACTATGGAGGTTCCCGATGGCCGCGTCGGCGCCGACGGTCGTCGAGCCCGTTCCCGCGTTGATCACGGCGCCAGGCGAGCCACCCTGGGTTCGGACCCGCGCGTTGTCGTGGATGTCGAGGGTCCCCTCGGCGTACAGCGCAAAGTTCCTGGCTCCTCCGCAGGTGGCGAGACGCGTACAGCAGCCCACGTCCGCAGGGATGGCAGCACAGCCGGTGCCGGGAATGGTGGGGTCCGTCGGATCGGGATCGATGCCGTCCCAGACGTCGTCCCCGTCCGCGTCCTCGTCGCAAATGTCGGGAAGGCCGTCACCATCCGTATCTCCGCCCGCTTCATCGTCGTTCAGGATGCCGTCGCCGTCGCAGTCGTTGCCCGGCGGAAGTGGTGGCAGTTGAGGCACGTCGAGGAAGAAATAGCCCCGCACCACCCGCGTGAAAGGTTCCACGTCAACGGAGTTCGGCGGCTTGAACCGGTCGTGACCTTCGCCCCGTACCGCCCGAGCGCCGGAGGAGACCGAACACTCCACCCGCACCTGGTACACGCCGCGACCCACGAAATGGGAGGGATCGAACGTCGCTACGTGACGGTCGCTGCCAGGTCCCTCCGGCTGAAAGCTCAGAGCCACGTCATTCCCGTCTGGCCGAAGCACCGTGCCGGAGAAGGAGACACCGCTCTCGAGCGGTAGCACGTGGCTGGCGGTTGCAGATATCTCGACCGACCGTGTGCCGTCTGCAAGCTTGGGTGTGGCCCCGACGAAACAGTCGGGGGCAGGATTGTGCACGTGAGCCATGACGTAGCTCCGCGTGGATCCGGAGCTCGGGGCCCGGACCCGAAGCTGCCAGGTTCCCGGAGCAGGGGAGGTGATCCGGACGATGCGAAAGTACGGGTGAGAGACCATCGGCGGATTGGCATCGGTGCTGTCCAGGTACACCGTTCCGTCCGGGCGAAGGACCGAGAACCTCGGGTTCCAGAGGTCGGGATCGGAGTCGTGAACGGAGAGCACGATGTCGAGACGCTCCGCACCGAACTCGACCGGCATGTCGAACTCGTTGACCGAGGGGGCGGACGTCTGCCGAACGACGATCGGCGGCGCCTGCACGAAGGACTCCGTGCGCCCCAGAAGCGGGGTGTGTCCCTGGAAGGCGGCGTAGGCTTCGATGAAGGCAGGGATGACCTGATCGTTGGCGCTGGTGTCCAACATCTCTCCGCCCGTAGAGGCCGCCATCTCACTGAGCCCACCACGGTCTGCAGCGCTGCCCACGGGGACCGTGTACAGGATGATATCGCGCTCCAAGTCCCGAGCCACTTCGATGGGGTCGGCGGTGCATGGCCCCACCACGTCCCCGGGGCAACCATAACGCCACTCGTCGCGTGCGCATTCGCAGGGCCGATTGTTCTCGCCGTCCGTGAGAAGCAAGATTCCGTTTCCTGACGGGTTGGGGAGCGCTCGCAGCTGCTCGACGGCGAGCTCGAGGCCGCTGCCGATAGCCGTCATCCCACCGGGCGTCGCTGCTTCGATGGCATCCCGGACGGGCGTGTAGTTGGTGGTGAGCGGCTGATCGAGGGTGGCTTCGTCCGCGAAGGTGACCACCCCGATCTCCGTGCCGCTGCCGCTGAAAGACGAAACGACGGCCTCCGCTGCCGCCTTCGCGAAGTCCATGCGCGTCGCAGTGGTGACCCCGGCGTTCTCTTTCATGCTCCCCGAGCGGTCGAGCACGATGAAGAAGCGCTCCGGGATCTGGAGGTCGTCGACGTCGATTTCGACGGGACCTCCGCACTGGGCAAGCGTTGGCGGCGCTGGTTCCACGGAGGTTTTGGGAGCGATGAGGTCAGTCAGCACGATGCCCGTCTGGTTCTCAGGGTGATCCCCATAGAGGTCGAAGAAGGTCTGCCAGTCCGAGCGCACCTCGGGAATCGAGCCCGCGGCCAGCTTGCCGTTGATGAAGTCGACGACGGATTGACCCGCGGCGTCGGCCTGAGTGCGCAGGGAGCGCCACGTGTGGTCGGTCCCTTCGAAGGCGCCCGTCGCCGGCTGGTAGACGGCCGCGCACCAGTCGACGTCGTCGCATCTGCCAACCTGGGGAAGCCCGCCGCTCGCTTCGATCCGCGAGGCTGTGATGCCGCGGCGGAGAGAGCCACACTGGAGGGGATCGCTACAGAAGAACGCGCTGTTGCCCGGCGTTCCGGCGGTCTGGGACTCGTAGTTGTTGATCTCGACGCCGCCCAGCAGAAGATCGAGGTTGATGGCGCTCGGGGTGCTTCCTCCGATGCTTCGAAACCCTCCCGTGCTGACCGTCTGCCCTGCGGCGCCATCGACGGTGCCGCCGAAGGTTGGGGGAATGCCTCCTCCCAAGAGGAGCCTCGGCAATGTTCCGGTTGCGACGTCCCGTCCCTCGGCGTCCACCGCCAAACCGTTGACCGTAGAAAGGGACCCATCAGAGTGGAAGCCGAGCGCGAACCGGCCGATCTCGAAGACGGGCCGCTTTGCGTCCCGCCACGGCTTGTACTCTCCGACGCTCGGTGGCGGACTATCGTACTCGGATTCGTCGGCCAGCAGGATCAGCATGACCTTGTCCTCGTCGTACTTCACCAACACGCTGTGGACGGCGTGCAAGGAAGGAGCCGAGTCTTTGATGTCGCCGACGTCGTCCATCGCGCGCAGCGTGATGCCGGCGTTGTACGTGAGCTGATCTTCTGGGTCGAAGTCCGCGAGCTGGAGAACCCCGGAAATGCCGTTCACGTTGCGGATGACCTTCGCGGTCAAGAACATGCGGCTGCCCGGCCTTGGGCCTGGGCAGCTGGCGGGGGCGGCGCCTTGCGTCCAGGGAGCGCGTCGCCCGTCGAAGTTAGCCGCGACCGCGAGCTCCGAGCCGACGGGGTCCGGCTGGCACGTCCAGCTTCCGGGGGGACCATAGGGCGAACAGGTTGCGTCGTTCGCGCAGGGAACTGGGCCCAAGAATGGGTCGAGGTCGTTGTGCGTCTGGCCGCCGGCATTCACGCAGACCATGGCCGGCGTTTGAAGCAGGGTGTTCCATGTGGAATCTCTGCGCGAGGCGGTCACGCCGTCGTCGAAGAGGCCGTTCGTGTCGAACCCCGGGCCGAAGCTGCAGCCCGTATTCCAGCGATTGAGCTCTGGATACTCGTCCCCCACGCCGAGGATGTAGTGGCCGAGCTCGTGAGCGATCGTCGCCGCGGTGGAGAACGAGAGGGCTCCGTATCGGGCGGGGCGGACCTCGGCCATTCGAATGTAATCTTGCAGCGCGAGCGGGTTGGCGGAGGTCGCGTTTCCAAAGAGCAGAAAACGTTTCGTCGGATCGCCGAGCCCCACGAGTGACGAGTTCTCGCGCCCGTCGATCGGGTACCACCACCCGTCAGCTCGTTTTTCGTCGCTTGCCCGACGCGTGATGGCGACGCGTCGCAGTTTGATCAGGCCATCGGTCGCGTCGCAAAGCAGCATCTGCGTCTGCGTAAGCTGCTCCTTGATCACGTCGATATCATCCTGCGTGGGGACGAGTCGCGCGTGTATCGAGAGCTCCAGGTCACCGTTTGGGCTCAGCCTTCCGTCGCCGGCCCAAACCATGGTCGTACACAACAAGGCCCCAGCGGCCCATCGAATTCGGTGCTTCGTCATCCTCGTCCCTCGCTCCTCCAGTCGCGGTGTGCTCCGCGCCGTGGCGCTATAGGTTGGAGGGGATTGGGGGGTCAAGGGGGGGGGCGGGGAGCCG
>JAEWOQ010000233.1 GCA_023460875.1 Pseudomonadota bacterium
GTCGCGGACTGCGCCTCCTCGTACTGGGCCGCCGGCACGCAGCCGACCAGGACGAGGGCCGCAGCCCAGCTGCGCACCAGAGGGAGCTTGTGGAGCGCAGCGGGCGCGCCCGACACCATCCAGCGGAACGGTAGGAGGGGGGAAGTCGATTGTAGGAGGAGGCGCATGCAGTCTCTCGAGGGAGCTCGATCCTGGGGCGAGCGCCCTAGTCGGGTCAAGTTCACGCACCTGGAGCTACATCCCCACACTCGACCAAGGGGAGCGTTCACTTCATGAGGTGCGCGGGTGCACCCGGGGACGCGCCCTCCGCCCCCCGAGAAGTTGGCCTTTTTCGGCGCGCTGCGTACCAAGTGGCCATGAAGCTCCGCGCGCCGACCCTCCGGCTGCTCGTCGCATGGGGTGGAATTTGCCTCGGCGCCGCCGCGGCGCAGCCCTCGGACCAGATCCGCTGGGGCACGACCCACTGGCGCGGCGACGTGGCCCTCGCCCACCGCGTGGACGGAGAGCAGGTCACCTTGACGCTCCAGCCCGCGCTGCAGCGGACGACGAAGCAGCTGCTCCGCAACGCGCGGCCCGTCGCCGGGGCCGCCGCGCTGATCGACGCCAGCACCGGGGCGGTTCTGGCTCTCGCCGAGATCGGGTCATCATCAGGAGGCAGCCTGCTGTTCGATCCCGTCGCGCCCGCCGCCAGCGTCTTCAAGATCGTGACCACGGCCGCCCTCTACGAGCGGACGACGGTCTCCCCGACACAGAGCGTGTGCATCGATGGAGGCCTGCGCCGCATCGAGCGCAAACACCTCGAGCCCGCCCGTGGGAAGGGCGCGGTGTGCTCGCCTCTCTCCCAGGCGCTGGGCCACAGCCGAAACGCCGTGTTCGCCCAGCTCGCCACGCAAAAGCTCATGCGCACCGACCTCCTCGAGGTCGCAGAGGCCATCGGCTTCAACCAGCTCCTCCCCTTCGACACCCCCGCGCGCCTCGGCAAGCTGGAGGTCCCCTACAACGATCTGGCGTTCGCGCGCACCGCCGCAGGCTTCCAAAACAGCCACCTCTCGGTGCTCGGGGCGGCCCAGATCATGTACACGATCACCCGAGGGGGACAGGTCCGCCCGCTCCACCTGACGGCGCCCCCGGAGCCGTCGGAGGAGACCCCGGCGCCCGTGCGGACGGCCTTCAGCGCCCGCACCGCGCAGCAGCTGACGCGCATGCTGGAGGTCACCGTGCGCAGCGGCACCTCCGCCGAGGCGTTCCAGGACGAGCGCGGGCGCAGCTACCTCGGCAGCGTCCGGGTCGCCGGTAAGACGGGGACCCTCAAACCGACCGCGGCGAGCCCCACCTCGAGCTGGTTCGTCGGCTTTGCGCCGAGCCGCAGCCCCGAGATCATCGTGAGCGTGCTCCTGCAAAACCCCGATGAGTGGCACCGCAAGGCCAATCAGGTCGCCCGCGATCTCCTACGCGCCTACTTCCACCAGAAGGGCGCCCCCGGGGTCAGCGCGCCCCTGTGATGGGGCGCTGCGACGGGGCGCTGTGATGGGGCGCTGCGACATCGTGTCGCATTGAGTCATCTCCCTAGCTCGTCTAGATGGGGCGGGGTTCGAGGCGCCCCTCCATCGGCTCCTCGGCGCTCACCTGCGGTGCGCGGGGCCCTCCCCTCGAGGATCCGTGAGGTCCCGCCCCTCGAGTTCAACCACCCCCTCCGGGGCCACCAGGAGCTCTCTCATGTCTCGTCTACGCCTCTTGCCTTTGTGTCTGCTGCTCAGCGTCTTCGCTTGCTCGAACGACGATGATTCCCACGTCGAGACGGAGTCGGCCTGCGCCGACATCAACGAGGTGTGCCACGACGCCGATGACGGCAGCGACGACCTCGCCGCCGAGTGTCACCTCGTCGCCCACGACAACGAGGACGCCGTGTGTCGGGTACGACGCCAGGAGTGCGTGGACTTCTGCCAGGCGAAGGCCCAGGGGCACGGTGGCGCCGGTGGCCAGGGCGGCGCCGACGGTCACCACCACGACCACTGAGGGGTTCGACCAGCGCACCGCGGGGAGGCGTCCGTCCTCCCCGCGCCAGTGGGACGCCAGCGTGACGTGACGTCCCCTGCGACGCTGTGAAGCGCTGCGTCCTCAGCGCGCTCGACGGCGCCGCAGCCAGGCCAAGAGCCCCGCTCCGGCGGCTCCGACGGCGCCGAAGCCTCCTGCGCCGCCGCCCACCGTGCGACAGCCGCAGGCGCTCTCCTTCTTTTGCTCGACGTCCGCCGGCGTCTCCACCGAAGCAGGCTCCGCGCCCTTCGCGCCGAGTCCGAGCTCGGCCACGCTGGTGAGCACCACCTCGGTCGGATCGATCTGCTTGCGGTTCTTCCGCGCCAGATCTTCGGCCACCCAGATCTTCCGGAGACCGCGGTAGGTGCGCGGCGCTTTGCCCCAGCGGTAGGGCTCGGGCGACTCACACTCCACCACTTTGATGTTCGGGTGCAGGCTGTTGTAGCGCGTCTGGAAGCGATTGCGCTCGGCGGACTTCACGTCGGTGCTGGCCGCCCCGTCCTCGCCGTCGGGGAGCGCGAGGCCTCCCTCGATCGCGCCCGAGCTCGCGCCGAGCGCCGGATCCTTCGGGAGGTCTTCCTTGCCGTAGCGGTAGTGCAGGCGGGTGAGCACGTACTGGTGACGTTCGAGCAGCGCGCGGCGGGCGGCGAGCTCCCGGCGCTCCTCGTCCCAAGCCTTCTTGGCCTCCGCCTTCTCCTTGGCGGACTTGCCGGCGAGGGTCGCCTCGAAGGCCTGCTTCTCCTCGTCGCTGGGCGGCCCTGGATCGGGGCGCACCTCCTCCTCGGGCAGCTTCGCGTCGAAGGCATCTCCGCCGAGGCTCAGGAGCTCGTGCGGCAACAGCGCGTCTCCTGCGCAGGGCTGTCCGCACCCTCGGGAGTCCCACACGAACTCCGCCAAGAACGTCCCCGGGTGCTTCTCCAGGAACAGGTCGTGGAGCCCTGCATAGAACTCACCCATCCGCTCCTTCACCTTGAAATCGACGGTGAGGTTGGTCGGTGCGAACTTGGTGGGGTAGTTCGTCACCTGATAGCGGGAGTCCGGCGCCAGCACGTAGAGGAACAGCTCCTGCTTCCCCGGGCTGGCTGTGACCCCGAGCCGGGCGGGCACCGTGTCGTAGGGCTGCTCCGTCCAGAAGCGCACGGGAGACAGCTGCGCGCGGTCGCCACCGACGAGCTCGATGCGGTTCGAGTCCACGTTGGCCACCAGGATCTTCTGACCTGCTGCGAGGTACGGCTGCAGCGCCTCCTGGGTCCCCGCGGGCGCCTGGTAGCCCTTGGCTCCGAGCCACTTCGAGAGCTCCTCCCAGGAAGAGAGCAGGTCGAGCTGGTACTCGCCCTCCTTCTGCTGCGCGTCGACGTCGAGCAGCAGCTCCTTGGCGACCTTCTTCGAAGGCTCGGTCTTGAGCACGCCGAGGAACGCCCCGGAGTCACTGGCGCTGAGGTCCCGCTCCCACTCCTGCTCGGCCTTGCCGCTCTCGCAGGGGTCCATCTCCCAGAACTCCGCGAAGCGGGGCGCGCTGACGGTGTCGACCCGATCGACGAACTCTCGCTTGAGGGTGGTCAGGCGGTCGGCGGTGACGTCATTCGGCACGACGCCGATCAAGGCGAAAGGTTGGATGGGCCCCTCATAGTCGGGCATCACCGTCACCGCGGTGAGCTTGCCGCTCTTCATGACCACGACGTGGGCCGAATGGTTCGCCAGCTTCTCCCCCTTGCCTGCGAACAGGATCGGGGTCGCTTCGGCCACCCGCGGTGCGCCGAGCAGCGCGCCCAGACCGAGCAGCGTGAGCGCCGGACGCAGCAGCGACGCCCTCCTCCGAGAGCGAGATTCGTGTGACGGGCCCGTGGCAGTCGTCCTCGACATCGGGGCCGAGGCTAACAGAACTTCCGCAGACGAAAACGTCCGATTGCCGCCGCACCCCAGCCGGGCCACGATGGCAGGACCATGGTTGCAGCGGCTGGGAACCCTCCAGCGCCATCCCTCATCGCCTCGCGCGAGCTGACACTCGACCGAATTCGCGCCGCCCTCGCGCCGACCCTCTCGCGGCCGCAGGATCTCGGCACGAGCGGGGCGAGAGCGGCCGTCGCCCTCGTCGTTCGGGAAGAGGACGGCGTTGGCGAGACGAGCCCCCTCCGGCACCCTGTCGACCTTGCGCCGCAGGCGCCCCGCTGGGGCGCGGAGCTGCTGCTCATCCGGCGGGCGGAGCATCCAAACGATCCCTGGTCTGGCCAAATGGCGCTCCCGGGGGGACGCGAAGACCCGGGCGACGCCAGCATCCTCGATACAGCCATACGAGAAACCTACGAAGAGGTAGGCCTCCAGCTCGACCGCTGCGCGCGGCTCATCGGGCGCCTCCCGCCCGTGCCCGCCCTGGTCCAAGGTCGCGCGGTCGGGATGACCGTGGCGCCCTTGATCTTTCACCTCACGGGCGAAGCGACCCTGTGCATGAATCACGAGGTCGCCGAGACCCTCTGGGTCCCTCTCACGGGGCTCGCCAACGGGGCGTGGGACACCTTCGTCGACTATCCGCTCCAGGGTAGCCGCAACGTGCGAGCGCGTCTGCCAGCTTGGAGTGTCGAGGGCCGCGTGGTGTGGGGGCTCACCCATCGCATGATCCAGACGCTCTTCGAGCTGCTCGACGGCGTGGGACCGGGCGCGAAGCTCGAGACGCTGTCCGAGGAGCCAGCGCGATGAGCGCGCAGGAGCGCTGCCCCCACTGCCGAGCGAGCGTGGGCGTCGTGCCCGCCCGCCAAGGCGGGCTGCGCTGCCGGATCTGCGGGGGACCTCGGGTCGTCATCCGGGATCGGCGCATGGTGCTCGGCGGCGACGAGGTGCCACACCTGGTCGAGGCGCGGCAGCGCCGGCGCGCCGCCTGGTTGTGGTTGGGGCTGGGTGTCGTGTCGGGGGCGATCGGATCGGTCTTCTTGCTCCTGGTGACCATCGGCTTGCTCGTGTTCAGCGCGTCGGCCCTCACCAGCGCCGTCTTCCTCCTGCTCGGCAGCATCCCTTGGATCGCGGCGTTCCTGGCCTGGCGCCGCCGCCGGCAAGCGCTGCGGGCGGGGAGCGAGGCGCTGCGGCTCGCCCAGCTGAGCGCTGCCCGCGACGTGCTCGGCGGGGCCCGGCGCGACCTGACGGCGCAGGACATCGCTCGGTATCTCGAGCTGCCCCTAGGCCAGGCCGAGCAGCTCCTGACCGAGCTGAACGTGGATGACTCGATCGTGAGCGAGGTCACCGACGCTGGTGAGGTGACCTACCGCCTCGCGCCGCTGCGGCTGCGCGTCGACGACGCCTTCTCCCCCACCCGCGTCGCCCCGGACACGTCCGAGCTCGACGAGGCGGAGGACGTGGACGCCAGCGAGCGCGACGACGAGGGGGCCCGCCTCGCCCAGCGGCCCCAGGACGACGGCGCCAACCGCTAAGTTCGCGACGGACGGCTAGAGCCTCCCTCGAGTCGACTCGAAGACAGCCGAGTGCTCGAAGACAGCGGAGTGCTCGAAGACAGCCGAGTGGAGGTCAGCTCGGCCAAGCCGAGCCGACGCGAGCCAAGCCGAGCCAACCGCGAGAAAATGACTCGCTCGAGCTCGTCAGCACCCCGCACGGACCGCTCCCCATTGGAGTCGGCGGGCACCGACACTGCGACGCCTCCGCTGAGGTGCGCCACGACGTGCGTGAAACCTCCAGATTGGAGTCGGCGAGCACCGACACCGCGACATCGACCCCTCGCCGCGCTCGACGTAAGACACCGGCGGCGTGAGCCTTGTTTTGCCCTGGACGCCCCGGGGGTCCTGACCCAAAGTCCCGAAAGCTCGTTTCGGGCCCCCCCCTCCCGATGAATTCCACCAGCCCTTCCCCTGTTACGCGC
>JAEWOQ010000234.1 GCA_023460875.1 Pseudomonadota bacterium
GCCATCGAGCACCGCGCCGCGGAGGGGAGCCGCCTCGCTCACGTCGTGCTGCGCATCCTCCGCGACCCACAGAAGCAGGACCGCTACATCGCGACCGCGCAGCTCGGCATCACCTTCGCGAGCCTGGGGCTCGGCATGTACGGGGAGCAACAGCTCGCCCAGAGCCTGCTGGAGCCCCTCGCCCGCCTCGGGATCGACTCCTGGGTCTCCGTGCACGCTGTCGCCAGCGTCCTGGCCGTGAGCGCGCTCACCTACCTGCACATCGTGCTGGGTGAGATGATCCCCAAGACCCTCGCGCTGCAGCACGCCGAGGCGACGGTGCTTTGGATCAGCACGCCCATGCGCTGGTTCAAGATCGGGTTGTGGCCCCTCGTGGTGGGCTTGAACGCCACGGGCATCGGAGTGTTGCGCCTGCTGGGCGTGCGACGCCAAGCGGTAGAGACCACACCAAGCCCCGAGACACTCCGCTTCGTCGTCGAGGACAGCGTAGCCAACGGCGAGATCGACGCGGAGGCGGGGCAGGTACTCGGCGAGCTGTTCGAGTTCGGCGATTTCACCGCGGCGGAGGTCATGACGCCGCGGGTCCGCGTGGTGGGCGTGCGACGAGACGCCTCGCCTGCCGAGCTCCGTGGCGCCGTCCGCAGCGGCAGGCACGCGCGCTACCCGGTCTACGACGGGACGCTCGATCAGATCGTCGGCATCGTGCTCATCCGGGATTTGCTCCGTCTCTTGGTCGAGGGGCGCCCGCTCTCCGGAGACGCCATCCGCCCCGTCCCCTTCGTGCCCGAGACCTCCAAGCTGGACGCCGTGCTCGCGCGGATGCGCCGCGAGAAGACGCAGCTCGTCGTCGTGATGGACGAACACGGCGGCACCTCCGGCATCGTCACGGTCGAAGACCTCTTCGAGGAGGTCGTCGGGGAGATCTCGGATGGATCCGCGGCCGTCCAGCCCGTCTTCGAAGCAGACGACGCGCTGTGCGCCCTCGGCGTGGCGCGGCTCCAGCAAGTGGGAGAGCAGCTCGGCGTCGATCTCGAGCACGCGGACGTCGATACGGTGAGCGGCCTCGTCCTCACGCTCCTCGATCGCCCCCCCGTGATAGGAGATCGAGTGACCTTTCGTGGCGTGACCTTCACCGTGCGCGCCACTCAGGGTCGCGGGGTTCGCGAATGTGCGCTGACGATCGGCCCCGACGTCGTCAGGACTCCAGCGAGCTCGAGCCGCCCGCCCCCCTCCTGAGCGCGCGCTCGGATCCCCCCAATTGATGACGCAGGTCCCACGCGGCCGGTAGCGGGCTACCCGGCCCAGTGGCCGCTCCTGCTCGTCCGTACCGGAGGCGGAAGCGCCTCATGACCCCAACATATTGGTTGACGTCGTGGGGTCGAGCCCAATATGTTGCGTGTCGCTTCCGGTGCCTGAGCGGGTGCTCAGGCGAAAGGGAATCCGGTGTGACTCCGGAGCTGCCCCGCAGCGGTCAGTGAGAACGACCCTCGCACGAATGCACTGGCACAGGCCCTCGAGGCCTGCGCTGGGAAGCAGCGAGCAGTAGGAACGCGGCTTTTCCGCAACGCTCACGAGCCCGAAGACCTGCCGAAAGCCCGAGGGGCCCCAAGCCCTTCGGTTCCGATCCGAGGTTTCCGCGGGGAAGCAGGCGGGCTCACGCGCGACGACTCGAACGTCGTGCGCGGGGCGTCCCTGTCGTTCCGCGCGGAGACCTCTTCGTCCGCGGGGACGAGGTCGGTGACGTCACGGCGGCTCGTGCGATCCCAGGCGGAACCCCGACGAGCCGTGACGACGCCGTCCCGTGCTCGCGCATCCATTCGGGGTTCGACAGCGAGGAGACAGGGATGGAATCCATGACGGCACAGCAGCGTCGTTCGAGCGACGCACCCACGCAAATGCGCGTTCGTAAACGCAACGGCGACTACGAACCCGTGCGCCTCGAAAAGATCGTGAGCGCCGTCGGACGCTGTTGCGCGGGGCTCACGCGGGTCGACGCCCTGGAGGTCGCCACGAAGACGATCTCAGGCCTGTACGACGGCGCCAGCACGAAGGAGCTCGACGAGCTGTCGATCCAGACGGCGGCGGCGCTCACGGCGCGAGAGCCCGAGTACGCCCAGCTCGCTGCGCGGCTGCTCTCGACGACCATCGACGAGGAGCTGCGGGGTCAAGACATCCACTCCTTCACGCAGTCCGTCGCGCGGGGATACGGCCTCGGGCTGATCGGTGAGCGCCTCCACACGTTCTGCGCGCGGCACGGGCGCGAGCTCGACGCCGCCGTCGATCCCACAGGGACCCAACGCTTCGAGTACTTTGGGCTGCGCACCCTCCACGATCGCTACTTGCTGCGCCATCCCACTCAGCGCACCCTGCTGGAGTCGCCGCAGCACTTCTTCATGCGCGTCGCCGCGGCGCTGGCGGATTCCGTCGCGGATGCCGTCGAGCTGTACGGGCTCTTCTCCAGGCTCGAGTACCTGCCGAGCTCACCCACCTTGTTCAACGCCGGTACACGGCACGAGCAGCTCAGCAGCTGTTTTCTGCTCGACTCACCCGCCGACCACCTGAAGGACATCTACGCCCGGTACGCGGACATCGCGATGCTCTCGAAATTTTCCGGGGGCATCGGGCTCGCCTACCACCGCGTGCGCTCGCGGGGCTCCCTCATCGAGAGCACGAACGGGCACAGCAACGGCATCGTGCCGTGGCTCAAGACCCTCGACGCCTCCGTGGCGGCCGTGAACCAGGGCGGAAAGCGCAAAGGGGCTTGCTGCGTGTACCTCGAGACGTGGCACGCGGACATCGAAGAGTTCCTCGAGCTGCGGGACAACACTGGCGATGAGGCGCGGCGCACCCACAACTTGAACCTCGCCAACTGGATCCCCGATCTGTTCATGCGGCGCGTGGAGCGCGGCGAGCAGTGGTCCCTGTTCGATCCCAAGGTGGTGCCGGAGCTGACGGATCTGTGGGGCGACGCGTTCGACGCCGCCTACGAGGCCGCTGAAGCACGCGGGCTGGCCGCCCAGGTCCTCCCAGCGCGCGAGCTGTACGGCCGCATGATGCGCACCTTGGCCCAGACGGGGAACGGCTGGATGACGTTCAAGGACACGGCCAACCGCACCTGCAACCAGACGGCTCGCCCCGGGCACGTCGTGCACCTCTCGAACCTCTGTACGGAGATCCTCGAGGTGACCTCTGGTGAAGAGACCGCCGTCTGCAACCTCGGCTCGATCAACCTGGCGCGCCACCTCCGGGAGCCCGCGCCCTCCGGCGGTGGGGACCCCGGGACGGAGGCGCGCGGGACGGAGGCGCGCGGAGCGTTCGACTGGGAGCACCTCGCGACGACCGTGCGCGCCGCGGTGCGGCAGCTCGATCGGGTCATCGACTTGAACCTGTATCCCATCGAGTCCGCGAGCCGCTCGAACGCGCGCTGGCGTCCGGTGGGTCTCGGCATGATGGGCTTGCAAGACGTGTTCTTTCGGCTGCGACTGCCCTTCGACGCGCCGGAGGCCCGCGCGCTCTCGCGACGCATCTCCGAGCACATCTATTTCTATGCCTTGAGCGCCTCCGTGGAGCTTGCCGTCGAGCGCGGCCGCCACCCGGCCTTCGACGAGACCCGCGCCGCCCGCGGCGAGCTCCAGTTCGATGCTTGGGGCATCACGCCCAGCCGGGAGCTCGACTGGGCGGGGCTCCGCGCACGGATCCGACGGGACGGCCTCCGCAACTCCCTCCTCGTCGCCATCGCACCGACCGCCACCATCGCGTCGATCGCGGGATGCTACGAGTGCATCGAGCCCCAGGTCTCGAACTTGTTCAAGCGCGAGACGCTCTCGGGGGAGTTCCTCCAGGTGAATCGCTATCTGGTTCGGGAGCTCGAGACGCTGGGGATGTGGAACGACGAGGTGCGTCAACGCATCAAGCTCGCGGAAGGCTCCGTCCAGCCTCTCGAAGAGCTGCCGACGTCCCTGCGGCTTTTGTTCCGTACCGCCTGGGAGCTGCCCATGCGCGCCCTCATCGATATGGCAGCGGAGCGCGGCCCCTTCATCGATCAGAGCCAGTCACTGAACCTGTTCATGGAGAGCCCGAACATCGGTCAGCTCTCGTCGATGTACATGCACGCCTGGAGACGCGGCCTGAAGACCACCTACTACCTGCGCTCGCGACCTGCGACGCGCATCGCTCAAGTCACCGCGTCCCCCACGCGATCCGTCACCTGCTCTCTCGAGAGCCCCGAGTCCTGTGAGGCCTGTCAATGAGCTCCCTCGCCCTCCTGCCCACGTCCGGTCACGACGCCCGCCTCCACGACGCCGACGCACCGCTGTCGGGCGCACCGCTGTCGGGCGCACCGCTGTCGAACGCACCGCGCGCCGGAGCACCCCTGCTCCAGCCGGGGTTGCAGCTCACCCTGCGCCCGATGCGTTACCCGCGGTTCTTCGAGATGTATCGGGCCGCGATCAAGAACACCTGGACCGTCGAAGAGGTGGACTTCTCCACCGACCTCGGAGACCTCCGCGACCGCATGAGCCCCGCCGATCGCCACCTGATCGAGCGGCTCGTGGCCTTCTTCGCCACGGGCGACTCGATCGTCGCCAACAACCTGGTGCTCAACCTCTATCGGCACATCAACGCCCCCGAAGCCCGGCTCTATCTCTCCCGGCAGCTGTACGAAGAGGCGCTGCACGTCCAGTTCTACCTCACGCTCCTCGACACTTACGTGCCGAAGCTCGAGGACCGCGAGGCCGCCTTCGCCGCCATCGACAACATCCCCAGCATCCGGAAGAAGGCGGAGTTCTGCTTCCGTTGGATGGATTCGGTCCAAGATCTGGAGCGGCTCGAGACCAGAGCCGAGCGCCGCGCCTTCGTTTTGAACCTGATCTGCTTCGCCGCGTGCATCGAAGGTTTGTTCTTCTTCGCGGCCTTCGCCTACGTCTATTTCTTGCGGTCCCGCGGCCTCTTGCATGGCCTCGCCGCCGGCACCAACTGGGTGTTCCGCGACGAGAGCGCCCACATGGCCTTCGCCTTCGAGGTGGTCCACACCGTGCGGCGCGAGGAGCCCGAGCTGTTCGACGCCGAGCTCGAAGAGCAGGTCGTCCAGATGCTCGAAGAGGCCATCGACTGCGAGCTGCAGTTCGCCGCCGACCTATTGAGCGGCGGGATCGCTGGCCTGTCCCTCGCGGACATGCGGAGTTACCTTGAGTTCATCGCCGACCAGCGGCTGGCGCAGCTCGACATGCCGCGGCGCTTCCACGGCACCAACCCCTTCTCGTTCATGGAGCTCCAGGACGTGCAGGAGCTCGCCAATTTCTTCGAGCGCCGTGTCAGCGCGTACCAGGTCGGCGTCTCGGGCGACGTGGAGTTCGACGCGGACTTCTGAGCGCCCCGTCTACGAGCCGCCCCCGGCGAGCCGTCCCTCAGGGCTCGCCCGGCCCATAGAGGGCGCAGTCCGTCGTGTCCGTGCCCTCGGCGCACACCGGCGGGAGGTCGCACTCCCCGTCGAAAGCAAACTGGCAGCTGTCCTGGAGGCCGCCCCGATCTTCGGCGCAGTAGGCCCAGGTGAAGCCGTTCGCCTCCCCCGTCTCGCAGCGCGGGAAGCCGAACTCCGCGCAGTCCACCTCGGTCGGCGAGCCCCCGACACAAAACCGGAGACGTGTTCCGTCACAGCCCTCACTGCAACCGGCGACGTCGTCCAGAGTGCAGCTCGGCGCGACGCAATCCGCGAACTCGTTCGAGGCCTCGCAGCGAAGCCCCGCCGCCCCGCAATCGACTGCGCTGAGCATCCCGGTCTCACCGCAGTAGCTGAGGACGTCGTTTCTACAGGTGAACGTGCCCGGCGAGGTGCACTGGGTGGTGGAGTCGATGCACGCCGCCTGCCCGGGCGCCGTCTCGACGCAAGTGCTCGCCAAGGCAGAGCAATCGATCCCGTAGCGATCGCCGGCGATGCACTCGTAGAGGACGTTCCCCGCGCAATGGTACTCGCCAGGGGCGTCGTAGCAGACCTCTGGATCGACCAAACAAGGCGCCGTCGAGGCCTGGCTTGGAAAGTCGGAGGACATGAAGCAGCCCTCCGTCCCCATCCGCCCGCAATCCCAAGCGAGGGGGGACGGGACTCCACACAAGATTGCCTCGTTCCCCGCACAGCTCCACCCGCTCGACGACCCACAGCTCGCTGGCTCGACGGCCCGACGACCGAGGCACTCCTCTACATCCCCGCAGCTGCTCGCCCCGTAGGTGCACGCCTCGTAGGCGTTCACGAGCTGATAGCTGTAGCTGACGCAGGTGCTCATCGTGTAGTAGGCCCCCGCCGGATCGCAGGAGATGCGCATCAAGCATCCCCTCACGAGATCGGCGTCGACCGCGGGTGCCGAACAGGTCCCGTCGGCCGCCCCACCACCGCTGTGTGATCCTCCCCCGCTGTGTGGCCCACCACCGCTGTCCGTGCCCCCCACGCTGGTGGATCCGCCGCTCGCCAGGGGATCGAGCTCCGCCTTCTCGATGCCCAAGATCTGATTGCACGCGATGCTCAGGCAAGCAGGGGCGAGCACGCAGAGCCACCAAGCCGCTCCGCCGCTCCACCGTCGAGGCTCCTCCCGCTGGGTCATCAAACGAGTCATCAGAAGGTCCCCCGGAGCAACAGGCTCGCGCCCTCACCCGTCGTCACGGCGCTCAGCTCGGCGCCCCCCGCATCCGGCGCGGTCACCCACAGGACGACCCCGGTCGCGACCAGGGCCCCGCCGACCCCTCCGAGGATCGTCGCCCAGTTCCCCGAGGTGCGCGCGTCATTGCGCAGATCGAGGCCCGCCTGCGAGCAGAGGCGCTCGGTGCGACATTCGCCTTCGGAACGCGAGTTCAGGGACATCGCGCGCAGACCGAACAGCCCCCCCGCAACCAGGCCCGCTGCCCCCACGGAGGCGACGACGAAGCCCATGGTGCGACGGGCCCCGCCGGGATCCGAAGCCGCGTCTTCAGGGCGCACCGGCGCGCTGTTGGCGAGGATGTCTTCCTGTTCGCGGTCCGCGAGCGGCGGGATCACGACCTCGATGTGTCCTGGACCGGGGTCGATGGACACGATGGTCCGGTACGTCTCCTTGCCCGGGGCGGTGACCTCGATGGCGTGCTCTCCAGGATCCAGAGGGAGCGGCGTTCCCCAGGCTGCCTGCCGCACTTCGACTCCGCCTCGCTCCACGCGCAGGCCCTCGACGTAGGTCGACTCGGGCACCGTGATGACCACCCGATGGAGTTGGCCTTCGATGGCCTCGGCCCTCGCCCGCGCGTGTTGCTCACGCTCTTCTTGCCCCCCTTGGCGGGCCAGAGCAGCAGCTTCCAGCCAGATCCCCCAGGCGGTGGCCGCCCGCCCCTGCTTCTCGTAGCAATCAGCGAGGTTCAACGCGGTGCCCGTCCCTGGATCGAGACGTAGGCTCTCCGCGAGCTTGGGGCAGGCCTCGTCGTAGCGCCCGTCGATCAGGAGCTGACGACCTTCGGCGAAGAGCGCCTCTGCGGCAGCGACGTCTCTCGCCTCCCCGGCGAGCGCAGCTGGGGAGACCAGCAAGAGCCCGGGAGTGAAAAGTAATACACTCCAGGAAAGACGTGACGCCCCGCCAACTCGACGGCGCCAGGGGAATAATCGACCTAAGAACACTGGGAGCCTCTCTCGTCCGCGAGCCCTTCGAGCTCCCCTGTGATTTACTCGTGACCAGGCAGACTAGCAATCGCAGCCGCTGCGCCGTTCATTTTCGGTCGGAATAGAAATCCGGCGGTGGGGTCACAGGCGGCCTCGACGCGGGCGAAGGCGGGGGAGTCGATGTAGAGGTCGGAGGCGAC
>JAEWOQ010000235.1 GCA_023460875.1 Pseudomonadota bacterium
CCTCCAACACCCCCGCGCCCCCGCGCTCCCGCCACCACCTCTCGCATTCCGCCCCCGAACCCGGCAAGATCACCCAAGATCTCCGAGGCAGGTCTCCGTCGCATTCACGCGACGGCCCCATTGAAGCGTGAACGTCACGGCCGCGTTCGAGAGCTTGATCAGCGTGTCTCCGTCGCATTCACGCGACGGCCCCATTGAAGCCAAACTCGTCCCTTCCTCCAAGCTTTCTCCGCAGACGGTCTCCGTCGCATTCACGCGACGGCCCCATTGAAGCGTGACCGCAGACCCGGGCGGCGCCTTCACGGTGACCGTCTCCGTCGCATTCACGCGACGGCCCCATTGAAGCCGCGTCTTGGCGAAGGCAATCGCGGGCGTCTTCACGGTCTCCGTCGCATTCACGCGACGGCCCCATTGAAGCGACGAGCATAGCCGCTTCGAGGAGTGCGTTCGTTTGCGTCTCCGTCGCATTCACGCGACGGCCCCATTGAAGCCACGCGACGCGGCTCGGGCGCTCGAGGAGTTTTCCGAGTCTCCGTCGCATTCACGCGACGGCCCCATTGAAGCATCGAACTGAAGGCGCCCCGGGTCGCGCCGGCCACCGTCGGTCTCCGTCGCATTCTCGCGACGGCCCCATTGAAGCCGTGGTGTCGCGAGGGAGCTGCCACCCCAGGGCGACCGGCTGGCTCGGAGGAGCACCAGCGCCCGGTGTTGGTCCGATCGGCAGTCGGCTCGGGGGGAAGCCGCCCCGTGCGGCGCGAATGCGAGGCATCGGAGGGCGAACGAGCCCCCAGAGGGCAAAGACGCCCCCCGCGGCAGCGATCGCGCCCTCCGCGGGAGCAACCACGAGCGCTCCAGGGGCACCCACGGGCCGTCCGGGAGCGATCACGAGCGTTTCAGAGGCAGCCACGACCGCTCCGGGAGCAACGGAGACGCCCCGACGAGCACCGGAGACGCCCCGAGGAGCAACTTGGTCGGGAAAGTATGCAAACGAGCCGGGGTTCCCGTCGTTCAAAGACGCAGTCCCCCTCGATCAAAGTCGGACCTCCCGCGCGTCGAGGTCAGAGGTTACGGAGATCGGCACGAGAGCTCCCCTCGCGCAGACTCAGAGGCCCCCTCGATCGCGATCGAAGGTCCCCTCGATCCCGCATTTCCCTCCCCTCGATCGAGCACGACCCTCCCCTCGGCCGCGACGCCCCCCTTGTAGGAGACCTCAGCTGTTTTTCGCGGGAACCGGAGGTTCTGCGCGAGGGGAGGGCTGGTGGCGCTCGAGGGGGCCGGAGGTCGTGTTCGAGGGGACCGAGTATCTCGAACGAGGGGAACTCAAAGGGAAATCGAGGGGAACCCTGGGTGTGAACGAGGGGGGGAAGTCATTTTGTCAGGGGAGGTCCGTTTCGGCCGACGGGACCTCTGGTGGTGCAGCGTCATTTCGGCGCCGAGTTGCTCCGCGACCGGGCAAGGGAGCCCCGCGGTGGGTCGAAGTTGCTCCGCGGGGGCGCGCTGGAGCTGCGCGCGGGGTCGAAACCCCCTGCCCGCGCTAGGACGCAGGGACGGCGTGCTCCACCGCCGCGTGAGCACACCGCGCAAGCCGTCCTCAACCCAGTGCTGCCCGGAGCGCTTGGCGCGGTGGCCGATGACGGTCTTGGCCGTTCTCTCGGTCACGCCGCTGCCGACGGGGAGGCAGCGTTGCGTAGCGACAGTGGACGGCGCCCCGGGCCGCTCGGCGAGCTACGATCGGCGAACGGATTCGGGCAGCCCCAGGCTCCCCCACCAGGCAGCATGGTCTGGTCGTTCGGGCACTTCTGGGTGCGGAGACTGGGTGATGGTTGCTCAGGGGCCGTCAGTGAAGTCGAGAAACAGCGACACCAGACCTTCAGGTTCTCCCGCAGCTTTGGTGGGCGCGCGGGTCCTCGGGCAGGCGTCCGCAGAAAGGGTATTGGGCGGAGCTTTGGCGGGTTCACCTCTGCCTCCGAGCTGATAGTCTGGGGCCCATGGGACGGAGGAGAGCGAGCCGAGCGAGCCGAGCGAGCCGAGCGAGCCGAGCGACCCGAGCAGACGCACGTCCAGGCATCCGCCAACGGATGGAGCGCGCTAAGAGCGCGCTCCAGGCGGCGCGTTCGCTGTGGAGCGACCCGCTCTGCAATCCGGCGGTCGCCAGCGCGGTCCTGGCGACGTTCGAGGCGTCCTGCGCGCTCCTGCTCTTCAGCGGGCAGCCGGCGCCCACCGGGATGGGCACCGAGGAACGCGTCAGCGTTGGACGGTGGGTTCTGGAGCACTACGTCCGCTCTGGCGCGTTGTCCTCGAGCTTCGAGACGCTCCTCGAGCTGCTCGCCGCCACACCCGAGGACGAGATGAGCGAGGAAGACCTCACGGAGAGCTACGAAGCAGCGTTCCAGTTCGTCGGCGCGGTCACGCTCATCGTTCAGCCGGAGGTGGTCGGCCGAGTCGTCCGCGCGACGGGGGATCAGGTCAAGGTTCGCACATCGCAGGAGCCTGAGCTCCTGAACTCGGCGAGCGAGGCCTTCACGTTGATCGCGGAGAACCTCCACCCTCACGTGCCGCTCGACGTCTGCGCGGGTGCGTTTCTCCACATGGCTGGCGCATACGCGATCCAGGCGCTCTCCGGGCCGATCCGCGACGGGATCTTCGTGAGCATGCTCGCCGCGGGGTCGTCGCAGCGAGATCGGCTCGCGCCGCTCATCCTGGAGTTCATCCAGCACAAGTCGGAGTCGCGCCGTCGTCAGGAGAAGAAGGGAGCGACTGCGGACTGGCCAGCGGCGCCGCGCGGCGTGTACGACGTCCCGCCCGGTCGCCGCATGCTGGAGTTCGCGTTCCAATCGGCGGCCAGCGCGCTGGGCTTGGTCATCGAGAACAACCCTCGTATCGAGCCTCACGAGATCGCGAGGGCGGCGCTCACCGTCGTCTCCTACGACATGGATGAAAATTTTGGCCCGGAGAAGCGGGACCGGCTGTTTACGTGGATCCTGGTGGAGGGATCGGACGATGACTCGCGATTGCCACCGTTGGTCAACCAACTCCTGAAGGCGATTCCGCTCATCCAGACCTCCTTCGGCTCGTGCTGAGCTGCGCGGGTCGCCTCGTGGGCCACTGGGCGTCACGCATTGGGAGCTAGGAAAGCCCTCTTCCCGAGCCGTCGTGGGCGCGGCGTTCCCAGGTTGACGTTGGGGCGGTAGCCCGCCAAAATGCGACGATAGTCGCCAAAGGGGGGCGCCGCCAAAAGGGGGCGCAGGGCGCAGCGGCTCGAACCTCCATTGATCGTCCATTGATCGGGGCGGGGCAGACGCAGATGGCGTCGCCGCGACGACTATCTGGAGAGGTTCTCGATCCTTGGCCTAGTTCTCTGAGGCCTAGTTCTCTGAGGCCTAGTTCTCTGAGGAGCAGGCGCCCGTTCGTGGCGTCGGTGACCACTGCTCGCCGCACCTCTACTCGCGCCCAGACACCGACGGGTGCCGCCCTCGTAGCACCTTCAGCGCGGGGCTCCGACCTCTCTTTTCTCGCGCGCTGTCATTCTGGACCATCTATTATTGGCTTTTCTGCGGAATGGATTCGCCCACAAGCCGCACATACACCGTGACACGAGCATAGAACGGAGAAGCGATGAGGATTCGATTGTTCACGGGTGGGCTCTTGATTGCGACCGGGGCTGTAGCGTTCGCCTGCGGGTCCGACGATGGTGGCTCGAACGGAGGGGCTTCAGGCGGAACTGCTGGCACGGGAGGTTCCCCGAGCGGTGGCTCGGACTCCGACAGCACCGGCGGGAAATCCAACACGGGCGGGAAGGACGGCGCAGGCGGGAAGGGCGACATGGGGGGGATGGGGGGCGGCGGTGGCACCAACGAGCCAGAGCCGACCTACGATGTCTTGGGGGCGTGGGAGCGGACCTGCGACGATCTGGGCATGGGAGGCGCGATGAGCGCCTGCCTCGGTGAGCCGTGGGAGGTCATGCTGGGGGAGGCCGTGCTCGGTGATCCGACGACCCTCGTGAGCGACGGCGGTCCCTGCGGAGCGGGGCAGAGGCTGGGGACCTTCACGTACACGGACGAGACCTTGGAGCTCTTCAACTGCGGCGACGGGGACCCGCAGAACGCGCCGGACGCCGAGGGGCTGCGCTTCGATGTCCGCTTCGCCGCGAGAGGTGAGCGTATGGTGCTCACCCAAGGTGAGACGGAGTACGTGCTCCAGCGGAACGAGCTCCCGCCGACGAGCATCTCGTCGAAGCGACTCGTGGGCGTCGGGTCTTGGGATTGCGACAGCTTCTCACCGTCGATGACCTTTCACATAGTGGACCACGACGAGACGCCCGCGTGGAGCTCGACGATCGCCCTGCAGGGCGGCGAGCTGTTTATGGACGAGATGTTCGAGCGCACGGAGGGGACTGGACAAAAGGGATGGCGCTTCTACACCGAGGACCATCGACGCGCCCGGTCGGCGGACTTCCCACTCGAGCCCGCGACGGTCGCCACCTTCTACAAGATCAGTCACGCTGCGGATCTCACGCCTGTCTACGCGGTCGGGTTCGAAATCGACGACTGTGACGATAGCGCGGGCGCCGTGCGCGGCCTCGAGCACGATTTCGTGCGGGACGTGAGCTATCGGCGCTTCTGGAGCGCCGCGCAGGAGCCCCTCGACGCGACCTCCGTGCTCGCCGTCGACGGTTTGGAGGGGAGCGTCGCCGAGGTGATCGTCACCGTGCGGACGACGAGCGTCTCGAGCGGCGCGGAGTGGACCGTCTCGCTCACCTCCCCTGACGGGACGACGGTCGAGCTCGTCTCCGGGGTGATCGGGGATGGCTCACTCGGCAACCTCGGGTACACGAGCTTCGCGGATCACGCCACGACCTCGATCGCCGATCCCGAGCTCAGCAGCCTCCAGGACCTCCTCGCGCCCCAGAACCCCCTCTCGGCGTTCCAGGGTGAGTCGAAGAACGGCGACTGGACGCTGAGCGTCTCCGTCACGGGAGGTAGCGGATTCTTGAATTACTTCGGCCTCTCCGTCCGCTGAACCCCCGCTCCTGGCTCCTTCCACGCGGGCGCCGGCCGCGGCCCCCCCCGCAGCGGCGCCCGCGACATCGATGGAGCCGAGGAGCGCCACGAGCCGGCCGTCGTCGGGCCAGACGACCTCTGCCTTCCCCGTGGGCGCCTGAGTGCTGTGCGCCTCCGGCATCCACCGCAAGGCTGCGGCGCCAAGAGCGAGCGCTGCGGCCGCGATAACGACCAGGAAGCCGACCTCACGTAGGCGCGCGCCGAGCGGTGGGTGCGAGAGCTCCTCCGCGTCGCGCGGAGGTTGGAAGCCGCGCAGGCGAAGCGCGTTGGTCACGACGCTGACGCTGCTCATCGCCATCGCGGCCGCCGCCAGCGCGGGGCTGAGCGAGACGCCGAAGATCGGATAGAGCGCGCCCATCGCGACGGGGATGAGCAACACGTTGTAGCCGAAAGCCCATGCCAGCCCCTGCTTGATCGTGGACACCGTCCGCCGCGACAGCGCGATGGCCGTCACGATGGTCCGTAGATCGCCGCCGATGAGCGTGATGTCTGACGCCGCCATCGCGACGTCGGTGCCCGTACCGATGGCGACGCCGAGCTCGGCCTGCGCGAGCGCGGGGGCGTCGTTGATGCCGTCGCCGACCATCGCGACGACCTCGCCGCGGGCTTGGAGCTCGCGGACCTTGTCCGCCTTTTCGCTCGGCAGCACGTCGGCGAGCACGTGCTCGATGCCGACCTCGCGGGCGACCGTCTCGGCCGTCGCGCGGTTGTCGCCGGTGAGCATCCAGACCTCGAGACCGAGCGCGGAGAGCTGCGCGATCGCCTCTTTGGCCTCGGGCTTGACCGTGTCGGCGACCGCGATGAGGCCCTGGACGTGGCCATCCCAGCCGACGTACATCGGCGTGGCGCCGGTGCGCGCCAGCGCCTCCGCCTGCTCGCCGAGTGAGCCGACCTCGAGCCCCGACTCGCGCATGAAGGCCACGTTGCCGAGGACGACGGCGCGCCCCTCGACGACGGCCTGGATGCCGCGCCCTGAGACCGCCGCGAACTGCTTTGCGGCGGGCAGCGTGAGCCCGGCCGCATGAGCACGCTCGACGATCGCCTCGCCGAGCGGGTGCTCGGAGCCCACCTCGGCGGCCGCCGCGAGCCGCAAGATGTCGCGCTCGTCGACGCCGCTCGCCGCGACGACCTCGGTGACCGCCGGCTTGCCTTGCGTGATCGTGCCGGTCTTGTCGAGCACGACAGCGTCGATGCGACGTGCCTGCTCGAGCGCCTCGCCGCCGCGGATCAAGATGCCGTACTGGGCGGCCTTGCCGGTGCCCACCATGATGGCTGTCGGCGTCGCTAAGCCGAGGGCGCACGGGCACGCGATGATGAGCACTGCGATGGTCGCGCTCAGCGCGCCCGACACGCCGAGGCCGAGGGCGAGCCAGCCGGCGAAGGTCAGCGCGGCGAGGACGAGCACCGCCGGGACGAAGTAGCTCGAGATCGTGTCTGCGAGCCGCTGCATGGGCGCCTTGGAGCCCTGCGCGTCCTCCACCAACCGGACGATCTGCGCGAGCGTGGTGTCCTTGCCGACCTTCGTCGCGCGGAAGACGAAGCTGCCAGTCTTGTTGAGCGTCGCGCCGATGACCGTCGCGCCGGGATCCTTCTCGACCGGCACGCTCTCGCCCGTCAGCATGCTCTCGTCGACCGCCGAGCGACCCTCGGTCACGACGCCGTCGACGGGGATCTTCTCGCCCGGCCGCACACGGACGAGATCGCCGACGACGACGGCCTCGAGGGCGATGTCCTCCTCACGGCCGCCCCGCAGCACGCGCGCCGTCTTCGCGCGCAGGCCCATCAGCGCCTTGATCGCCGCGCCCGTCTGCTTCTTCGCGCGCGCCTCGAGCCAGCGGCCGAGGAGCACGAGGCCGACGATGAAGACCGCCGACTCGAAGTAGAGGTGAATGGGGAGGTCCCACGCGGTCGCGAGCTCGGGCCACAGCGTGACGAACGCGCTGTAGCCGTAGGCGACGCTGGTGCCGACGACGACGAGCGTGTTCATGTTCGTCGCGCCGTGGCGCGCGGCCGCCCAGGCCGCCCGGTAGAAGCTCCCCCCGGCCCAGAACTGCACCACCGTCGCCGCGATGAGCCACACGGGCGCGAGGAGCGCCATCGTCGCGTGAGACATCGGCACGTACATCAGACCCATCATCAGCGCGCCGATGGAGAGGCTGACGAAGGACTTGCGGCGCAGCTCATCGAGCTCGGCTGCGCGGGCACGCTCGCGCGCGTCGCCGGGCGCGTCGGTCGCGGGGGCCGTGGCCAGCGTCGCTTCGGTGGGTGCTGCGGCGAGCGGCTCCAGCCGACGGCTGACCTTGTAGCCTGCGCGTTCAACCGCGGCCTCGAGCGCGCCCTCGGCCACCTTCTCGGAGCCGAGCTTCACGTGCGCCGTCTCGGTCGCGAGGTTGACGCTGGCGGCCTCGACCCCCGGCACCTTGGCGAGCGCCTTCTCGACGCGCGCGACGCACGAGGCGCAGGTCATCCCCGTGACGGGGAACGTCATCTCCGCGGAGGTTGTCGGCTGTCTCGTGGCCTCGTTCGTCATGATCCGATCTCCAAATCGCCGTCACGGTTTCGAAGCCCGGGCGCCGGGCCTCTCCTCCTGCTGACGCACGCGCCCTGAAGGCATTACAGGGTGACCAGCCTCCCCGACTACAACCCTCCGAGAGACCATTGACCGCCTGTGCACGGTCAAGCGCAGCCTCAATCGCGGCGTCGAGCACCTGACCGAGGTCAGGTGCGAGCGCGAGTCTGACTGACGCGTGAACGGCGTGCTGGTGCGCGGCGAGGCAGGCGCTCGCCTCTGCTCAGCCCGGCTCAGGCGCCTTGCACGTGCAGTTGAGGCAGCCATGCGTGGCGCACACACCGCACGACGCCACCACCTTCTTCCGCAGCGCTTCACGCGCGCGAAAGATGCGCACCCCAGCGTTGTTGCTCGAGATCCCCGCCTCCTCGGCGAAGGACTTCAGGGCGGCTCCATCGACCTCGATGCGCCGGAGCGCCTCGGCGTACTCGGGCTTCAGGGTGCCCGCCAGGCGGGCGACGCACTTGCACACTTCTTCGGCGACCTCGCCAGCGGGCTCCTCGGCTCGCGAGAGCTCGGAAGAGAAGGCCTCCAGCGCCCGCGACGCCGACGCCTGCCGCCGGTAGTAGTCCACGACCGCGTTGCGGAGCACGCGGTAGAACCAGGCCACGGCCGACTCTTCGTTACGAAGGGTCTCCAGCCGGTCCAGGCTGCGGGCGAAGGCCTCCTGGAGGATGTCCTCGGCAGCCGCGCGGCTGGCGGGGCGGGGGGGAAGAAA
>JAEWOQ010000236.1 GCA_023460875.1 Pseudomonadota bacterium
CTCCAGCGCCGTGCCCTCCAGCGCCGTGCCCTCCAGCGCCGTGCCCTCCAGCGCCGTGCCCTCCAGCGCCGTGCCCTCCAGCGCCGTGCCCTCCAGCGCCGTGCCCTCCAGCGCCGTGCCCTCCAGCGCCGTGCCGCCAGCGAGGATCACCAGCGCTGATGGACGAGCTGTCGGAGACGGGCGTCGTAGAGCTCGTGCAGAGCGGTCATGGCGGCCTGGCTGAGCTCCGGGAGGTCCGCGGCGCGGGCGTTCTGTTCGACTTGCTCGGGACGCTTGGCACCCGGGATGGCGCAGGTGACCGCGGGATCCATGAGGATCCAGCGCAAAGCCAGCTGCGCTAGCGTCGCCCCCTCCGGCACGTAGCGCCGGATCTCCTCGGCGAGCTCTAGACCCAGCTCGAAGTCGATGCCCGAGAAGGTCTCTCCCCGATCGAAGGCCTGCCCATAGCGGTTGTAGTTGCGGTGATCGCGCTCGGCGAAGACCCGATCCGCCCGCATCTTGCCGCTGAGCAGGCCCGAGGCCAGGGGCACCCGCGCCAGGACGCCGACGTTACGGCGCTCGGCTTCCCGGAAGAACAGCTCCGCGGGTCGCTGGCGGAAGAGGTTGTAGATGATCTGGACGGTGGCGACGCCGGGGAACTCGAGGGCCTTCAAGCCCTCCTCCACGCGCTCCACGCTCACTCCGTAGTGCAGCAGCTTGCCTTCGGCGCGGAGCTGCTCCAGGGCGTCGAACACCTCGGGGCGATAGTAGACCTCCGTTGGGGGGCAGTGCAGCTGGAGGAGGTCGAGCGCCTCCACGCCCAAATTCGACAGGCTCCGCTCCACGAACGCCCGCAGGTTGTCCAGATCGTAGCCGGCGGCCTCGTGGGGCGACAGGCGGCGACCAGCCTTGGTGGCGATGCGGATCGAGTCGCCGACCTCACGCCGGAGCTGTCCCAAGAGCCGCTCGCTGCGGCCGTCCCCGTAGACGTCCGCCGTGTCGAATAATGTCACCCCGAGCTCCACGGCGCGCCGGAGCGTCGCGAGGGACTCCGCGTCGTCCACCGGCCCCCATTCCCCGCCGATGGCCCAGGCCCCGAAGCTGATGGTGGAGACCTCGTAGCCCGTCTTCCCGAGAGTGCGATACTGCATGTCGATAGCCTAATGGCCTGCCGCGCTCTCGAGCTTCGAAATTCCGGCCTCGCTCGCCCGAGCCAGGCCGCGCTCGGGCGGCTCAGAGGTAGCTGCAGACGTATTGCGCCAGGCCGTCCTCGACGGTGATCTCGAAGGCGCTGTTCGCCGGCACCTCGAAGCTGCTGCCCGCCTCGTAGGTGACGGCCGCGTCCTGATCGGCGCGCCGCACGGTGCAGGCGCCCGCGGTGATTTCCATGCGCTCGGCGACGGACGTCTCGAAGCGGAAGCTGCCCGGGAAGATGACCCCGAGGGTCTTCTTCGAGCCGTCGGCGAAGGAGACCGCGTGGCTGACGACCTTGCCGTCGAAGTAGACGTTGGCGAGGGCGCGGACGGTGACTGGGGAGAACTCGAGGGGGGAGGACATGGGGGCGGGACTATGGGGCCGCGGCCGGCGGGTGAGCAAGCATTTGGTCGCCGGGGCGCGCGATGGCGATGACGCTAATGAAGCTCCAACGAGGCGCCTCGCCCCACGCCGAGCTCGCGGGCTGCGGAGCCGTCGCGCAGGGCGATCTCCAGGGTGCCGAAGGAGCCGCGGAGGGCGACGCACTCACCGTGGGTGGCCTCACCGTAGGTGCGTACGACACGCAGCCTCCGCCCGTGGAGGGAGACCTGGGGCGGGGCGCCGTCGGCGGGCCACTCGACGTTCGTGATCAGATTGCCGAAGCGATCGACGATCATCACGCGGGGCGTGCCAGGGTCCGACGACTGGATCGGCGCTGCGCCGGTCAGGGCGGCGCCCACCGCGCCGAGCCCAGCGCCGCTGGCCAAGAGCGCAGCCGCTGGGGCGAACACGTCGCGCCCGTGGAAGGTCGAGCTCGACGGTTCGGCGCCGGGGAGCTGGGCGAGCACGCGACGCCGCATGACGTCGGGATCGATCTCGTGCACCGCGTCGGCCGCCGCTAGGACGGCCGTGAAGATGCCGTTGTCCGGGCCCACGAAGAAGTGCCCGTTCGCGGCCAGGGCGAGGGCTCGACGGGCAGTGCCGACGCCGGGGTCGACGACCACCAGGTGCACCGTCCCCGCAGAAAAGTAGCGGTAACAGTGCCCGAGCCAGAACGCGCCCGCCTCCACTGCCTGGGGAGGGATTTCATGGGTGAGGTCCACCCATCGCGCCTCGGGAGCCAGCGCGAGGACCACCCCCTGCATCACCCCCACGAAGGGATCCTGGCGACCAAAATCCGTGAGCGACGTCACGACCCCGCTGGGCGCGGAGATCCCGGCGTGCCCGTCAGCGGGGCACCCAGCGGCGGGAGGCCCAGCGGCGGGAGGCCCAGCGGCGGGGCGCCGCGTCATGGGGCGTTGGGGGTGGCCCGCCAGCGGGTGAGCCTCCGGGGCCACGGGGCGCTGCCACCGAGCACGGTGCGGGCGGTGGTGCGCAGGAGCTGGGTGCTGAACTCCGTGAGCCACGCTGGAGGGGGGCGTTCTCCGGTGTGGAGCTGGATGCGTCCGTCTGCTCCGACCCGGAGCTCGCCCTCCCAGGTGTCCTCCGCCGTCGCCCAGAGGGCCGCGTAGGTGGCGACGGGCGCGGCGCTCTCTCGTTCGCTCTCTCGGCTGCTCTCTGGGCGCTCCGCTGGCGACGAGCCGAGAGACAGGAGCAGGCGCAGCTCCACCCGGCCGCCGGTCCCGGGAGGGCCCTGCAGCTGGGGGGCTTGGTACGTCGAGTCTTCGCGTGTCATTGGAACAGAGGCTCGAAGGGGACGCCGGCGGTCTCGATGGCCGCCCGCTGGGAGCGGCACAGCTCCGCGATCCCTGTCAGGCCGAGGTCGATCATGGCGTCGATTTCGGCGCGGGGCACGGCCTGTCCCTCAGCGGTGCCTTGGACCTCCACGATGGCGCCGCCCGCGGTAGCCACCAGGTTCAGATCGACCCGAGCGGTGCTGTCCTCGGCGTAGCAGAGGTCGAGGGCAAGCTCGCCGTCGACGTGGCCGACGCTCACCGCTGCCACCTGATCCCGCAGCACGGGCTTGGTCAGGCGCCGGTCTGCCCGGAGCTTACCGAGGGCGAGGGCGAGGGCGATGAACCCCCCAGTGACCGCCGCGGTCCGCGTGCCGCCGTCCGCTTCCAGCACATCACAGTCGATGGCGATGGACCGCTCGCCCAGGGCGTCGAGATCCACCGCCGAGCGCAGGGCGCGCCCGATGAGCCGCTCGATCTCCCGGGTTCGGCCGCCCAGGGGCCGCTCGCGGCCATCGCGGCGCTCTCGGCGACGTGGGTTGGCCCGGGGGTGCATCTGGTACTCGGCGGTCACCCAGCCCCGGCCCCGGCCCTTCATCCACTCGGGGACGGTGTCGTCGACGGACGCGGTGGCCAGGACCACCGTCCCCCCCGCGGAGTACAGCACGGAGCCCTCCGCCAGACGCTGGAAGCCGCACTGGATGGTGACGGGACGCAGGATGTGCGGAGGTCGGCCGGCCCGCTTGCGCAGCAGCTGGCTCGACACGTTGCTCGGGACGGTGTTCGGCTCGCTCACGCCTGCGCACCTAAACCGTTTGGCGTGAGGGGTCCAGGGCAGCGTCGTCGGTCTCGGCGCGTACCGACGTCATGACTACCGGTCTCGCAGGTCGGCCCTTCCGCTGCCAGCGCACTCCGCGAGGCGCGAAAAGCAGCCATTTCTTTCGTAGCAGTGGCGAGGACCCCGTGGCACCATGGGCATTCTCACGAGAGCTTCTTCATGGCGCTGACTCCTGACGACGTCGTCGACGAGAAATACCGGATCGTTCGTCTCCTCGGCGAGGGGGGGATGGGAGCCGTGTATGAAGGGGAGAACACGCGGATCCATCGCCGCGTGGCCATCAAAGTGCTGCACTCCCAGGTCGCTGGCTCGAAGGACGCGGTGCAGCGCTTCGAGCGGGAGGCCCAGGCCGCTGGTCGCATCGGATCCGAGCACATCGTGGAGGTGCTGGATCTCGGCCACCTGGCCGATGGCGATCGCTATATGGTGATGGAGTTCCTCGAGGGCGAGTCCTTGAGTGAACGCATCGAGGCCCGGGGGCGCCTGCAGGGCCACAGCATCGTCGGGATCGTGATCCAGTTGCTCGATGGGCTGGGGGCTGCCCACGAGACGGGCATCATTCACCGGGACCTGAAGCCCGACAACATCTTCCTGGTCTCGAGCCGCTCGGGACATCGGGACTTCGTCAAGATCCTGGATTTCGGGATCTCGAAGTTCAGCGACGTGCACGGTGAGTTCTCGATGACTCGGACGGGGGCCGTGATGGGCACCCCCTATTACATGTCCCCGGAGCAGGCGAAGGGGAACCGCAACGTCGACCATCGGGCCGATCTCTACGCGGTGGGGGTGATCCTGTACGAGGCCCTCGCGGGGGAGGTGCCGTTTCGGGCGGAGACCTTCAACGAGCTGCTCTTCAAGATCGTGCTCGAGAGCGCGGTGCCCTTGACGGAGAAGGTCCCGGACATGGATCCCGCGCTGGGGGCCATCGTCCAGAAGGCGATGGCGCGGGAGCCAGGCCAGCGGTACCAGACGGCCGCCGAGATGCAGCAGGCGCTGCGGGACTGGTTGGCTCGTGCGGGCCTGGCGCCCGAGGCGACGATCGGCCGGCACACCCCTCATGGTCAGCTCGGAGCGACGGGCTCCGAGGGGACGGATCAGGTGCGTGACGATCGGCTCGAGCGCACCGTCGTCCCCGAGCCGAGCTCCCCCGATGGGGCGTTCGCGTCGCCGGGGACGGATCGGAAGGCGACGCCACGCCAGCGGACCCAGAGCACCTGGAGCGCGAGCGGAGACTACGGACGCGCGCCCCCCACGGCCCAGCGGCGCTGGGCGCTGCTCGCGGCGGCGGCGCTGGGGGTCCTCTCTCTTGCCGGAGGAGGAGTCTACGCCCTGGCGGTGTCCGGGGAGGACGAGGCCGCGGCGCGTGCTCGCGCGGAGCGCGCGGAGCAAGAGAGCGCTGTGGCGGCCCAGCGCGCCGAAGAGCTGCGCCGCGAGGCGGAGGAGGCGCGCGCCGAGGCCGAGCGGGCGAAGACGGAGCGGGCGCGGCTCGAAGCCGAAGCCCTGAAG
>JAEWOQ010000237.1 GCA_023460875.1 Pseudomonadota bacterium
CGCTGGAGCGCCGCCCCCGCGACGGGTGGCAGCGCGCGCGGCTCTTCCCGATGGGGCGCGGCGCGCGTCGAGCTCTCAAGGGACTCATCCTCGGGCTCTGCCCCACGTCGTTGGACGCGCCGCAGGGGGCCTCGATCGAGCACCACGTCGAGGTCTATGTGCGCTTCTTCATGTGTTACATGCCGCGCTGGATGGCGCGGGGGATCTGGTTCGCCTTGTTCCTCATGGAGTGGTCTCCGCTCTGGCTGGGGCAGGCCGCTCGCCGGTTGAGCTCGCTGCCGCCCCGGCGGCGCGCGCGGGTGATCGCGCGGTTGGCGCGCAGTCGCTTTTATCCCGTGCGGCGACTGGTGATGGTGCTGAACTCCTTGTTCATGAGCGCCTATTTCGACAGCGTGCGCGTCCACCGAGCCCTGCGGTACGCGCCCGTCCCCTTCATGAGAGAACGTATCGCCTTACGCCAGGAGCTGCTCGGGCGACCTTCAGAGGCGGTCTGACGGATGTACCTGAGCTATTCGGATTACGAGCGTGAGCGAAGCTACGACGCGGACGTCGTCGTCGTGGGCACGGGCGCGGGCGGCGCCGCCGCGGGCGCGGAGCTGGCGGCGCGGGGCCTGGACGTCCTCTTCATCGAGGAGGGGAGCCACACCCCCACGTCGAGCTTCAACCCCTATTCGAGCGAGAGCGTACCGCGCCTGTATCGGGACACGGGGGCCAGCGCCATCGTGGGGCGGCCGCTGATCCCCTTCGTCGAGGGGCGCTGCGTCGGCGGTTCGACGGTGGTGAACGGAGGCATGATCTACCGCGCCCCCGAGCGAGTGCTCGGCGAGTGGGAGCGCCAGGGGCTGACGGGGCTGGGGCCGGAGGCGCTCGAGCCCATCTACGAGTCCGTGGAGGAGGTGGTGAGCGCGGCTCATCAGCTTGACCTCAGCGTGGGCGAAGACAACCGCCTGATGACGGAGGGCGCGCGCCGCAAGGGGTGGCGCTACACGATGAACCAGCGCAACCAGGAGGCCTGCGTCGGCGCGAACAACTGCGTGCTCGGGTGCCCGACCGGGGCGAAGCAGTCCACCCTGGTGAGCTACATGCCCCGCGCCCTCGCGGCGGGGGCGCGCTGCCTCACGGAGGTGCGCGTGGAGAGCCTGCTCGTGGAGAAGGGCCGCTGCGTGGGCGTGCGTGGGCGCGCGGTCGACCCCGTGACGCGGCGCGCCGATCGGGTCATCGAGGTGCGCGCGCGGGCGGTGGTGCTCGCCTGCGGCGCGATCCAGACGCCGTTCCTGCTCCAGGGGCAGCGCGCCACCCGCCGCGCGAAGAGCCTGGGCAAGAACCTGACGGTGCACCCCAACGCCAAGGTCATCGCCGTCTATCCCTTCGACGTCGAGGCCTGGAAGGGCGTGAGCCAGAACTCGCAGATCAAGGAGTTCGAGGAGGAGGGCCTCGTGTTCGCGGAGAACTTCGTGCCGCCGGCGGTGCTGGCCGCGCACGTGCCGGTGCTCGGCAACGACCTCTGGCAGCTGATGCGGCACTACAACCGCATGATCGTGTCTGGCGTGCTCATGGAAGACTCGACGACGGGCACGGTGGGGCGGCGCCTGGGGGTGCCCTTCGCGCACTACGAGGTCACCGACGCCGATCACCGGCGCATGCTGCGGGGGGTGGAGCTCCTCGGTGAGCTGCATTTCGAGATGGGCGCCACGGAGGTGTGGCTCCCTCTGGACGGCACGCCCGCAGTGCACAGCGTGGACGAGCTGCGAGCGGTGACCCGCACCCACCGCGACCGCGCGGCCCTCGAGCTGTTCACGGTGCACCTCATGGGCACCGCCCGCATGGGCGTCGATCCGGCGACGTCGGTGGTGGACGAGTCCGGGCAGCTCTGGGACGTACCGGGTTGCTACGTCGCGGACGCGAGCCTCTTCCCCTCCGCCATCGGGGTGAACCCTCAGCTGACGATCATGGCCCTCGCGGTGCACGTCGCCCGTCGGCTGGAGTTGCCGCGAGCGGCGTGAGGCGGTAGCTGCTCCTCCCCATGCGGGTCGTCATCGTCGGGTGTGGCTACGTGGGGAGCGCTCTGGCGGTGCGCGCCAAGGCTCACCACCACGACGTGTGGGCTGTGCGGCGGAGCCCGCGCGGCGCTCCAGCGCCGGGCGTGCACGTGGTGCAGGCGGACGCGAGCAGCGGGCGAGGGCTCGACGCGTTGCCCGCGGACGTCGACGTCGTGGTGTACGCGGTGTCCCCGGATGAGCGCAGCGAGCAGGCGTACCGCGCCGCGTACCCCGACGGAGTGCAGACGGTGCTGCGGACCCTCCGGCCGCGGCGCTTCATTTTGGTGTCGAGCACCTCGGTGTACGGGGAGAGCCGCGGGGAGTGGGTGGACGACGCGACGCCGCCGTGCCCCGCCAGCGCCACGGGGACGCAGATCGTCGCCGCGGAGCGGCTCGCCCAGGAGGGCTGCGCGGCGACGATCATCGTGCGCCCCAGCGGCATCTATGGGCCCGGGCGGGTGAGCCTCTTGCAGCGCGTGCGCGGGGGCGAGGCCGAGAGCCCCGATCGACCGATCTTCACCAACCGCATCCACCGGGACGACCTCGCGGAGGTGCTCCTCTTCACGATGGAGCGACCTGACGCCCAGGGCGTCTATCTGGCGACGGACACCGAGCCTGTCGAGCTCAGGCAGCTCCACGCGTGGCTCGCGGAGCGGCTCGGCGTGCCCACACCGCCCGTCGTCTCCGTCAGCCTGGCCCGAGGCCGGCACCGGGCGAGCAAACGCTGCGTGCCCCGCCGCCTCCTCGAGGAGGGCTACACCTTCCTCTATCCGACCTTTCGCGAGGGCTACACCGCGATCCTCCGCGACTTAGCCGCCCCCCCTCGGTGAACTGCCGCGCCCACGTTTCACTCACACGTCGCCCCCCTCGGTGAACCGCCGCGCCCACGTTTCACTCACACGTCGCCCCCTGGTATCCGCACAGGCGAGCCACGCACGCCGCGAGCACAGCGCTTGGGTAGGTGTCTCTCGACTCTGCGCTCGCCGCGCGGCCGCTGCCGCGGGCCAGCCCCGCCCGTCACAGTACGGGCAACGGCGCTGCCGACTTCGTCGACCAGAAGAGCGCGATCTTCCCGAACGCGCCCGTCCGCTGACGCAGGAAGGCCGCCGCGATCTTCGCCGTGTAGGTGAGGTCCAGAGGCGGCAAACCCTCCTCCTGCCAGAGGCGCTCGGCGGCGCGCCCGGCCTCGGTCGCATGTCCATAGCCGCCGCCGAGCTCCTGGCCATCGACGACCAGGGGTTGCCACAACGTCCCCGGGGCAGGGCAGAGATCGGCGCGCCGCGACAGCTCACGCAGCAGGTGAGCCGCGCGCTCGGCGAGCCAGACGACCCGCGCCCGACTCGCCAGGGGCCAAGGGACCACGCGCACCGCGACGAGGCGCGGGGGCTCCACGAAGCCGACGCGGAGCCGCGCCGCGAGCCAAAAGCCGAGCAAAAGCCCCGCGGCGGTTCCCCCCGAGCCGAGCCCCACGAACACCGTGTCCGGCGCCGGTAGCTCGCCGGCCTCGACTTGCTCGGCGAGCTCGAGGGCCGCGGAGGCGTGCCCCAGGACGCCGAGGGGGCTCGCGCCGCCCGGCGGTAGGAGCTCGACGGAGCGTCCGCGCTGCCGGTGGAGCTCGAGCCTCACGGCGGCAGGGAGGAGCGACCAGTGGGGGAGGAGCAGGGAGCCCTCGCTGTGGGCGTGAATGACGGGCAGGTTCTCGTCGACGGTAGCTCCCGCCGGTTGGCGAAAGAGCACGACGCGGCTCTTGAGCCCCTGGCTCTCGCCGTGCAGCACCGTAGCCAGCACATGGTTGGAGCTGCTCGCCCCCGACGTGAGCAGGAGCTCCACACCCCGCGCCCTGGCTCGCCCCAGCAGCGGCTCGAGGGCGCGCACCTTGTTCCCGGCGTAGAGGCTGGACCCGAGATCGTCGCGCTTCGTGAAGGCCGCCCCCCAAGGTCGGCCTGCCCGATCGAGCAGAGACGTGGGCAAGGGCTCGGTCGGCGTCGGATAGGTCGCCAGCGCGCACCAGGGCAGGCGCAGCTCGAGCCGCCGGAGCAGGGGACGATCGATCACGTACGCAGGGCCCGCCTCGTCTGCTCCAACACGAAGGGGATCTCGTCGAGGCTGTTGGAGAAGTGAGGCGCGAAGCGCACGAGCCCGTCGGGATAGCTGACCGAGACGCCCGCCTGTCGGAGCTGGGCGACCACCGGGCCGCCGGCGACGCCCTCGGGGAGCTGCACCGACAGGATGCCGGAGCGGTACTCCTGGCGCCGTGCCCGGAGAGAGTGACAGCCGAGCTTCGTCAGCCCCGCTTCGAGGAGATCCAGATAGCTCTGGATGTGATCGAAGATCGGCTCCACGCCGAGCTCGAGTAGCGCGCTCACGGAGGCCTCGAGCGCCGCCAGGCCCAGCACGTTGCTCGAGCTCCCCTCGAAGGACGCGGGCGCGGGCTTGAAGGGGCGGTCGTAGCGGAGCTGACCGCTGCCTTCCACGAGGAAGGCCTCCCCCGCTTCGTGGCTGAGCCAGCCCGCGAGACGCGGCACGATGGAAGCGGCGCGCTCCCTCCGCACGTAGGTGAAGCCGACGCCCTCGACGCCGAGCAGCCACTTGTGCGCGCCGCACGCCAGGTAATCGATCTCCGCGTCCGCCACCGCGAGGGGCACGGCTCCGCAAGCCTGGATCCCGTCGACGGCGAGCTCCGCGCCGTGCCGATGGCAGCGCTCCGCCATCGCGGCCAGGGGCATGCGCAGCCCCGTCTGGAACTGGACGGCGCTGACGGCGACCAGGCGCGCGCCCTTGCGTAGACACCGCTCCAGGTGCTCGAGGACGAAGGCGGAGGGATCAGCGGCGGGCGCACCTTCTTCGCGTCGGCAGGGGGGCAAGGGGAGCCACTCGAGCTCCAGCCCGAAGTGTTGGGCGGCGCGCTGCCAAGGGGTGACGTTCGCGGGGAACTCGCCCTGAAAGAGCACGACGCGCTCGCCGCGTCGCCAGGGCAAGCCGAAGGCGAGCTGGGTGATGGAGTGGGTGGTGCCCGGGGTGACGGCGACGAGGGACGGATCCACCTGGAGGAGGCGGGCGAGCGCGCCCCGGAGCTGCTCGCGTCGCTCGGCCCAGAGCGGGAACGCGCCGACGCCGAGCGCGGCGTAGTCGGACAGGGCCTCCTGCACCGCGCGCTCGACGAGCAGGCTCGGTGGCGAGATCGCCGCGTGGCTCAGGTACGCCCGCGCCTGCAGCCGGGGGAACAGGTCCCGGCGCCCGAGGCGCGGTACCGGCACGTCTTGCATCGCTCACACCCTACACCGCCCGCGCCGACGGCGCGCGCGGCGCGCCCCCTAACCACCAACCCCTGACCGTCGCGCCCTGACCGTCGCGCCCTGACCAACAGTGCAGGGAGAGCGTCCGTCCACTGATTTTCTGTTCCCATTCCGGATCTCCAGTGGTACTCCCTGCGGACTCCATGGCGGTGACTCGGGCAGGCGACAACGAGGGCCCCCGGCGACGAGCGTCCGTCCCGGCGACCCCTGCGCAGACGAAGAGGACGAACGGGAGCTCCCCGGCAGGCGAGGTCGCGCTGGCGGAGGAGCTGTCAGACGGCCCAGCGCTCGCGAGCGCTGTGTCGGCGGCGGACCTCGGCGGTGACCTCGAGGGGCGGCTCGACAAGGAGTTCGCGCGGCTGGCTCAGCGCGCGCTCACGACCAGTGAACGGCGGCTCGCGCAGGCGGTGCTCGCCGGGCGCGACGTCTGGGCGAGCGGGTTCGACCCGGAGAGTGTCCCGGTGCTCGCCGTCGCTCTCGGGGCGGCAGCCCCGGCGGGGGCCGCCGTCGGGCCCATCCTCTTCCTGTCACCGGAGACGGAGCTGCTCCGAGCGCGCCAGGTGCGGTTCGGGGCCCGGGCACGTACCCGGCTCATCGAGCGTGGGTGCTCCACGACCGACGCGCTGGGAGCCAACGCGCTGGGAGCTAACGCGCGAGGAACCGACGTACCGGGACTCGATGCACAGGTGGACGGGCAAGCAGAGCGAGCCATCGCGGAGCCAGACGCGATCGACGGGCAGAGCGCCGACGTCGCGGACGACGTGCTGTGGTGCTCTCTGGACGCGCTGGGAGATCCAGAGGTCCGCAGTCGGCTGGCCGCGCGGCGCTTCGCAGCGATCTGCGTCGAGTCGGCCCACGCCGCTTCCCCGCTGGCCCACGAGACACGCTTTTCCCTCGCGTTGCTCCCCGCCCTGCGCGCCGCCTGTGGCAACCCGCCCCTCGTCGCGATCTCGCGCGCCGTGCCCGAGGCGGTGCGTCGTGACGCGGCGGCGCGCCTCGGGATCGGGGCGCTCGACGTGCACCAGGTCTCGCTCGGCGCGCCCACCCGGCTCTCCGTGAGCACCCACGCCGCGGTCCGAGCCGACGAGCAGACCCTCGTGGAGCTGGTGGAGCGCTTGCCGCGCCCGACCGTGATTTTCTGCGACACCCCCCAGGAGGCGGACACGGTGTTCGGGCAGCTGGGTGCGGCTCAGGTCCCGGTGCATCGCTACCACGGGGCCATGTCCGCCTCCGAGCGCGCCACGGAGATGCTCCACTTCATCCTCCCGGGCAGGCGCGCCGTCATGGTTGCCACTAGCGCGTTTCGACCGGGTTCAGGCTTGGCGGGCGTCGACGGCGGAGAGGCGGCGACCCCCGAAGGCTTGGGCCTCGGCTATGGCAAGCAGCGCGCCCGATCCTTGCTCCACCTGTGCGTCCCCGCGTCCCTCGAGCAGTACGCCCTCGAGCTCGCGCTCCTGGGCACGGAGGAGGAGAGCGAGGCGGTCCTGTTCGTCGGCCCCGCGGATCTGCGCCGGGCGGCGGCCCACCTGGAGCTCGTGCGGACGACCCCCGAGCAAGTGGAGACGGTGGCGGAGATCCTGAGCGTCGCAGAGGCACCCCTCCAACTCGCGGAGGTGGAGCAGGCGAGCGGCCTCGGGCGCAAGGTGGTGCGCCGAGTGCTGCGGCTCCTGGCGGACGCTGGCGTCACAGAGCACGCTGGCGTCACGGAGCGCGCTGGGATCACGGAGCGCGCTGGGAGCACGGAGGAGGGCGCTGAGCACGGAGCTACGGTGTTCCGGCGGGTCCCCGAGGACGCCCTGCGTCAGGTGGCTAGCCTGCTGAGCAGCGCTCTCGGGCAGATGCGAGACGAGGACGTCCGGCGGCTCGACGCGGTGGCGGCGCTGCTGAGCACGAGCGAGTGCCGGCGAGCCTTCCTGGAGACCTACATGGGGGCCACGGGGATGACCTCCTGTGGTCGCTGTGACGTCTGTGTGTCCGCCACCAAGGGCGCGCGGGTCGCACCGAAGAGAGCTCTGGAGTCGGAGAAAGCGCCGCCCGCGCGGCGTCGTGCGGCGGCGCGGAGCTGGAGCGTCTCGGCTCCGTCCGTGGAGACGCTGCGGGTCGCTGCGCCCACTGCGACGACCCGGGCGCCTCGGCGCGCGGTCCCCCGCTGAACGACATTGGCGCGGACCTCGGGTGGTTGGCCGGCGTCCGGGAGGGAGCCTGCTAGGCTTGCTCCATGGCCCCGCGACTTGGACGAGGCCCGCTGGCCGCGGAGCTTCATCAGTTATCGCTCACGACCCTCGACGAGTGCCTGGCGTTCCTGGCGGACGGACACCCCGAGTTCCCCGTCACCCTGCACGAGTGCCGCAAGCGCCTCAAGCGCCTGCGCGGCCTCCTCCGCGGGTGTCGCCCAGGGCTGCGCAAGCGCACGTTCACTGAGCAGGATCGGCTGCTCCGGGACGCCGGTCGGCTGCTCGCCTCCTGGCGTGAGCAGATCGCGCAGGCCGGGGCGCTGCGTCAGCTGGCCGCGCACTTCGGCCTGCCGGAGCCCCGCACCCCTGAGGAGTGGGCGAGCGGAGCCGCCGCCGAGGGCACCGCCTCCCTCGAGCTGGACAGCGCAGTGGCGCGTCGCGCCGCAGCGCGTTTGCTCGAGCGCAGCCGAGAGCAGGTGCACACCTGGGTCGATCTCCCGGACCTCCCCGACGTCTTCGCGCGGGGCGTACGTGACGAGTGGCGTCGTGCCCGGCGGGGATACCGCGCGTCCCTGCGTCGTCCGGACGCCGACGTGCTCCACGAGTGGCGCAAGCACGTCAAGTATCACCTCCATCACGTCCAGCTGCTGCGGCGGAAGGGGCACGGGGGTGAGCCCCGCATCCGAGACCTGAAGGAGCTCGGCGAGCTCCTCGGCGACGCCCACGATCTCGCCGAGCTGCGGCAGACGTTGCCGTCGCAGGGGGCCGAAGCGCCGCGCTGGCACGCGCTCTTGCGGGCGCGGGAGGCCGAGCTGAACCTGATGGCGCTCGAGCGGGGAGCCCCGCTGTTCACGGAGTTCCCCGCCGCGCTGGACGAGCAGATCCGGCGTTGGCGCTGATCAATCCGCCAGGCGAGCGATGACCGCTTGGGCGAACTCTCGGGTCCCGAGCTCGCCGTCTAGGTCACGGGTCTTCTGTCCCTCGGCGAAGGCGCGCGTGTACGCGCGTCGGACCCGGGCTGCGGCCTCCAGACACCGCGGATCCTGCCGTGTCTCCGCCAGGTGCTGCAGCATCATGGCGCTGCTCATGAGCAGGGACGTCGGGTTGGCGAGGTTCTTCCCGGCGATGTCGGGGGCGGAGCCGTGCACGGCCTCGAACACCGCGTCCTGATCTCCGATGTTCGCGCCAGGCGCGACGCCGAGGCCGCCCACGAGCCCCGCGCACAGATCCGAGACGATGTCGCCGTAGAGGTTCTCACACAGGATGACGTCGAACTGCGAGTGGTCCTGGACGATCCGCATGTGCGCGGCGTCGATGATCACCTCCTCGTAGTCGATGTTCGGATAGTCCTGCGTGTGCACCTGACGGGCCGCGTCCAGGAGCATGCCGTCGCTCAGCTTCATGATGTTCGCCTTGTGGAACACCGAGACCTTCTTGCGCCGGTTCTGGGTGGCGTAGCGGAACGTCCACCGGGCGATGCGCTCGCAGGCGGCGCGCGTCGCCACCTTCATCGACACGACAACGCCGTCGGTGATCAGGTTCTCGATGCCGCTGTAGAGGCCCTCTGTGTTCTCGCGGACGACCACGACGTCGACGTCCTCAAACCGCGTGGGGATGCCCTCCATCGACTGCACGGGGCGCAGGGCGGCGTAGAGGTTGAGCTCGCGGCGCAGGGCGACGTTCACGGAGCTGAAGCCTCGCCCCACCGGGGTCGTGCACGGTCCCTTGAGGGCGACGTGGTGTTCACGGACGGCGGCGAGCGTCTCCTCGGGGAGCACCTCCGTGGCCCCCTGCTCCAAAGCCGCGAGGCCCGCCTGCCGCACGACGAACTCGAGGGGTGCCTCCGCCGCTCGCAGGATGCTCAGCACGGCATCGCTCACTTCTGGACCGATGCCATCCCCGGGAATCAGCACGACAGTGTGGGTAGTCATACTCTCTCCCTAACTCAGCCGCGTGTCGGGAAAAAGTCTGGAGTCTTCTCCAGCTCCCGGGCGGCGAGGCCATGACGCAGCTCCGTCAGCAGCGATCCGGCCGCGCGAATGACCTGCGGGTGGTGCCGATCGAGCCACCGGGTGATGGCCGACAGCTCGGTGGGACTGGGTTCGAGCCGGGGGCGGCCCTCCAGGGTGCGGGCGAGTCGGTGCGCGATGAGCTCGGGATCTCCGTCGTGGAGGGCAACGCCCCGGCGCTGCAGGCGCGCCGCGAGCCACAGGAAGCCCTCCGCCGCCGCAGGATCTCTCCAATGGAGCTCGTTCGCCGCGTCGTGGGCGCGCTCGAGGGCAGCCAAGTAGCAGCGGCGGTAGGCGTCACGGTCGGCGAGCACGGCGTCCAGCAGCAGCTCCGTGCCGAGGTGCGCCGCCGCGCGCGCGGGCCCGCGCCCGACGCCGTCGGCGCGCAGCTCACGTAAGCCCGTCAGGTTGAGCGCGCCGAAGCTGGGGCAGGCGTGGAAGACGGCGTCGGTGTCCTGATGGAACCTCAACCCTGCCCGCAGGGGTTCGCTCGCGGCGTCGGGGCAGGCGGTGCGGAGCATGCCCGCGAAATCCGGGAGCATCGCGCCGAGCACGAAGGCGGCGTCCGGGCGGCGCTCGGAGGCGATGGCGGCGTGTCCGAAATAGTTCACCCAGGTCCTCTTGTAGCAGGGCGGTGGCGCCGCTGCCCCGAAGGTGATTACTTCGGGGGGGCATGCTGGTCGAACGTACTTGGACCGCTCGGCTCCGGACGGACGCGCCCCTCGCGTCCTCCGTGCGCCACTTGAGCTTCGAGGTGGACGCCCCCGTGGGGTTCCACTGGCTCCCCGGGCAGTACGTAGAGCTCTTCGACTTGGCGGCCCCCGAGGAGCGCTTCGCGTACTCGGTGGCGAGCGCGGAGCGGCCGTCGTCTCCCGGGCGCTTCGAGCTGGCGGTGCGACGCGGCTGGGGCGCGGCGGTCATCGAGGGGCTCCGCCCCAACGATCGGATCGGCGTGACTCAACCTCGGGGCGCGTTCGTGCGGCCCGGGGACACGCTGGCGCCCGCGGTGCTCGTGGCCAACGGCACGGGCGTGGCTCCGATGCGCGCGATGCTCCAGAGCGCGTTCGCCCACTCCGGTACCGCCCAGATCGTGCTGCTGTTCGGCTGTCGCTCGGAGGCAGACTTGCTCTGGGGCGCGGAGCTCACGGAGCTGGCGCAGCATCCGCGCTTCGTGTTCATGCCCACCCTCTCGCAGCCCAGCCCGACGTGGCGAGGTCGCCGAGGTTACGTGCAGGCGCACGTCGACGAGCTCGAGGGCGCGGTGCGTGAGGCGGAGGTGTTCGTCTGCGGCTCGAAGGACATGGTCTCCGAGGTGAGCGGGCGGCTCCGCCAGCTGGGGGTGCCGGCAGAGCGCCTCCTCCTCGAGAGCTACTGATCGCAGTGACCCCGCAGCGTCTCGGCCGCGCTCCGACCCAGGCCGCGTTCCGACTCAGGCCGCGTTCCGACTCAGGCCGCGTTCCGACTCAGGCCGCGTTCCGACTCAGCGGAACGATGACGTGCAAGCCTAGACGCTCGCACTCGCTGGCGAGGGTCACTGGGTTCGGGCGCTCACGGTCGAGCAGCTCGCAGAGCTCGGCCGTCGCGGCCCCGAGCTCGCGGGCGGTGGGCAGGTTGGAAGGCAGGGAGTGCACGCGGCAGCGCGCGCGAGCCAGTCGGTAAGCTGCGCGGGTCAGGCAACCCGAGTGTTCGAGCAGCAGGTGGTAGCCGTCAGCGGTCTCCTGCAGGTGCCGGAGCCATTCGGAGGGGCGATGGTCCTCGAGGTAGTCGTTCATCTGGGTTCTCGTGAGGAAGCGATGGGCGCGCGTGAGGCGACGCGCTCTTCCGCGGTGAGTCGCAGGGGAAGGAAGGCGACGCCCATGTTCCATCAACACCATGACATCAGCCGAGCGGGCCCGCCAAGCGCACACGTCGGCGGGGGTAGGTGGCGCCGAGGGGCCTCCGCAGAGGCGCCCTCACAGAGAAGTGGGCTCGTTGCGGCGCAGCGCGGCCCGCGCTCCGAAACCAGCGACGAGCCACAGGTGCTCGGGCTGTCCCTGGACGACCTCGAGGGTGCGCTCCTCCCCCGGCAAGAGATCGACGTAGTTGTCGTTCCAGAGGACGAATGCTTCGTAGGACTCCAGCCCGACGCGGAGCCGCCACGCCTTGGACACCAGGTGGACGCGATCGTTCCGCCAGGTCGCCCGGAGGGTGTTCGCTGCGTCGGTCGCGTCCCTCGTGAGCCGAAGCAGGCGGCGCGGGGCCAGGTAGAGGATCTCACTCAGCTCTCTGGGGTGGCTCTCTTCCGTCAGCATCCCCACCTGCGCGCGGCCGTGTGCTGCGCCACCGCGCACTCGGTGCTTCGAGGTGGCGACGAGCGCGTACTCGCGGCGGTCCCAGGGCTCGGGGATCGGGGCGAGGGACAGCTCCACCGCCGCCGGGGCGCCGGGGCCGCGCAAGCGGACCGCCCCGGTCCGCTCGCGGACGGACGCGCCGGTGACGAGATCCCGCAAGGACAGGGTCACGGATCCCTCGAGCTCGCCCGCGCGGTCCAGGCTGACGTAGGCGACGTAGGTCTGCTCCGCCGCGCTCGCGGCTTCGATGGTGAGCAGGACGGGCGCGAAGGCACGGCGCGCCGCATAGAACGCTTGCTTTGGGCGCCGATACCAGTCCACGAGGGCCCAGCACACGCTCGGCCAGGCGCTGGTGTAGTTCCAGAGGATCACCCCACCGGACCCCTGGACGCGGCGCTGTCGGATGAGGCGCGCGATCGTGTCGGCCTGCAGCGCTTGGGACGCGGCGACGAAGGCATCGAGGCTGCATGGGTAAGCGTAGTCCGCGCTCCGTGACAGGAGCTTGTCGAGCTGGGCGCCGTGGCGAGCGAGGAGGGCGCCCGGGCTCGGACCGCGCGGCGCGCTGACGGCGCCGGGTGACCAGAGATCCTCGGCAGGCAGGAACGTCTCCAGGGTCTCGCGCTGCGGGAGCGACTGGGCGCCGTCCGGTGGCTCCGCCGGTGACACGCTGGCAGGGCTGCCCGGCCAGTGGGGGCGGTCGGGATCGAGGCGGGCGAGTAGGTCCGGCAAGATCTCGTAGAAGAGCGGGTGACGTCGGGGCGCGCTTTGCTCACGTCCCGCTAACACCGCGCTCTCGCCGTCCCCGCACCACAGGGCGAGGCTGGGGTGGCTCCGCAGGCGTCGGATCACGTCTTCGGCCTCGATGCGGGCCTCCTCCAGGAAGCGCTCGTCGGCGGGATAGACGCCGCGTGCGTAGGGGAAGTCCTGCCACACCAGGAGCCCGAGCTCGTCGCAGGCGTCGTAGAAGGAGCGGCGCTCGACGATGCCGCCCCCCCAGACCCGCACGAGGTTCACTCCGCCCGCGATCAGGAACTCCAGGTACGCCCGGAGCTCGGCGTCGGTAGTGCGCGTGTGGAGGAGATCCATGGGGATCCAGTTCTCTCCTTTGACGAACAGCGGCTCGTCGTTGACGACCAGGCGGAACTCGGGGGTCGCGACCGTCCCGAGCTGGAGGGCGACGCTGCGGATGCCGACGCGCCCCCGGAGCACATGGACGATCTGCCCCTCCCAGGTGACGCGGAGCTCCGCCGAGTACAGGTGCGCCGGTCCGCGCTCGTGGGGGTGCCAGCGCCGGGCGGCGGGCAAGGTGCTGGTCAAAGACATTGTCTGGGGGTGCCCAGCGTGGAACATGCCGCGCTCGCGCACCTGCTCCTCACCATCCAAGAACAGCGCTACCTCCGCTTCGAAGCTCTCGTGGGGCACGTACTCCGCCCGCGCCGTGATCGTGCCGCCGGTCTCCGCGACGGGTTGTCCCGTCAGGCAGAGATCGTCTGCGTACACCCCTCGACTCAGCTCCAAGCGCACCGGCCCCGCGATGCCGACGGTCGGCACGCGCGCCGCCCAGTCCCAGCCGAAGCTCATCTGGGATTTGCGCACGTACAGGCGCTCCCCAGGCGGGGTCGAGTGGGGCAGCTCGGGGCCCGCCCGTCGCACGGCGGCGAGCCAGCTCGCCTCGAAGGCGACGGCGATCCAGTTGTCTCCTGCCCGGAGCACGCCGGAGACATCGGCGAACAGGCGGCGAAACTGGTTCTCGTGGCGGGCGACGCGCTGCCCGTTGACGAACACGGCGGCAAAGGTGTCCAAAGAATCGAAGATGACGCGCGCCCGAGGCGCCCCGTCGAGATCCTCCGGGCGCAAGATCACTCGCCGGACGTAGACGAAATCCTGCTCCTCGACGAAGCGCGCGGCGGCGGCCTGATCTGCGAAGTAGGGATCGGTGATGCGCCCAGCGCGCAGGAGGTCTTCGGTGACGAGCCCAGGTACCGTCGCGGGCAACCAGCCGGCGGGCGAGGGCCCGCGCCGGCTCACTTCGGCTGCCAAACGCTCCCCTGAGCGATGCGGGCAAGCGCGGAACGTCCAGCCCGTGTCGGCTAGATCGTAGGGTTCGAACTCCCCGAGCGGCGCCGCAGCGCGTCCGTGATCTCCCACCACCACCGGGCAAGTATGCACCTGCCGACCGCCCTCATCACCCGCGGCGTCGCACCCCAGAGCGCCTGGGTCACGCGAGCTGGCCGTGGAAGAGCCGCCCCTTCGCGGATAAGCTGCGCACATGGACGCTGTCCGGGTGGATCGTTGGCTGTGCGCGGCGCGCATCTTCAAGTCGAGGACGGCCGCCCAAGATGCCTGTGCAGGCGGCCACGTGCGCGTCAACCAACACGCGGTGCGGGCGAGCCACCTGCTGCGGGTGGGTGATCGCGTCGAAGCGTCCGCCCCCCGCGGTCGGGTGGTGTTGGTCGTGCTGGCGCTCGGCGACAAGCGGTTGTCCCCACCCGCCGCGCGCCTCCTCTACGAGGATCACTCGCCGCCGCCGCCCCCGCCAGAGACGAGGGTCGCTGTGCGGGAGCGAGGTGCTGGGCGGCCGACGAAGGCGGATCGCCGCCAACTCGAGCGCCTGCGCGGTCAGTGACGCGGGCAGTCAGTGGCGCGCGCGGCGTGACGGGCCGAGGGCGCCCCGGTCGGGGCGCGTCTCACTCGACGTCCTCATCGGGGGTGTCCAACGGAGGCGCGTTGCTGTTTTGGCCGTCATCTTCCGGCGGCCGCGCCGGCTGCGCCGAGTGGTCGACGGAGTCGTCGGCTGAGTTGTCGTCGACGGGGTCGTCCGCGGACTCCGCGGCGCTCGTTGTGGGCTCCTGAGGCGCGGTCTCGGCTGTCCCGGGCGCGGCGACGCCGCGTCGATTCGGACCGAAGGGGCGACCTGCCACCGCGGAGGCGTGCCTGGCGGCGCGCGTAGCAGCGCGGGACGCGGCGGCTTGTCCTTCGCTCCAACGGCGCTGCTCTTCTTCCGTGCGCTGCACCTGTTCGATCTGGGCGACCGCCTCGTCCTCGGTCTCCGGCGGAGTCGGAGTGGGGGCCGCGCGCGCGGGCGGCTCGTCCGGGCGGATCACGGGAGAGAACCCGCGCCGTCGTTCCGCCCGGGCGCCGCGAGGTGAGGACGCCGCAGAACGCGCAGGGCGCGACACGTCCGCGCCGTTCTCCGCGGCAGGCTCGACGTCGGTGTCCTGAGGCGGGGCAGCGGGGGCGGTCAGCGACGGAGCGCGACGCGCGGGTGGCTCGAGGACATCGCCGAACCGCTCGGGCACCAGGGTGGCCATGCCGACGACGAGCGTGGCGGTGCCTCCCGTGAGCCCCGCGAGCGGAGTCCATCGCCATCGAGCGAGCGCTAGAAGCCGTTCCACCGCCGACATGTGTGCGCCAAAGCTTGACCCGGACCCGGGCGAAGGAAAAGGGGGAGCGGGAGGCGCCTCCCCCGAAGGGCGCCAGCGTCGTCGGCCTAGCGGGTGGCCCGCGAAGGGGCTTTGCGAGGGGCCCTGGCCGGCCGGCTCGGGGGGGCCCGCTCATCCTCCCGAGAATGGGTCCTCGGCTGCGGGGTCGGGGGGCGTGGCGTCCTCCCGATCCTCGAGGTACCCCGCCGGTAGGCTGACCCTCTGGGTCCCCGCCGTCTTCCCGCGGGGCACCCGCATGGCGCCGGGGGGAAACGGCTCGCTCCGGTCGATGTCCGCGACCAGGGCCTCCAGCTCCGCGAGGGTCTTGGCCTGCATGAAGCTCTGGCGCAGGCGAGCGCTGCCGCGGAAGCCCTTCGTGTACCAGGTGGTGTGCCGGCGGAAGGCGGGGATGGCGTGCTCTTCCCCCATCCAGGTGCACAGCAAGCGCGCGTGCTCGAGCATCGTGTCGACGACCTCGCCGAGGGGAGGCGGGTCGCCCGGAGCGCGCCCCTGGAACACGTCCGCCAGATCCCGAAAGAGCCAAGGGCGTCCGAGGCAGCCTCGCCCGACGATCACTCCATCACACCCCGTCGTGCGCATCATGCGCAGCGCGTCCTGGGCTTCCCAGATGTCGCCGTTGCCGAGCACCGGGATCCGCACGAGGCTCTTCAGCTCGGTGATGTGCTCCCAGCGGGCGACGCCGTCGTACAGCTGCGCGGCCGTGCGCGCGTGCAACCCCACCGCCGCGCAGCCCTCTTCTTCACCGACGCGACCGGCGTCGCGGAAGGTGATGAGCTCGTCGTCGATGCCGAGGCGGAACTTGATGGTGACGGGCACTTGCTGCCCGTTGCTGCTCGCGGCCTTGACCGCCGCCCGGACGATGGCAGCGAGCAGCCGTGGCTTGACGGGGATCGCTGAACCCCCGCCGCGCCGGGTCACCTTGGGGACGGGGCAGCCGAAGTTCATGTCGATGTGGTCGACGCGCCCTTCATCCACCAGCCGGCGGACGGCGCCGTCCACGTAGTAGGGGTCCACCCCGTAGAGCTGCAGGCTGCGCGGCGTCTCGTCGGGGCCGAAGTCCGCCAAGCGGAGGGTCTTTTGGTTGCCCTCCACCAGGGGGCGGGCGGTGATCATTTCGCTGACGTACAACCCCGCGCCGAAGCGGCGGCACAGGGCACGGAACGGATAGTTCGTGACGCCCGCCATGGGCGCGAGCACGACGGGGGGCCAGACGCGCAGCGGCCCGAGCCGTAGCGCGGCGAACTCCCCCTCTGCCGCGGGGGACACGTCTCGATTGATGGGGCTTTGGTAACGGGGATCCACGAACGCTCTGCTGGACACCGGCTGCTGGACACCAGCCGCTCGTTCGACCAGTGCTTCCACGATAACGAGCCGCTGCTCGGAGAAATGCGAGGAGCGACGCGGTGGCGGACACATAGCGGGCGCGACGATCCTCGGCAAAGATCGCGGGCGCTCACGGGGAGAAAGAGCGAAGCCGCCCTCGGCAGGCGCGCAGAGCGTCCGCGGCAGAAGCGCAGCACGTCTCGAACCAGCAGGGCTCAGCGTTTGCGCCGGAGAATGCCCGGGAGCACCGCCTTGACCGCTTCCCGCGCGAGGACAGGGGTGCGCAGCAAGCCCTTGGCGAGCTCGCCGGCGAGCGCCATCGGCGTGGTGGCGTCCGCGCGCAAGGCGACCCGCTCACCGCTTTGGAGATCCTCGATGGCGCCCCGGGCGATCGTCCGCGACCCGTCCGAGCGGATCTCCACAACCATGCGCGCCACGACGGGCGGCAAGTCATCGTCGGCGAGGGCGGTCGTGGGCTCGCGGGTCAGGAGGAACCGGCGAGGCCTGTCTGTACTGGACACCGGTTGGGGATAGCACACGCGTGGAGCGGTGAGGCTCGTCAGAGGCCTGGCAGGCTCTCGCGGGGGCGTTTGCCCCGCCAGGGGGTCCAGGTCTGCCCGTAAGGAGGGCCGAGGGCGTCGTCGCAGGAAGGGGGCTGCTCTGCGCCCAGGAGGCGGGGCCGCGGGTCGGGGCCCTGGTTGTCCGTCTGCAGGATGCGCTCGTACTCGTCGATGAAGAAGGCGGTGGGCGGTGCCTCGGGCAGGGCGGGCCACGCGTAGGCGACGAAGCGCCGCTCGGCGGCGGCTTCGTCGACGGGGGCGTCCGCGTGGGCCGTGAGTCGACCGTCGTCGCCGGGCACGCACACCAAGTACAAATAGTCTCCGTCCCGGGCCGCCGCGCCCTCTCGGGTCGGGACGCCGGGGCGAAAGCGGTGCCCCAAAGGCGGAGAGGCCAGCGGCTCGGCGCTCGAGGGGCCCCGCGCCGGGGCGCTCCCAGTGAGCTCGCCGAGGCGACCCGCTCCGCCCACTCCATTCCCATCCGGATCGATGAGCGCAAGGCGCCGGGAGGCGTCCTGCGCGAAGAGGATCTCTCTGAGGCGCGACACAGCCCGCTCTCCAGAGGCCCGGGAGCTCGCCGCGACGATGCCCGGCAGGGCCTCTTTGAGGACGAAGCGCCCCATCCCTAGCAGCGCGGTCACGAAGCCGACGACCAGCGCGAGCCGCAGAGCTCGTCGGTGAGGCCCCTGGTGGCGCGTCAGGGCGGCGGAGGCTACGACGAGCAGGAGGATGGAGAACACCGCCAGGCGAGGCTCCCAGAGCGCCGCGGGGCCGAGCAGGGCGGCGCCGAACAGGAGCGCGGCGGCAGCGCGGTCGCGGGCGGAGGTCGGGGACGTCGTCGGAGGAGCTGAGGGGGAGAGGTCGGGCACCGTGGGCGGGTTCTAGCCCGAGCCTTCGCGCTGTGCAGGGTGGGAGGCGTCGGCGGCGCCCTGAAGCTCCGAGAGCGTCGAGGCTCCCTTCAGCTTCGGCTCTGATTCCGTCGTTCGTGCCCCCTGCTTCCCCGGGCGCGGCGGGGCCGCGGTCGGCGTCGTGCGCAGCTCCGCGGGGGTGGGCGGCGCAGTCGGCACCTGGACGGGAGCATTGACGGAGAAGGGCGGCGGCGCGGGCGTGGTCGGTTGAGCGATCTCTTCATCGATGGGAGCTGCCAGCCGGCGAAGCGCCGCCTGGGCCTCGTCCCGCTGAGAGCGCATCCGCCGCACCAGGGCGCGGGACTTCTCGCGCTCGTCTCGGAGGAGGGCGATCTCTCGGCGCAGGACCACGATGGACTCCTCTTCTCCTGCGCCGTCCGGGGGCTGGCTCAACGCGAGCGCCTCGTCCCGCTCCTCGCGCAGGCGGGCGAGCTCCTCTTCGTGCTCCTCGAGGAGGGCGCGGAGGAAGAGATCCTGCTCATCGGTCAAGAAGCGGCGCTCCGTCTCGAACGTCTTGCGCTGGCTCCGCAGCTTCTGCTCGAGCTCCCGGACGCGCTCCTCGAGCTCCTGTCGCGTCGCCGTCGCCTCCCGCTCGGTGGCGCTGAGCAGCTCCTGCACCCGATCGAGCTTCTCCCCGAGCACGTCGTTGGCGTTCCGCGCCGCCTCCACGCCGCGGGCGAAGTTGTCGATGGCGCTCAGCAGCCCGTTGAGCGTGGCGCCGTAACGGCGCGAGCTCACCACTGCGTCGCGGAGGGGATCGAGGCTGTCGGGCGGCGCGCTCGAGCTCCTCACCGCGGCGCCGCTCGGCGCGTCCACGGCCGGGCGAGCGCCGGAGCCAGGATCCTGCCCTGGGACTTGCGCGGGTTTGCCCTCGGAGCGGTTCACCCCCGAGCGCGGCGTCGGCTCGGAAGCCACGGAAGGAGGCCGCGGCCTCTGGAGCGGCGGTCGGCCCCCTGTAACGGTCATCGCGCCAAGCATAGATCACAGGGAGCGGCAGGGGCAGCAGATCCCGACGGCGACACGGCCGCGCCTGCGCCTTACTCTCTGCGCCGCCTTGCTCCCCACGCTAGCCGCTCTGCCGCTCTGCCCTGCGCCGGGCTTTCAACGCTCTCCGGATGGGCTAGGTGGCCCAGATGGGACCGCCCCGCTGGGTTGACCGCAGCGAAAACGTCGCCCGGCGCCGTCGCGGGCCCGGAGCCGACCGCGCTCCCACTCCCGCTGCAGGCGCGGGAGGTAGTGTGCTGGCTCGAGCTGGAAGGTGTGCCGTCGCGAGGCCAGGAAACGCTCCCGGATGGCGACGGCCTCCGCTTCGATGGTGGCGTCCATTTCGGGTAGCGGCGGTAAGGCGTACGCGCCCGCGAAATATGCCGCCGTCCACCGCGCTTGCTGCTCCGCGATAGGCATGATGGCCCCGAGGGGTTGGGCGAAGCCGATGAGCCCCAGGCCCTGGTAGCGCCGCTCGAACACCCGGAAAAACAGGGGGAGCTCGTTGCCCGGCGCCGAGAGCACCTCCGGGGCGAAGAAGGGGAAGCTCACATGGTAGCCAGTGCAGTAGACGATGGCGTCGATCGCTTCCCGGCTCCCGTCGCTGAAAAGTACCTCGTGGCCCTCGAGGCGCTCGATGGCGGGCTTGGGCACGATGTCGCCGCTCCCCGTGAGGCTCGGCACCTCGCTGGACACGGTGGGGTGGGCCTCGCCGAGCAGGTGGTCCGGCTCGGGCAACCCATAGTCGCTCATGCGCCCGAAGAGCAGGGTGAAGCCGCGGGTCACGAGGCGACGACGCAGCTTGCCAGGTAACCAGTGGGGGAAGAGCGAGCCCTGATCCAGCGGTTTGCCGCGGATGTACTTGGGGAGGATCCAGGCGCCGCGACGGGCGGAGAGGAAGAGCCGCTCCGCCACGCCGGGACGGCAGAGCTCGGCGGCGATGTCCATCGCGCTGTTGCCCATGCCGACGACGACCACCCGCTTGCCGCGCAGATCCACGGGCGTGGTCGGATCGACGTAGTCGTGGGAGTGGAGCGCGGTGCCGTGGAACGAACCGAGGAGGGGTGGGTCGGGCCAGGCCGGATCCCAGTGGTGTCCGTTGGCTACCAGGAGCCCGTCGAAGAGGTGCTCTTGGGTCGTGCCCGTCTGGAGGTCACGGACGGTCACCGACCAGCCGCCCGCGTCGAGCGCGCCGCTGCCCTCCGGCGAGCGCCCCGGGAGGGGCCGGCAGGAGAGGACCTCGTGTTCGAAGCGGATGGCCTCGTGCAGCCCGAAATGGCGCGCGTAGCTCTCGAAGTAGGCTGCCACGTGGCGGTGGTGCGGGAAATCCGGCAGGTGATCCGGCATGGGGAAATCCCGGAATTCCATGCACTGGCGGGAGGTGTTGATGTGGAGTGAGCGGTAGGCGCCGCTGCGGCCGTTCTTGTTTCCGAACACCCAGTTCCCCCCCACCCGATCGCTCATCTCGAAGCAGACGTGTGGGACACCCACCTCCCTCAGCGCCTTGACGGCGGTCAAGCCCGAGCAGCCAGCACCGATCACACAGACGCGCGGGAGCAGCCCGAGGCGGGGAGCCATGGGGGCGAGCCTCGCACTTCCTTGGGGGATCGCAATCCTGCTAGATTGAGAGCAGAGGATCTGTCGGTGCAGCGAATTCTGGTCGTAGAAGACTCGTTCAGCATGCGGGCGTTCGTGCGCGCGGCTCTGGAGGACCCCGCCGCGGGGTTGGGCCCGGTCGACGTAGTGGAGGCGGCGACGGGCTTCGATGCCCTGCGCCTGCTCCCGCGGGGGCCCTATCAGCTCGTGATCAGCGACATCAACATGCCCCACATCAACGGGCTGGAGCTGGTGCGCTTCATTCGCCAGAGCGACCAGCACCGCGAGACGCGGGTGCTCCTCATCTCGACCCAGGCCTCGGAGCGGGACCGCGAGCGGGGGCTCTCCCTCGGCGCTGACGGTTACCTCCCCAAGCCCTTCACGCCCGAGGAGCTGTGGAGCGCGGTAGGGCAGCACTTACCGCCGGACGCGCCTGCCCAGGGGCGCGATGGTTGAGATGACCGACAAGGCGCGTGAGGAGTTCTTCTCCGAGGCGCAGGAGATCGTCGAGGCCTTCTCTCGCAACTTGCTGTCGCTCGACGCCTCCCAGCGGAAGGGGCACCCGGATCCGGAGCTCATCAACGAAGCGTTCCGCGCCGTCCACACGCTCAAGGGGTTGGCTGGGTTGTTCGGGGCGACGCGCCTCGGCTCCCTGTCCCACCGCCTCGAGGATCTGCTGGACGCGCTGCGGCTCGGGCGCGTGGAGCTCACGCTCGACGTGCTCGACGTGCTCTTCACCTCGGTGACGGTGTTCACGCGCCTCCTCGAAGCGGAGCAGGCGGGGGAGGTGGAGCCGCCGGCGGCCCTGCGCGATCTGCTCGAGGCCATCCAGTCGATCTCGTCGGAGCAAAAGAAGCGCGGAGGGCTCGCGGCGACCTACGACCTGGATCCTGGGATGTTGGCCGTGCTCACGGAGTACGAAGAGCACCGGCTTCGAGTCAACATCGAGAACAACGTCAACCTCTACCGCCTGCGCGTGCGCTTCGAGCTGTCGAGCATCGACAAGGAGCTCGAGAGCACGAAGGACAAGGCGCGGGAGTTCGGTGAGATCATTACCTACCTCCCGACCGGCGAAGCCAGCAGCGTCGACTCGATCGAGCTCGATCTCCTGTTGGCCTCGCCCGCCGATTACGCGACCGTCGCGGCGGCCTTGGCGGAGGACAACGCCGTCCTCGAGGAGATCCCCCGACGCCAACTGCGCGGGGCGGGCGCTCCAGAGGGCGTGGGCGCGGACGAGCTAGCCGTCTCCGACGACGGCCTCGAGACGGAGCGGATCGACGAGGACGGCCACGCCGTCGAGCGCACCGGCAGCCTCCGCTCGATCACGCAGACGGTGCGGGTGGACATCCGCAAGCTGGACCACCTGATGAACGTGGTCGGTGAGCTCTCGATCGTGGGCAACACGTTGGCGCAGCTCAGCGAGCGCGTGCGCGGGGAGGGCAGCCGGCAGGTGGCCATGGAGCTCCACCGCCTGCAGCGCAACTACGCGCGACGCCTGACGGAGATCCAGGACGGCATCCTGGAGATGCGCATGGTGCCCCTCGGCCAAGTCTTCGAGCGCCTGGCGCGGGCGGTCCGCCAGATGAGCCGAGAGCTGGGTAAGGAGATCCGGCTCGTGATCACCGGCGCCGAGACGGAGATCGACAAGCTCATCGTCGAGGAGCTGAGCGACCCGCTCATGCACATGATCCGCAACGCCATCGACCACGGCATCGAGCCCGTGGACGAGCGCGAGGCCGTCGGCAAGCCCGCGGCAGGCACGATCGCCCTGAACGCCTACCAGAAGGGCAACCACGTGATGCTCGAGGTGGAGGACGACGGGCGCGGCATCGACGAGGCCGCCCTGATCCGGCGGGCGGTCTCCTTTGGGGCTGTCGAGAAGGGGGTGGCGGCCGAGCTAACCCGGGAGGAGGTCCTCGGACTGGTGTTCCTGCCGGGGGTGAGCACGCGGCAGGAGGTCGGCGATCTGTCCGGTCGCGGCGTGGGCATGGACGTCGTGAAGACGAACATCGCCAAGCTCGGGGGGGTCATCGAGCTGCACAGCGAGGCGGGGATCGGCACCAAGGTGACGATCACGCTCCCGATCACCTTGGCCATCGTGCGCTCGCTGCTCGTGCAGTGCGGGCCCCAGGTGTTCGCCGTGCCGCTGTCCACGGTCTCCGAGGCGTTGACCTTCGACGGCAGCGGCACCCGTCAGGTCGAGGGGCGGCAGGTGATGACGCTCCGGGGCAGCACGCTGCCCCTGTGCCGGCTCGCGGATCTGCTCTTGCTCCCCGACTACCCGCGCCCTGCGCGGGAGTTCGTGGTGGTCACCACCATGGGGGACCGCCGCGTCGGGCTCATCGTCGACTACCTGGTGGGCCAGCAGGACATCGTCATCAAGCCCCTCGGCGCTTCTCTGGGGTCGGTGCGCGGCTTCGCGGGGGCCTCCGAGCTCGGCGATCAGCGCGTGGGGCTGGTGCTCGACACGGCCGCCATCATCGAGGAGGTGCTGACGCCCACCGAGATGCGGCGACACGAGGTGCGCCATGGCTGATCTGGCGCGGGCGATGTCGCGGAGCGCCCTGCGCCGCGGCGCGGACGGTCCGGTGCAGGAGTTCTTGGCGTTCACCCTGGCGGGCGAGCTCTATGGGGTCTCCCTCAACAAGGTGCGTCAAATCGTGACGCCGCCGCCGATCACCTACGTACCGCGGGCGCCGCGGGACGTGCTCGGGATCTGCAGCGTGCGCGGGTTGCTCACCACGGTGGTGGACCTGCGACTGCGGCTGCGGGTGGCGGATTCGCCCCTCACGAAGAGAGCACGTATCCTGCTCACTCAGGTGGACGACGGCGAGATGATCGGACTGCTGGTGGACGAGGTGCGCCACGTGCTGCGGCTGAGCGACTCTCAGATCGAGATCGCGAGTCACGCGCTGGGCGGCGAGCTGTCCGAGCACGTGCGGGGCATCGCTCGGCCGGGGGGACGTGACATCATGGTGCTCCTGGATCTGACGACCATCGTGGCGAGCGAGTACAGGTGAGAGGACCGGCATTCGAGGCAAGGTGATGAGCAAGGGTCACGACATGCACGACGAGCGCGGCTTCGTGGGGTTCTCCCTCGGTGACGTGCACTACGCGGTGCCCATCGGGCGCGTGCGCGAGATCGTCAATCCGCTCCCGCTCACCGAGCTGCCGCACGCGCCCGCGGCCGTCGCCGGCGTCGCCGATCACCGGGGGGAGGTGGTGGCCGTCGTCGACCTGCGGGCGCGCTTCGGCCTGCCGCGCCAGGCGGACCAGCGCCGGACGAAGTGGGTCCTCGTGGACCTCCAAGGGCGGACCGTGGGCCTCCGCGTGGATAACGTGACGGAGGTCTTCGGGCAGGCCGGCGCGCCCCTACGGCCCGCGCCGGAGCTCGGCGCTGGCGACGACGTGCGCGGCCTCGCGGGGGTCATCACCCACGAAGGTCGCATGAAGTTCGTCCTCGATTTGGATCGCATCGAGAGCCTGACCCGCGGGCTCCAGGAGCCGAACCTGCTGGGAGCGGCGGGAGGGAGCGCTTGACCCTCGCAGAGATCGCCGAGGCCCTCGGCTCGGAGGACCCAGAGGAGCGCCGCGTCGCTGCGGGCCGCTTGGTGGACGCGGGCGTCGGGACCGTTCACCTCATCCTGCGGGCTCTGCGCGATCCGGACTGGCGGGTGCGCGAGGAGGCGCGGCAGGTGGCGCGCTTCCGTGCCCCGGATCCAGAGCTGTTGGCGGCGCTGGTCGAGGCCATGTCCGCCCCCGAAGAGATGGGCGTGGAGAGCGTTGGTCTCCGCAACGCCGCGGTGGACGCGTTGGGCGCCTTCGGGGAGGCCGCGGTGGGCGCGCTCGCGCAGCGCATCCCGGCGCTGGACGCCGACGGGCGGAAGCTGGCGGTGGAGGCCCTGGCGGCGACCGCGCACCCGAGCGCCCTGTCGGTGCTGCGCTCGATGCTCGACGACGAGGACGCCAACGTGCGGGCGGCGGCCCTCGAGGCGGTGGCGAACCTCGGCTCGGTCTCGGTCGACGAGGCCATCGGGGTGCTCGAAGAGTGCCTCGACGATCCCGATCAGTTCGTGCGCCTGATCGCCCTCAATGGCTTGAACCAGCTGGGGGCTTCTCTGCCGTGGGGCCGCATCGAACCGTGCTTCCGGCACACGGTGCTGCGGCGCGCCGCCCTCGAGGCGGCCGGGCGCTCCGGCGCACCCCAAGCGGCCGAGGTGCTCGCCGAGCAGCTGAGCGCTCAGCGGGGCTCGGGACCCGAGTTCGTCGCGACCTTGCGCGCGACAGCGAGTCTGGCTCAGCGAGGGGCGGAGGGTCGCGCTGCCCTCGCCGCGAAGCTCGGCCATCTGCCCGCAGCGGCCCGCAAGCGGCTCCTGGACTTGGCGGCGTCCGACGGCGAAGAGCTGGTCAACCGTCGCTGCGCGGTCTCGCTCCTGGGTCTGTTGGGTGG
>JAEWOQ010000238.1 GCA_023460875.1 Pseudomonadota bacterium
CGTCCTGGACCCGCGCGAACGCCGACACGATGAGCGAAACGGGCGCGACGACGCGCCGTCGCCCCTCGTCCCAGACCGTCTGCATGGACATCGAGTCCTTGCCTACGGGGATCGTGAGGCCGAGCTCGGGGCAGAGCTCGAGGCCCACCGCCTTCACGGCGTCGTACAAACGCGCGTCTTCACCTGGAGCGCCAGCGGCGGCCATCCAGTTCGCCGACAGCTTGACGCGAGTGAGGCTCTCCACCGGCACGGACGCGAGGTTCGTGAGCGCCTCGCCGACCGCCATGCGCGCCGCCGCGGCGGCGTCTACGATGGCGATAGGCGTGCGTTCTCCGAGGGCGAAGGCCTCCCCCGTGTACCCCGTGTAGTCGGCCAGCGTGACCGCGGCGTCTGCGACAGGCACCTGCCAAGGACCCACCATCTGATCCCGCGCGATGAGCCCCGTCACGGTGCGATCACCGATCGTGATGAGGAAGCTCTTGTCGGCCACCGCGGGCAGCCGCAGCACGCGATAGGCCAGCTCACGGATCGATAGCCCCTCGAAGCGGAGGCTACCCTGAGGCGCCGGCTCACGCCGCACGTCTCGGGTCATCTTCGGAGGCTTGCCGAACAACACGTTCAGCGGCAAGTCGATGGGCGCGTTGCCGAAGTGGGCATCCTCGACGCGCAGGTGCTCTTCTGCCGTCGCTTCCCCCACCACCGCATAGGGACAACGCTCCCGCTCGCAGATGCCCTCGAAGAGCTCGAGGCCCGCTGGATCGATCGCGAGCACGTAACGCTCCTGCGCCTCATTGCACCAGATCTCGAGGGGCGACATCCCCGGCTCGGCGTTGGGCACCTCGCGCAGCTCCAGGCGCGCCCCGCGGCTCGAGTCATGGACCAGCTCGGGCAGCGCGTTCGAGAGCCCTCCCGCGCCCACGTCGTGGATACTCACGATGGGCGACTCGGCGCCGAGCGCGTTGCAGCGGTCGATCACCTCCTGGCAGCGCCGCTCCATCTCCGGGTTGTCCCGCTGCACGGAGGCGAAATCGAGATCGGCCGCGCTGGCCCCCGAGGCCATCGAGCTCGCGGCGCCGCCCCCCAGGCCGATCAACAGCGCGGGGCCGCCGAGGACGATCAGCTTGGCGCCGGGCGCGATCGCGCCCTTGTGCGTGAGCTCGGGGCGCACGTTGCCCAGGCCGCCGGCGAGCATGATGGGTTTGTGGTATCCGCGCACCACCTCGCCGGTCTCCGTCGGGACGCTCTGCTCGTAGGTGCGGAAGTAGCCGCACACGTTGGGCCGCCCGAACTCGTTGTTGAACGCCGCGCCGCCGAGCGGGCCGTCGATCATGATGTCGAGGGCAGAGACGATGCGGTCGGGCTTGCCGTGGTCCTGCTCCCAGGGCTGCTCGAAGCCCGGGATGCGTAGGTTGGACACGGAGAACCCAGTGAGCCCGGCCTTGGGCTTCGAGCCGCGACCCGTGGCGCCCTCGTCGCGGATCTCGCCGCCGGACCCCGTCGACGCGCCGGGGTAAGGCGAGATGGCCGTCGGGTGATTGTGGGTCTCCACCTTCATCAAGATGTGGGCGGGCTCCCGGAGGCTCTCGTAGGACGCTCCCGCCTCGCCCACGGCGGGCCGCGGCGCGAACCGCTCCGCTTCGAAGCCCTCCATGACCGCCGCGTTGTCGCTGTACGCCGACAGCACGCCCTCGGAGCAGCGCTCGTAGGTGTTCTTGATCATCCCGAACAGCGAATGGGGCTGGCGCTCGCCGTCGATGACCCAGTCGGCTCGAAAGATCTTGTGGCGGCAGTGCTCGGAGTTCGCCTGGGCGAACATCATGAGCTCCACGTCCGTGGGATCTCGCTTCAGCGCTCGGAACGCGTCCACGAGGTACTCGATCTCGTCCTCGGCCAACGCGAGGCCGAGGTTCCCGTTGGCTTCACGCAGGGCGTCCGCGCCCCGCTCCAAGACCGCCACGGTCCTGAAGGGCTGCGGCTCACCCGCGCGGAACAGCGCGGTCGCGGCCTCCAGCTCGAAGCTGACGGACTCCGTCATGCGATCGTGCAGCGCGGCCGCGGCCCGCCCGAGCACCCCGGACTCCAGCGCCTCCCCCCGGAGATGATAAGCGGTGCCCCGCTCGAGCCGCCGCACGCTCGTGAGCCCACAACTCCGGGCGATGTCCGTCGCCTTGGAGCTCCAGGGGGAGATCGTCCCGAGGCGGGGGGTCACCAAGACCAGCTGACCCGCCGGGGCCTGCGTCGAGGCGCCCGCGGCGCTCGACGTACCGTAGCGGAGTAGCTCCTCGAGCACCTGGCGCTGCGCCTCGTCGAAGTCCCCCTCCACGTCCGCGAAATGCACGTACTCAGCCTCGATGCCCTCCACTTCGGGGGCCACCTCCTGCACGGCTGCGAGCAGCTTCTGTTTCCGGAAGGGCGAGAGGGCTGGGGAACCGCGGAAGACCTGCATGGGACCGCCGAGTTCTTCCCCCGAAGCGCGCAGGGTGGCAAGCGCGAACGAGCCCTTCGACGGGAACGGCTCCTCAGCGCCCAAAGCGCTGGGCCACCCAGGCGAGGGAGCGGGCCGCATAGGCGCCGTGAACCGCGACGTAGGGCCAGAAGAACAGGTCCAGGCGCCCCACCGCAGCCGCGAGCCAAATGTACGACGGGTAGTGGACGAGCAGCTTGGCCCCGCCGAGCAGGACCCGCTCCAGCAACGAGCCCCCCCCGGCGGCGTTGGCGGCGTCGTCCGCCGCGTCCGTGGTCGGCAACGGGCTCGGCTCCGACTGGACGAGCTCGGCCAGGAGCGGATCTCTCGCCGCGAGGGCTGCGCGGATCTCCGGTCGACGTTCAAAGGTCGTCATGGCCACCCCGGAAGCGAGGAAGACGAGCCCCAGCAACCCCGCGAGCAGGAAGGCCACCTCCTCCTGCTCGAAATAGAGCCGAATCGCGCTCGCCCCCAGGATGACGAACGCCTTGATCTCATCCATCAAGAAATCTAGCAGGTGCCCCTCCGGCGACGCGATCCCCCGCCACCGCGCCAGCATCCCGTCGGCGCAGTCGAGCACGTACGAGAGCTCGAACACGAGCACCGCCACCCCGAGCCCCCACCACCCGGGCAGCACCACCAGCAGCAACCCCGCCAGGCACGCCACCAAGAAGCTCACCAAGGTGATCTGGTTCGGCGTGACGCGCGTGTGCTGCACCGAGCTGACCACCCAAGCCGCCACCGGCCTGCACACGTATGTGTTCCAGGGCAGATCGGGGATCTTCTTCGTCGCCTGGTAAACCTGTCGCGCGCCCACCAGCCGCGAGAGTAGTCGGCGGCGGGCGCCGAAGCGAGCCGGATGCCCGCTCCTCGCCTCAGCGCGCGCGAAAGGGCGCCCCGAAGAGCTCACATGCTCTCGCTCACCTTCGAGGGAGCTCGGGGGGCGGCTCGGGGGAAGCGAGCTGCGATCGAGGGACCGGCGCCCGCCAATGCAGATCGACCCCGGATTTAGTCCGGAAATTCGCTATAGGGGGCGACATGCGGATCGAGCGATATCTGGACCAGTTGGCCAGCGAGGCCATTCGAGAGACCACGGGGCAAACGTCGTCGCCGCTGCTGCGCTCGACCACGGATCCGCGCCACGGCGATTACCAGCTCAACGCCGCCATGGCCCTCGCCAAGGCGCTCGGGAAGAAGCCTCGGGAGGTCGCCGAGCCGTTGGCCGCCAAGCTCGCGGAGCACCCAGCCATCGCCAAGGCCGAGGTGGCAGGCCCCGGCTTCGTCAACTTGTACCTCGACGACGCATGGCTCGGAGAGCGCCTCACGGAGGCCGCCCGGGACAACGAGCGGAGCGGCGTCCCGCTCGTCGAAGAGCCCGAGAAGATCGTCGTGGACTTCTCGAGCCCGAACATCGCCAAGCAGATGCACGTGGGCCATCTGCGCTCGACCATCATCGGCGACGCCCTGTGTCGCCTGCTGCGCGAGGTGGGGCACGAGGTCATCGGAGACAATCACCTCGGCGACTGGGGCACCCAGTACGGCCTGCTGCTCGTGGGGATGCGGGAGTTCGGCTCCCTCGACGCCCTGGACGAGCAGCCCATCGAGGAGCTCGAGCGCGTCTACAAGCTCGCCTCCGCCCGCGCCAAGGAGGATGAAGACTTCGCCGAGCGGGCCCGCACGGAGCTGGCGAAGCTTCAGTCCGGCGACGCGGAGAACATGACCCTCTGGCGGAAGTTCGTGGACACGACCCGCCGCGAGCTCGATCGCACCTACGAGCGCATGGGGATCCGCTTCGACGAGTGGCTCGGAGAGAGCGCCTACAACGACATGCTGCCTGGGGTCGTCGAGCGGCTGCTCGAGGCGAGCTTGGCCCGAGAAGATCAGGGCGCCGTGGGCGTCTTCTGGCAGGAGCTCGCGGGGGCGCCCCCGAAGCTCGCCAAGCAGAAGGAGCCGTTCCTCGTGCGCAAGCGGGACGGGGCGTTCCTCTACTCCACCACCGACATCGCGGCGGTGCTGTACCGAAAGGATCAGTGGCGCGCCGATCGTTCCTTGTACGTCGTCGACGCACGGCAAGGCCTGCACTTCCAGCAGCTCTTCGCGGTCGCCCAGCTCCTCGGCGTGGAGATGCAGCTCGAGCACATTTCCTTCGGCACCGTCCTCGACGAAGCCGGCAAGCCACTGAAGACCCGCGACGGCAAGGCGGTCACCCTGGCGTCCCTGCTCGACGAGGCAGAGCGTCGCGCCGAGGCGCGCATCCGCGAGGGCATCGCTGAGAAGAAGCTGCTCATCGACGAGCAGGACGTGCCCACCGTGGCGCGAGCGGTGGGCATCGGCGCGGTGAAGTACGCGGACCTCCGCCAGAACCGCTCCAGCGACTATCAGTTCGACTGGGACAAGCTGGTGAGCTTCAACGGCAACGCAGGCCCTTATCTCCAGTACGCCTACGCCCGCGTGGCCAGCATCTTCGCGAAGGGCGGCGAAGACCTCGACGCGGCGGTGGGACCGATCTTGCTGCGGGAGCCCTCCGAAGAACGCCTCGGCCGGGTGCTGGCCCGCTTCGGCGAGGTCGTCCACCAGGCAGCGGAGAGCTACCTGCCGCACCTGTTGACCGATCACCTCTATGACCTGGCCAAGAGCTTCATGAGCTTCTACGAGGCGCTCTCCGTGCTCAAGGCGGAGGGCGAGGCGCGCGCCAGCCGGCTCGCGCTCGCGGCCTTGACGGCGCGACAGATGCGACGTGGACTCGATCTGCTCGGCATCGAGGTGCTCGAGCGGATGTGAGGCCCGGAGGAGCAGCGCCCCACGTGGCGAAGCTCGAAGAGCGACGGGAGCCATGACCCCCAAGAGACCATTTCCGCCTCCGCACCTGGCCTGCGCGCTGGCCTCCGCCTGCCTGCTCTCGATCGGCGCTGGGACGTCCTGCGACCGCCAGACGACCCAGAGCTCGGGCACCGCGAGCCAAGCAGAGGCCCGAACACCGAACGCTCCCCCCAACGAGGCGCCGCCCGTCCCGACGCTGGGGGCCGAACCCTTGGCCCCCTTCGGAGCCGACGAAGCGCCTGAGAACCAAGAGGCGGAGCCGGGAGAACCACGGCAGCCGGCCGCGAGCTCCTCCGTCGCTCAAAGGCCCCGGCGCGCCTACCGGATCGCCGCCCTGGGCGACTCGCTCACGGACGCGCGCTCCGGGGGCGGCGGCTATCTCCGCGTCGTGGCTGACGCGTGCCCGGAGACCGTCATCGACAACTACGGCAAGGGCGGCGACATGGTGAACCAGATGCGCCGCCGCTTCGAGCGGGACATCCTGCCCCGCGTCGCCGAGCGCGGGTACACGCACCTCGTCGTGTATGGAGGCGTCAACGACCTCTACAGCGACGAGACAGCCGGGCGCACCAACGACCGCGTCCAGGGGGACCTCACGGCGATCTATGAGCGCGCCCACACCAGCGGGATGCGCGTGGTCGCCATCACCGTGAGCCCCTGGGGGGGCTTCACCCGCTATTTCATCCCGCGGCGAGCGGAGACCACTCGCCAGCTCAACGCCTGGATCGCCGAGCAAGGGGCGGCGGGGCGCGTGGATCGGGTGGTCGACTCCTACCCGCTCCTGTCCTGCGGGGACCCCGAGCGCATCTGCCCCGACTACGCTCGTCCCGATGGGCTCCACCTGAGCTCCCAGGGGCAGGAGCGCCTCGGCCGAGCCCTGCTGGAGACCGCGTTCCCCGACTGCAAGTGACCCAGATGCGCCAGGGCCGTCATTTTGTGGGGCCCGCCCGGGTCGCCTTGGGGTAAAGAGGGCTCCATGGCCTCCGATCTCCAGGGATCCACTACCCCCGCCTCCGAAGCGCCGAAGCACGAGCCCAGCGGAGACCGCAAGCCCCGCACCAAGCGGCGCGTCGCCAAGCGCGCGGGGAACAAGAGCCCGCCGGTCAATCGATGGGATCAAGTGCTGAGCGGACGACTCGTGGTGGTGGCGGTGCTGTTCGCGGCGATGGTCTTCATCCCCCTCTCTCCCCTCGGGACGTTGCTGGCCAAGAAACCCCCCACGCCGACCCACTCCAAGGATTGGAAGGTGGGCTCTGAAGCCACCGTCCACCTCACCGTCATCACGGCGGACTACAACAAGCTCGCCTGCGCCCACGGAGAGCCCGTGGGGGACTACCACTGCGCTTACGACGGGCAGAAGAAGGCCTGGCCGACCGCCGAGGGCGCTCCCCCCGACGACAACAACAACAAGCAGCAGATCATCCAGCCGTACCGCACCACCGACGGCAGCTTGCTCTTGATCGCCGGGCTCTGGGCCCAGCCAGAGATCGCCACTCGCCTCCACAACGAGCCGCCCCACGCGGTGACGGAGAAGAAGCTGGCGCGCTTCGTGGTGGAGTGCCGGGTGAAGTTCCTCGCCGAGTGGGAGGCGACGCTCGTTCGCTGGGCACCAGGCCAAAGCTGGTCGTCCCAGGGCAACGGCGACGAGGGGCAACCCAAGCGCGCGCCCATCGCCGAACCCCAAGACTGTCACATCCTCGAGCGCAAGCGCTCGAGCTGAATCGTCTCGCGCCCTAGCCGTCGCAGGGAGCGGCCAGCTTCGACTCTGCAGCGGACACGCGCTGTGGCGCCTTGCTCGACAGGCGCCAACCGAGCGCGCCGAACAGGCGCTGGGTCAGGTACACGGACGTCAGCGCGACGGCCCAGCCTGCCATCCCGTCCACGATCCAGTGATGGTCCAGGTACACGGAGGCCCCGAACATCACCGCGGCGTAGACGAGGTGAATCCAGCGCGTCCTCCACCCGGTGAAGCGCCACGCCGTCAGCAGGCCCAAGGTCGGGAAGGCGCAGTGCATCGACGGCAGCGCACCGAACACCTGCGAGGCGCGCCCGTAGAACCCCTCGAAGTAGGAGATCCCGAGGAGCGCGTCCACCCGCAGCAAGCCGGCTGCGTGGGCGGGGACGCTTAGGTCCACCTCACAGCCGTGATTTCGGATGTACCAGGGGGGCGCCGCGGGCACGAGCACCCAGATGGCGAAGGCGATGAAGTTGGCGATGGCGAAGGACCAGAGAAAGTAGCGCATCCTCGGTCGATCGTGGACGAACAGGAACGCCGCGTATCCCAGCGACACCATCCAGAAGATCGCGTAGGGGACCGCGAACAGGAGATCGAGCCCCACGCTCGGGTTCGCGGTGAAGTAGTCTTGTGGGGTGACCCCCGGGCGCACCGAGAACAGCGCCAGCTCCAGATCCCGCAGGCCACAGGCGAGCACACGATCCGGCGTGATGGTGGCGTCGATCAGGTACTTCACGGCGTCGTAGCCGATGGCGAAGAGCAGGTACGGGCTGATGTCGACGAAGAAGTCCCGGCTACGCCGCGCCGCGTACGCGAGCGCGGGGCACACGATGGCGATCGCGACGTACTCCCAGCGGAAGAAGCCCAGCGCCGTCATGACCAGCACGTACAGGACGGGCAGGAGCGGGACCCACCATCGCCTGCCCCAGAGTTGCTGGACGTGTCGGGTGAGTGCTTGTGGAGCTGCTGCGGACATCGCGACGTACCGGTTGTGGGGAGCGCGGCGGCTTCTTCCCCTTGCCACGAACGGCCCCCCGACAGAACCCCGCGGCGGTCTTATCGAACCCCCAAGCGGCCTCATCCTGCGGCTTCGGCGACGAGAGCCTTGCTGAGCTCGAGAGGCCTGCTCTAGGGTGCGCCGCCATGAAGCTCGATTCGAACCTCGAGGCGAGGCTCGCGACGGTGCTCGCTTCGTGGTTCGGATGCGGCAAGTCCCCGTTGGCGCCGGGAACCGCGGGCGCGCTGGGCGCCGTGCCCCTGTTCCTCGTCCTCAAGCGCCTGCACCCGGTCGCCTACGTGGCGGTCACCGTTGCGGTCTCCGCCGCGGGCATCTGGGCGTCCCAGAAGACGGCGGACGCCCTCGGGGAGGAGGATCCGAGCTCGGTGGTCATCGATGAGGTGGCCGGCGTGCTCATCGCCCTCGGGCTCGTGGCGCGTCGTGGTCCAGGGGCCCAAGCCCTCGCCTGGGTGCTCTTCCGCGCCTTCGACATCGCCAAGCCCGGCCCCATCGACGATCTGCAGCGCCTACGACCAGCGGGGCTCGGGATCATGGCAGACGACCTCGCCGCGGGCGCCCTCGCCGGCGTCGTGGCGCGCTTGCTGAGCCGCTCCTGAGGGCTCAGCGGACTCGGATGGCTCGCAAGGCGGAGCTGTCCGGATCCGTCTTCGCGCCAGGCTCCGTGTCACCTGCGTCGTCCTGTTGCCGCTGCTCCAGCGCGCCGTCCTCGTCGAGCACCCGCTGTGCAGCTCGCAGGGCGACGGCCGCGGCCGCGAAGCTCAGCACCGCCATCAGCCCGAGCCCTCCGAGCAGCAACACCTGCGCCCAGCCGAGCTCCCCCCCCAAGCTCGCCGGCGCGTTCCAGGCCAGCCCCCCGAGGAGCAGGGTAATCACCAAGAGCACCAGCCGCTCCGCCCGCCGCATGAACAGGGGAGGCAGCTTGGCGCCGAGCCCCTCGGCGCGCGCGCGCACATAGCTCACGCTCACCGCCCCCAACATGGCCGCGGCAGGGACCCCCACCCACCAGCCGTGGGAAGAGAGCAAGATCACGAGCCCCAACAGAGGCAGCGCGTCCGAGAAACGATCGACCGTCGAGTCGAGGAGCGCGCCGAACTTGGTGGCTCGCCCCGTGGCGCGCGCCACCATCCCGTCGAGCACGTCGAACAAACCGCTGAGAAGCAAGATGCTCGCCGCGGTGAGCAGGTGCCCCGTCGCCACGGCGGCCCCCGCGATCAGGGCCAACACCAGGGAGCCATAGGTCAGTGCGTTCGGGGTGATCCCGAGCTCGCCCAACCGCCGACCCGCATTCATGCAGCGGCCATAGAGCGTCTTCGCCGTCGACGACGACGCCCACACGGTCCCCGACAGCCGCCCCACCACGTAGGCGTCGACGTCATCCTGCGTCATAGGTCTCGGCGCCGTGGCCCCCACGCCCCTCGACGTCGAGGGGCCTCCTCGGCCCCGACGGCCCGCGGCTCCGGCCCGGTCTTTCCTGGGCGGTTCCCAACGTAAAGCGCGCAGCATCCTACCCCAACTTACTCTGCGCCCGGGCACCGCGCTAACACGTCACTCTGGCCAGCCCGCACGGACGGCCGGCCCGCCGACGCCATTTCGCCGGGCGTTTCCATGACTTGAACTCGCCTCGACTCCTCGCCTCGGCCTCGCTGAGAAAAATTCATCGACCTCCAGTGGTCTGATCTCAGGTGGCGCACCAATGGCGTCCCGACGCTGCGAAATGCGCCCACACCACAACACAAAGGTGATCGGAGCCGTGGGATCTGCCCGTACTGGACGAGCCACCGCTCCGATCGAGCCACCCGGAAGCTTCCGGGACCCTCGCACTACGCGCGGACGGATCCGCGAGTTTCAGCGTTCGTAGTCTTGGGCGCTGGGGCCCAGGAGCGTCCCGCAGAGGGTGCGGCAGCGGACGTCCTTCTCCTTGCAGCCGCAGTCGGGCTGTCCCCCGCGCTTCTTGCTCAAGACGTCCTTCATCTCCTCGACGGTGACGCCCGCGGTGCGCTCGACTCGCTTCATGTCCCAGCCGGCCTTCTGCTGCTTCGGGGTCAGGGGCTCGGTGGCCTCGCCGTCGGGCTCCGCGCAGCAGCGGAAGCTCAGGAAGTAGTAATAGAAGCCCTCGTCGTGGGTGTAGATCTTGGGGCGACATTGGTTGCGCACGCCCCGATACCAGGGGCCCCCCGTGTGCACGCTGTCGTACTTGCCGCGCCAGCCGCTCTCGAACGTCTCGCTGGCGACGATCTCGTCCGTGTTACCGGGCAGGTCGTAGACGCCGAACTCGCTGGCACACTCGGGTTGGCTGCCGCTCCGCACACCCTTCCACAGGCGCGCGAGCTCCTCGGGATCGCGCTTGGCGACCTTGTTCATGTTCGGGGAGTCCCACCCAACGTCCCCGTGACACTTGGTGGTGTCGCGCTCGTAGCCGTAGGGGAACGGCTTCATCTCCGGACCTTCGCAGGCCAAAGTCCACTCACTCTCGGTGCAGAGGCGCTTACCCTCCGCCGCGCACTTCACCTGGGCCTGGTGGAAGCGGTTCATGACCTCCGCGCGGGCGCCCTTCTGGTTCGGCCAAGCGTACTTGTCGATGCAGTAGCGCTTGCCCACCTTCTTCCCCAGGCACTCCGCTCCGGGAGCGAACTCCTCGCAGACGCGCTTCTTGTTCTGGGGCGCGTACCACTCCTGCACGCACTCGTGCTTCACCGCCTTCTGGTCGGCGGCGCCGCCGCCGAGGGTGCAGTAGTCGCCCTCGACGAGGACCATCCCGCTCGGGCACGCGTCCGCGGCGGTCTCCGCCTCTTCGGGCTCCTCCGCGCCGTCCGCCTGCGGGTCCGTCGGCGCCGTGGGCTCAGCGGCCTCGGCGGCCTCGGCGGATCCAGGCTCTGCGGCAGCGACATCGGCTCCTTCGCCGTCGACGTCCTGGCGTGCGGACTCACCCTGCTGCGGGGGCGGCACGTCCGAGCGCGCCGGGATCCCTGCGCAAGCGATCCCGACCAAAGGAACGGCAAACAACCAACGCACGGCCTTGAGCATCTCTGTCCAACCTCTCGTCCGGTCCCCTCGGGGAGCTGCCTCGCGGGCCCTCTCAGCGGAGAGTCCTGCGCCACGGAGACCGGACCAGATGCCGTCACAGGCGAGGCGCCGAGCCTGAGCCCGACGCCTGCGCGCGCTGCGATCTTCGAATCACGCCGCGGCGCGCTCGGCAGGGTCCCCGTGGACAGGAGCCGGATACCGCATCTTCTGCGTCGTGTTCAACTCGATGATGCCGAGAGCGACAAACAGGCGGATCGCGAGGTACGCCGGGTCGAGCTCGAAGCGCCGCGCGGCGAAGTTCGGCGCCATGCCGAACTTGTGGTGGTTGTTCTGAAACAGCTCACCCATGGTGAGGAAGTCGAAGACCAGGGTGTTGCGGGAGTCGTCCCCGTTGTCGAAGTTCTTGTATCCGTACTTGTGCCCGCACCAGTTCACGATGGCGCCGTGGATCGGGCCCATCACGAAATGCGCCGGCAGCAGCAGGAACCACCAGGGAGAGGGCGCGAAGACCACGTAAAAGGCCGTGTACGCGGCCACCCAGACGAACCGCATGGCCCAGCTCTGGCCGAGGCGGTCGAGCGCCGGCCAGCTCGGCACACCGCCATCGAAGCGCGCCTCGGGGGCCACGCGATGGTAGGCGTAGTCGTCGTAGCTCTTCTTGGTCGCCCACATCATCGTGAAGACGTCCCGGTAGTTCCGCGGCGAGTGAGGGTCCTCCGCCGTGTCGCTGAAGGCGTGGTGCATGCGGTGCAGGATCGCGTAGCCGCGCGGGTTCAAGAAGCTCGACCCCTGCGTCACGTAGGTCAGGAGATAGAAGAACCTCTCCCAGCCCTTGGACATGGTGAACATGCGGTGGGCCCCGTACCGGTGCAGGAAGAACGTCTGGCAGAAGACCGACAGCTGCCAATGCAGAACGAACAGGACGAGAATTGCAACCATGAATGCCTCTGGAGAAGGGGCCGAACCGAAGACCGCGCCCACCTTTCCCTGGACGAAGCCAGGGCGGCCCAAGCCTAGTCGCCGAGACCCAAATCGGGCGTCAGCATTCCGTCATTTGTCGGAATTTCTCCCAGAATGTCCCCGAGGCCGAACCGCACCCGCATCACCAAGCGAGCCATGGCGTCGTAATCGATGGCGCGCTCCGCGCCGAGACCCGTGACCCAGACGGCTGGGATGCCCACCTTGGCGAAGGCCCAGTGGTCCGCCTGGGCAGCCGTATCGACCGCGATCAGCTGGACCGCGAGCGGATCGGCGTCGAGCTCCTGCTCCAATATTTCACGGAGACGGTCGGCGTCCTCTCCGCCGGTGGCGCCGATCCGCACCTGGGCGACCCCCTGACCCGTAGGCGCATCCTGGGTCAGCACTCCGATCCCGTCGAGGCTAATCATCCCGACGACCCGTTCGGAGCCGCGCCGGACCTGCTCGGCGTAGCGGAGGCTCCCCATGTGCTCCCCCCCCGCGTAGGGCGGCGCGCACACCGCGAAGGCCACCAAGCGCAGGGTGCGGGCGTTCGTGGCGCCGCGGAACATCCTGGCCAGCTCCAGGAGCGCCGCGACCCCCGTGGCGTTCCCGTTCTCGCCCTTGCTCCCGGGGGCGGAGTCGTAGTGGGCGCCGACGATCACCACCTCGTCGCCCCGGTCCGTGCCCGGCAGGGTCACGGCCAGGTTCTGCACCGCGGCGCCGTCCACCTCGTATCCCATGCGCTCGACGGCGAAGCCCTGCTCCTCGAACTGCAAGGCGACGTAGTCCGCCGCTTCGGCCAGCTCCCAGGGGTGCTGCGGGTTGCGCTCGCCGATGGCCTGCGCGAGCTCGACGACGTGGGCGCGCAGGCGGTCCTGCAGGATGGCCTCGTCCGCGGTGAGCGGCGAGCGAGCGTGAGCGGTGACTCCCGGGCTGACCGCTTCCTGCGGAGACGCCGCCGGCGGCGCGCTCTGCTGGGACCCGCAACCTCCAAGAGACGCGAGCAGGACGCCGAGCGAGGCGACTACCGACAGCTGATCGAACCGGAGAGGTCGGGGTGTTCGCATGGACGGGCGGCGGGTGGTAGGGACGCGGCCCTCGAAGCGGGCCCCGGAGGCCTAGGTCCAGCTCGGGCCGGGGAGCACGCGAGGTGCCCCGCTGGGTGCGGCATACCTGAAAGACAGAGGCCAGGCACCCTCCGCCGCTAGAACGGCCGCGAGAGCCCCAGCTCCAGCCAGCGCCTCCGGGCGGGATGGGCGTGGGCGGGATGAGGGAAGAAGAACGGGAAGAAACAGTTGAGCAGCCCCTGGCCCGTGAGTAGATTGGCCGTCCCTTGGCGGCACGAGACACGAAAAATCCCCTGGTGGGCGTGATCATGGGGTCCCGCAGCGACTGGGACACGATGCGGCATGCCGCGGAAACCCTGGAGCGGCTGGAGGTGCCCCACGAGGTGCGGGTGGTCTCCGCCCATCGAACGCCCGACCTGCTGTTCGAATACGCGGACTCGGCGGCAGCACGCGGGCTCGAGGTGATCATCGCCGGAGCGGGGGGCGCGGCCCACTTGCCGGGCATGGTCGCCGCGAAGACCGTCCTCCCCGTGCTGGGCGTGCCCGTACAGAGCCGCGCCTTGAACGGCCTCGACTCCCTGCTGTCCATCGTGCAGATGCCCGCTGGCATCCCCGTCGCCACTCTCGCCATCGGCCAGGCGGGCGCCGTGAACGCTGGCTTGCTGGCAGCGGCGCAGCTCGGTGGCAAGTACCCGGAGTTCCGCGAGCGCCTCGCGCGCTTTCGTCAAGAGCAGACGGAGAGCGTGCTCTCCCACCCCGATCCTCGGGCGGAAACTCCCAAGCAGCCATGAAGGTCGGCATCCTCGGCGCCGGGCAGCTGGGCCGCATGCTCGCCCTGGCCGCCCACCCGCTCGGCATCGAAACCCTGCTCGTGGATCCGGACGCGGAGTCACCCGCCTCCCAGGTGTCGGACGTGCTGGTGGCGCCCTACACAGATGCAGCGGCGCTCCAGCGGCTGGCGGAGTGTGACGTGGTCACCTTCGAGTTCGAGAACGTGCCCGAGAGCGCCGCTAGCCAGCTAGCAGCGACCTGTGAGGTATATCCGCCTCCCGAGGCGCTCCGCGTCGCTCAAGATCGCTGGCTCGAGAAGTCCTGCTTTCGGGAGCTGGGCATCGATACGCCCCGCTTCTTCCGGGTGGACTCCCTCGACGACCTGAGGGCCGCTGCCGAGGCGCTCTCTCACCGGCTGGTCTTGAAGACGCGACGCTTCGGGTACGACGGCAAAGGGCAGAGCGTCGTCACGGCGCCCGAGCAGCTCGAGGTCGCCTTCGCCGCCCTCGGTGGCGCACCGGCCATCGCCGAGGAGCTCGTCCCCTTCGATCGAGAGCTGAGCGTGATCGCGTGCCGTGATCGGGAAGGGCACACGATGCTCTATCCCCCCACCGAGAATCATCACGTGGGCGGCGTGCTGCGCTCCAGCATCGCTCCCGCCCCGGACCTCTCCCCCGCCGTCCAGGACGCCGCCCTGCGCGGAGCCGAAGCGCTGCTCCACCGCTTCTCCTACGTGGGAGTGCTCGGGCTCGAGCTGTTCCAGGTGGGCGATCGTGTCCTCGCCAATGAGTTCGCTCCTCGGGTGCACAACAGCGGGCACTGGACCATCGAGGGCGCCAGGACGAGCCAGTTCGAGAACCACCTGCGCGCGATCGTCGGGCTCCCCTTGGGCTCCGCGGCCCCCCTCGAGTGGGCGGGCATGCTCAACTTGCTCGGCCATATCCCAGATCCGAGCGCGCTGCTGGCGGTCCCCGACGCCCACCTCCACGACTACGGCAAGGAGCCGCGGGCGGGGCGGAAGGTGGGGCACGTCACGGTAAGAGCCCCCAGCGAAGAGGTGCTGCGCGCGCGGCTGGCGACCCTCGTGGCGATCATCGAAGGGCGCTGAGCCCGCTCGCCGTCCGCCCACTATCCGCTCATCTGGCGCCGTCGCCGCCACACGCCATCACCGCGATCCGCTCGTTCACGAGTTCGGGCAGCGCTCTCTGATCCGTCGAATGACGGTTCCGGGGCGCCGGCGGCCTCGACGAAGACGCCCTCACCAGACTCAGAGGAGCCGAGCCGCGTCCACGAGGAGGCGCTCGAGCTGTGCGTCCTCACTGGTGCGGTAGTAACCGCGGATGACGCCCTCACGATCCACCAACACGAGATGCGAGCCGTGGGTGATGCCCATGTGCTCGGCGTTCGGGTCTGGACGCCCCGAGAGCCCCACCTTGAAGCCCTCCTCCGCGGTGCGGGCGATCGTCTCGTAGTCCCCCGTCAGGAACGCCCAAGAGGCGAGATCGGCGCCGTACTCCTCCGCGTACTTGGTGAGCACCTCGGGGGTGTCGTGCTCCGGATCCACGCTGAAGCTCACCAACTCCAGCTTCACGCCCCGCTCCTTCGCGCCGTCCTGGACCCGCTTCATCCGGCGCGTGATCTCGGGACACACCGTCGGGCAGCGCGTGAACATGAAGGCGGCGGCCCAAACCTTGCCTCGGAAGGACTCCAGGGAGACCGGCTCCTCGGCCTGATTCCTCAAGGCGAAGGGGCGGAGGTGGCTCAGCTCCGGCAAGGTCTCCTCCGCGCGCGCTGGGCGCTCGGTCACCGCGCCGCCGCCGGGGACGCGCTCGACGACCTCCTGAGAGCTGCCGCCTGGACCATCGGAGCGATTGCAGGCGCCGAGGGCCGCCAGAGCCAAGACCGAGACCCCCGAGACGAGCCCCCGCAGGCGAGGTCGGCACATCGAGGTCCAGGTCCCCGCCCGCTGAGGGCGTCGGCGAACGCCGAGCCCGCCGCTCCACCGATTTTTCCGTGTCGAAATGCGCGCCACGGCCCCCCCTTAGCACGGCGTGGCTCCCCTGAGGCCCAAGACCCCCACCTGGAATCCCCGGGGAATACCTTGCCCACCGAGCGGCGCTCGTGTATTCAGCTGGCCTACACGGGGCACCAACGGGCTCCAGACGGACCCATCCGTGTCTCAGGAGGGACCTCAAATGAAACGACTTCGCAAGCTCCTCGGTCGGCTTCGGTTTCCCCTTCCCCTCTTCGCCTGAGAAGGCCACGCAAAAGCACGCGGAGTTTGCCGCGCTGCGCTAGACTTCCAGCAAATGCGAATGCGACGGCTTGGGCCCGACGGGCCCACGGTCAGCGTCGTCGGTCTCGGCGGCATGCTTTTGTCCATCTCGGGTCGCCCCCCCGTCGATCAGGCGGTGCGGGTCATCCAGACGGCTCTGGACAATGGTGTGACGCTGATTGACACGGCAGATGCCTATTGTCTCGACGAGAGCGAGTTCCACCACAACGAGCGCCTCATCGCCCGCACCCTGATCGGGCGGACCGAAGAGGTGACGGTGATGACCAAGGTGGGTTGTCGCCGACCGGGTGGCGCGTGGACCGTCGATGGCGATCCCAAGTATCTCACCCAGGCGGTGGAGAACAGCCTCCGGGCCTTCGACAAGGAGTGCCTCGAGGTCGTGACGCTCCACTCCCCCGACGTGCGCGTCCCTTTCGAGGAGAGCATCGGCGCGTTGGCCCGGCTGCGGGAGCAAGGAAAGATCCGGCACGTGGGGCTGAGCAACGTCTCGGTGGAGCACATCGAGCGCGCTCGGGCCGTCGTTCCGATCCTCTGCGTCCAGAACCGCTGGAACCCGCTGGCTCGTGAGGTGGAGAAGAACGGTGTGCTCGAGTACTGCCGCAAGCACGAGCTGGGCTTCGTCGCCTACGCTCCCTTTGGCGGTACCCTCGGCGCGCCGACGCTCACCACCTTGGGGAAGCTCGGGGAGCAGGCGCGGCGACGGCGCATGTCGCCTTACCGCCTCGTGCTCGCCTGGATGCTCAACAAGAGCCCCGTGAGCTTCGTGATCCCGGGCGCGCGCCGTCCCGAGAGCGTCGAAGACACGGCGCCCGCGGGCGCGGTGGAGCTCGACGCGGACGCGGTGCGGGCCATCGAGAACTCTCTGCCGGCCAGCTGAGCCCACAGGGAGCGGGCGAGATGGCTGCGACGCGCATGCAGATCGGGAGGGGCCCATGGGCGATTTGATCGAGCCGGCGCCGAGCGCTCGCTCCAAGTGCCGCGGCTGCCAACAGAAGATCGACAAAGGAGAGCTGCGCTACGGCGAGGCCGTCCCCAACGCCTTCGGCGCCGGGGACGCCCTCCACTGGTACCACCCCCGCTGCGGCGCCGAGC
>JAEWOQ010000239.1 GCA_023460875.1 Pseudomonadota bacterium
GATGAGCACCACGACGACGAGCGGGCCCGTCTCGGGCGCCGCGAGGGGCTGAGCTCCGGCGAGCGCTCCGGCGCCAGCGATCACGAGCAGGCTCGCCGCGGCGATCGCCGCCCGGGCCACCACCAGCTGCTGGAGCTGCGCGGTGAACGTCTCCCAGGCCCTACGCAGCGCGCCGACGGCGTCGTGTCCCCCAGCGAGCACGTGGACGCGGGCGAGGTCGAACAGGGCGCCCAGGGCTGCGAAGAGCGGGAGGCTGACGACGAGCGCGCCGATCAGGACGACGTCACGTGTGGGTCCCACGGCGCCTTGGAGGGCTGCGTTCGCCGCGGTCACGAGGGACAGCACGAGGGCCGCTAGCGCGACAGCCGCCGCGCCGGCGGCGCTCGCCAGGGCTGCGATGCGCCGCAGACTCTTCCAGGGATCAAGCGCTGGGAGCTGCCACGCGGGCGCTCCGTCGAGCCGCGTGAGCCAGGCCAAGATCGCGCTGGTGACCCCGAGCAGCAGCACCCAGGAGCAGAGCAGCAGCAGCAGGGTCGACGCGAGAGCGGGCGCGAGGAGATCAGCCCGCAAACGCAGCACCTCGAGCACGAACAGCGCCCCTGGCTCGAAGAGGAGCCGGTCGTCGCCGTCGCCCACACCGACGACGTAGGCCAAGGGGCGGCTCGCGGCCCACGCGAGCGCGAGGCGCGCTGCCCAGAGGAGCAGGCTACAGCCCAGCCACAGGCGCAACGTCGCCCGCGCGGGCATGGCTGAGGTCTCCGAGCGCTCCGTCATGGCCCGAGGAGATGCAAGAGGAGCTCGGCCCAATACCAGGCTCGCTCGCCGGAGCGCAGGGTGCTCCCCCGCCCGGAGACGCTACGGGAGTTGTTGAGCAGGTCGCCGTCCCAGAGCACCGCCCGCTCGGGATCCACGACCACCCGGGCCAGCCGCGCCTCATGTGCCTGCTCGACGATGAAGACCGAGTCGACGCCGCTCCAGCGGCGATCGAGCCGCTGGCCGTCGGCCAGCTCCAGGCGCACCGTGACGGGCAGCTGGAGCGAGCCCTGTCGGGTGAACACGGCTCGGCTCTGCCACCCGCCTCCGTCGCCCTCGCGGGCGCTGCTCACCTCCGTGACCTGGTAGTCCACCGTCGCTCGCTCGAACAGCATCGCGCGCAGGGCGCTGGCCGCCGGGGCGCCGACGTGCCGCGCGACGCTCGCCAGCAGATCCTCCGGTGTCGGGTGGGCGAAGCGATGAGTGATAGCGTAGTCCTCGAGGGCCGCGTCCAGGCGCTCCTCCCCATACACCCTGGCGATGGTGCTCAGCGCCGTGGCGGTCCCCGAGTACACGTGAGCAGCCAGGGAGCGCATGCTCGAGAAGGCGTGGGCCGGGCGCGCGATGATCTCGTCCTGGCCATGACTGACCGTGGCGGCTCGACCCGCGGCTTCGAGGGACACCTGCAAGCCCAGGGTGTCGATCAGAGAACCTGGGCCGAAGCGGGCGCGCAGCGTCCGCCACTCGGCGTAGCTCGTGAGCCCCTCGTCGAGGAAGGGCCACTTGACCTCGTTGGAGGCCAGTAACCCTTGGAACCACTGGTGGGCGAGCTCGTGGACCGTCACCTGCTCGATGAGCCGAACGCCGAGCTGGGGCCACCGTGGCGAGCCACCCGTGGTGATGAAGGTGGGGTACTCCATGCCCCCCGCGCCTGCGGCGAAGGACGGCGGGTGGACGACGGTGAGGGTCGGATAGGGATAGGCGCCGTAGTGGACGCCCAGGTAGGGCAAGCCGTGCTCGAGGCTGTCCCAGGTGGCCGCCCGCGCGGGAGCCGTGTGGGGCGGCGCGAGGAGGGTGACCTCCGTCGCGCCGATGGAGCGCCTCTCGATCTCGAAGCCGTCCCAGGCGGTCCAGGCGAAATCGTGCACGGCCTCCGCGCGGTACCGCTCCGTGCGCCGTCCGCTCGCGACGTGCTGCTCGATCCGTTGCCCCGTGGCGCCTACGACGAACCCCTCGGGCACCTCGATGGTCACATCGTAGTCGCCGAAATCCGCGTAGAACTCGGCGTGGGGATGAAAGGCGAAGTGAGACCAGCGCCCGTCGGGTTCGCGGCGGGCGAGCTTGGGGAACCACTGGCCCACCATGTGGAAGGACCCCGCGAACCCCGTGCGTTCGACGATGTTTGGCAGCTGCGCGGTGAACTCGACCTCGAGCTCGAGGGTCTCCCCTGGGGCCACGGGCGCCGGCAGCGGGACACGGATGTCGGTGGTGTCCTCGGGATCCTCAGGGCTGTGGGGAGCTGCGCTCTCCCAGAGGTCGACGTCGCCGTAAGTCGGAGAGCTCAACCTGTGCACGGTCAGGCCCCCGGGGGTGCGCAACGTGGCGCCCGAGCGGCTCCGATAGGTGGGCGAGCGCAGGAACAGCGTGCGCTCCGAGCTGAACGCGTCGAGGTAGAGGTGCAGGTAGAGCTCCTCCGCGGGGGTGCGGGAGGCGTTCAGCCAGCGGATCGTGCCTCGTCCCGTCACTCGGTGCTCGGTGGCGTCGAGGGAGGCCGTCAAGCGATAGGAGGCCACCCGGGGCGCGTCGGCGGGACCGCGCAAGATCGCCGTGACACGCGACCCCGCGGCGACTTCGGGCCGAGGCGGAGCGGCAGGGGAGCCCGACGCCGCGCAGAGGCAGAGCCCGACTGTGACGGCGGCGGTCGCGGAGGCGGCCAGGACGAGGTGGGGACGCGTGAGCACGGTGAGACGAGCCTCGCGCTCAAGCGTCGAGCGCGACGGCCTGCTGATCCAGCAGGCTGCACAAGATCCGGAGCGCCTCCAGCTTCGGCATACCGCAGATGTCGAGGAGCTCCTCCACGGTAGAGACCCCGTCGATGATCGACAGCAGGAATCCCGCCCGATGATCGAGCGACAGCCAGCGGATTTGATCCGGGCTCATGATCACCGCGGCGCGCCGATGTGTCCCGCCCAGTCGTGATGCGTACATGTCCGCGAGCACGTCACGGCAGCTCTGGGCGCAGCGGTAAGCTTCGTCCTGATCAGGGTCCTTCGCGAGGACGCGCTCGGCGACCTCGAGGGCGCCGCTGAAGTCTCCCGTCGCATAGCGATCGTGCATGTCGCGCAGGGGGTCCGCGGGCGGCGGGGGGAGGGAGGAGAAGCCGCGGGCGAGGTCGAGGTTCGAGCGCACCGGTTCGAGGCTGACCTGCTCCGACCAGCGGAGCGCCGAGCTCGCGCTCGGATCGAACTCGAGAGGATCCTCGGGAGCGAACGCCGCGGTCCGATCGAGCGCGGTCTGGGTCGGCGCTTCGTGGGGAGAGAACGACCGGGCGGGGATCTCGTCGGACGTGTCGAGCTCGAGCGGCGGCCCCTTGGAGTCGAAGATGCGCGCCTCGCCGAAGCGCGGCGGTGCGCCGAGGCGATCGTGCGGACCGCCGAAGATGTCGACGCTGGGCGTCAGCGCCGAGGCGATCGGAGGTCGGTACGTGACGGCGTCGGAGGGGCGCGTGGGCCCCCCGTCCGGGGGCGCCAGGGACGAGGGTGATAGGGAGGAGGGACGAGGTCGGGTCGGGCGCTCGTTCTCGTCCTCCGGGAGGTCACTGGTCGCCTCCCGCATGAGCCGCCGGGCCAGGAGCTCCGAGGGCATCGAGGGCACCTGGGTGACCCGCTCCGAGACATCCCCAGGCTTCGTCGGCGCCTCGTCGTTCCACGCCTCGTCGTTCCACGCGTCATCGATCGCCTCGAGTTCGGGCGGGACGATGCTCAGCGGGGAGCGAATGGGCGGAGAGCTAGAGCGCATTCGAATCGGCAGGAGTGAAGGTAACGCGCCGGGGGCCGGAGAGCGGCCGAGGGGTGAACCGTACGGGCGAGGGGGACACCAATCAGCATGCACCTAGGCAGGCCGAAGCCAAGCCGCGTAAGCAGAAAGCCCAGCAAATGAAGGAACCGACGAAAGTTCAGGCGACACGCCCTCGACCATGACCCCTCGATGATGCGGGGAGGTGATGTGTGGAAGTGAGGTCATCAGTCGGGTCGCCGGTGGTGTTGTGTGAGAGGAGCGGACACGGTGCGCCGGGCGCGGCGCCCGGAGACGGCGCCTGGGAGCCAGGCTCTGGGAGATGGTGTCCGGGAGATGGTGTCTGGGAGATGGTGTCTGGGAGATGGTGTCCGGGAGATGGTGCGCTCGGAGGCAGACACGATGCGCGAACGCCCCGCGGCCGATTCGCGCGAACACGAGGCACCAAAGAGAGGGCACCAAAGAGAGCCCAGCAAAAAGGGCCCAGCAAAAAGGGCCCAGCAAAAAGAGCCCACCAAAAAGAAGGCTCAGTAACGGGTGACGACCCCTTTGAACATGCGCTCCGTGCGTTCGAGCTGATCGACGTACTCTTGGAGGGCCGCGGTCTGCTTTCCTTCGATGGCGGAGCGAGCGGTGTCCACGACGTTGCGCGCCTTCTGGATCGCGTCGCGTCCGAAGTCCGCTCCGCCCACGGTCCGCTCCACGTCGACGAAGAGCTTCTCGACGCTCGCGATGAGCACCTCGGCGCGCTGTTTGGCGGCCTCGAACTGCTCGTCCGTGCGGCGCTCCAGCATGTACTCCTGCGCGTCCGACGCCATCTGCTGGACCTCTTCGGGGGTGAGCCCGCTCGAGGCCGTGACCTGGATCGATTGAGCCTGGCCAGTCTCCAGATCCTTGGCGTGGACGCTGACGATGCCATCGGTGTTGATCTCGAAGGCGACCTCGATCTCGACGTGACCCTTGGGCGCGCGGCGCAGGCCGGTGAGGATGAACTCGCCGAGGAGCTCGTTCTCCTCGGCCTTCTCGCTGTCCCCCTGCATCACCAAGATCTTCACCGCCGTCTGGTTGTCTCGGCTCGTGGTGAATGTCTTGGTCTGGCTCGTGGGCACCGTGGTATTCTGAGGGATCAGCTCCTCGAAGTGGCTGCCGAACGTCATGATACCGAGGGCGTGCGGCGTGACGTCGAGGAGCAGCATCTGGCGATGGTCCTCCACCAGGGCTGCGCCCTGGATCGCCGCTCCCATGGCCACGACCTCGTCCGGGTGAACGCCCTTGCTGGGCGCCCTCTGGAAGAACGTCGCGACCGCCCGCTGGATCGCCGGCATCCGGGTCATGCCACCCACGAGGAGCACGTCCTCCACCTCGTCCACCTCGAGGCGAGCGTCCTCGATTGCCTGGCGGCAGATATCGATCGTGCGCTCCACGAGATCCGCGGTGAGGCCCTCCAGCACCTCCCTGGAGATGTTGCGTTGCAGGTGCAAGGCCTCGTTGTTCGAGGTCGAAATGATGAAGGGGAGGTTGATCTCCGTCTCGGTGACCGCGGAGAGCTCGCACTTCGCCTTCTCCGCCGCGTCCCGCAGGCGCTGGAGCGCCATGCGATCCTCCCGGAGGTCGATGCCGTGCTCCTCGTGGAAGCTCTGCACCAGCCACTCGATGATCCGGGCATCGAAGTCCTCTCCGCCCAGGAAGGTGTCGCCGGTGGTGCTGATCACCTTGAAGACCCCGTGAGAGCCGATCTCGAGGATGGAGATGTCGAAGGTGCCGCCTCCTAGGTCGTAGACCGCCACGGTCCGGTCGAGCTCCTTGCCGAAGCCGTAGGCCAGCGACGCGGCGGTGGGCTCGTTGATGATGCGGATGACGTCCAGGCCGGCGATCGCCCCGGCGTCCTTGGTCGCCTGACGCTGGTTGTCGTTGAAGTAGGCGGGCACCGTGATGACCGCCTTGTGCACCTGCTCGCTCAGATACTCTTCGGCGACCAGCTTCATCTCCTGCAAGATCATCGAGCTGATCTCCGGCACCGAGTAGCTCTTGCCGCGCAGCAGGATCCGCACGTCGTCGTGGGGGCCCTCCACTATGTGATAGCTCGACGTCATCAGGGCGTTCTTCACCTGCGGCGAGTCCCACTTGCGCCCGATGAGGCGCTTGGCCGCGTACACGGTGTTCTCCGCGTTGGTGATGGCCTGCCGCTTGGCGATGTGCCCGACGAGCCGTTTGCCGGCCTCCGTCACCGCGACGATGCTCGGAGTAGTCTTGTATCCGCCGCGGTTGGGGATGACCGTGGCCGTTTCACCTTCCAGGACGGAGACACACGAGTTGGTGGTTCCGAGGTCGATGCCGATGACGCGCTCCATGTTCTCCTTGTTCTCGTCGCTTCGGGGCCGCCTGACGCGGTGGCCCTTGGCTGGCGCGAGCCGCAGCTCAGCGTAGCCGCTTCACCCAGATCTTGATCTCGTCGTTGTCGGGCGCGAGCTCCTGTGCTCGCTTGATTTCCACGCTCGCGCTCGCGGGCAGATGAGCCATATGATAGGCCCGCGCCAAGGTCAGGTGGTACTGACCGCGGTTCCCGTCGAGCTCCACGGCCTTGCGCGCGAGCTCCACCGCGCGGCGCGCCTCCGAGCTCGCCTGGATCAAGCACCAAGCGGCCCGATCGTAGAGGGGGGCGCTCTTCTTCCCACGGGCTGCCCGCTCGTAGGAGGAGGCGGCGTTGAGCAGGCGCCCATCCTTTTCTTCGTACCGCGCTCGCTCGAGGTATTGATCCGCGTGGGCGATGTCGGCCTGCTCTTGGGTCTGCTCGAGCAAGCTGGAGAGCTCCGGATCCTCGGGGGCGACGCTGAGCGCGACCTTGAGCGCGTTGATGGCCGACGGAAAATGCTGGGCCTCGAGCGCCTCCTCGGCGAGCCTTCGGTAGCGCTTCAGCTGTCCCTCCGCCGCGTCTTCGAGGTGCTTCGCGTAGCGCGCTCGGAGATCGTGGGAGATCGCGCCGAGGGACTCGGGCTCGAGCGCGGGCGCGCGGGGGGGAGCGGGGATGGATGGCCGCGAGCCCCGCAGCTTTCTGGCGAGGGCGCGCCGCATCGCGTCCGGATCCGCGGGGGGCGGCAGGGACGTGGTCAGCGGCGGGAGG
>JAEWOQ010000240.1 GCA_023460875.1 Pseudomonadota bacterium
AGCGCCGGGGCGACGTGCCCCGCCACAGGGTAGGTGAGGCTCCAGCCGTTCCGCCTGGACTCGGCGAGTTTGCGCCGGGCGAGCCAGTTCGCCTGCTCAGTCGTGCGGACCTTGTCGTCGTAGATGACTTCGGCCTTGCGCCTCTTGCCCCCGTCCGCGCGGTCCGCTGGGTCCGGGTTGAGGATCTCGATCATCTCCTGGTCGAAGACCCGCGCGTTGATACGTCCACGTCCCTTCTTGCCGCCGCCGGCGCGCCCAACGACCTTGACCTCCGTGTATCGCTTGGTGGCGTCCCGCCGAAAGCTCGGGTTCCCGATGACGGTCACGTCGGGGCCGTTATTGCCGGTGCGCCTTCGCACGATACGGTAAAGGGGGGTCTGGTTGCCTCGGGGCCGCGAGAGAACGAAGCCACCGGTGCTCACGTCTGCCCAAAGAAACAAGCCGGCGCGGCGGTACTGCTCGACCAGGAAGTCCCACCAAGGCATGGCCAGCCGCGCCTTCAGCGTGTTGTGGACTGTCTTCGTTCTCCCGGCGCCTCCGACCTCGGTCTGCGCCTCTTCGGTCGGCTCAGGGGCGAGTTCTCGAACCTGCTTTCCTCCGGTGATCGCCTTCCGGTTTGCCGTGTTGTCCTCCGCGATGGGGAGGCCCCCCAGCCCGCATTCCTGGAGGGCGACCTCCGTGAGTTGCTTGAAGGTCTTTTCCGCGAAGGTCCGGTCGCTCTCGAGCTTGGTGTCGACCAACCACTTGAGCAGGTCGCGGCCGCGGATGTTGATCTCGGTGCCGCGCCCGCCCTTGATCTCGTTGGCGTCGGTTTCTCCGCGCTGTACCAGCACATCACCGACGTAGAGCTCGAAGGGAGTGAACTCCGGGTAGCGGTCGAGCAGTTCGGCGGCGAGTCCGCCGTGACCGACCGTCATCGAGAAACCCGCTGGCACGTCGAGGATGCCGGACTTCACGGTGTACGAACTCGCGATCGGCACCTCCTCGCCGGCCAGCTTGAGCCGGAAGGTCTCGTCGTTGACGCCCATGTCAGCCTTCGAAGTAGATGAGCACTTCGCCCGCCGGGACCGCGAACGGGTCCTCCAGGTCGTTGTTCAGCATGAGCTCGCTGGCGCGGCCCGTGTCTCCGTAGATCGCCGTGGCGATGTCCGAGACGCTCATCAGGCGTGGAACGCGGTACTGGCGCGCCCCGCGCGGGCTCTCCGCTAGGTTGCGCCCGAAGTCGATCATGGCGTCCCACAGCTCCGCCATTGCGGAGAAGAGCTCATGGTTCTGGGGGTTCTTGAGCGACTCTGCCGTCTGGTCTGCCTCGTTCAGGAGATTGGTGACCCCGGCGACCTTCGCCGCGGCGAGCCCCCCGTAGAGCTCGCCCTGGTCCCGTAGGGCCAGCACCTGGTTTGCCCCGTCCTGGATCTTGTCGAACAGGTTCCGGTCCTCATCGCTGACAAGGAAGTCGTCCCGGGTGAGCTGGAACTTCTCAGCGGCGCTCTGGGCCGCCTTCCGCTCCACGTTGAGCAGAGCCTTCGTGAGGAACAGTTCGGTCTGGTCCTCCAGGAAGGGGATCCGCAGCGTCTCGCCGGACCGCCGCTTCCCCATTTCGGCCGTCTGGTCCCACTCCGTGATGAATCCGGGGATGGTGCCGATCGTCGGCACGACGATGTCCCCCGTGAGCTCCTGCTCATAGATTTCGCGGAGCTGTCCGAGGGAGTTCGGCCACAGTGGGCCGTATCCCTTGATGTTGGCGTCGAAGGCGGCCTCCATCTCGATGGTGTAGAGGCCGCGCCCGAGCTTCTCGTTCACGGCGCCGGGGACGCGAAGGTACTCGTGCTCGTGCCGGCGCAGACGACCTCGGATCTTCACCGACTGCACCGGGAACTCGATGCCGAAGAACGAGGCGCGCTGCAGCTTGTCGAAAACGGGCACGTCTCACTCCTGGCTCACGCGGCCCGGGATGCCTCCGCCGCCGTCGGGTAGGTTGTTCACGTCGATGCCGTTCGACAGCGTGTCCCTGATGTTGCGCAAGAGGTCCCGCGTCTGCTCGAGGGCTTGCTGCTGGGCCTCGATGCGCTGGTTCTCGAAGTTGCGCTGCGTCTCCACGTCGGCCTGGTTCCCGCGGACCCATTCGACGAACTCGAGGATCGACCTGCCGACGCCGCCCTCGTCCTGCTCCGTCTTGAGGTTCTCCAGAGCGCTGAGGCGCATTTCCTTTGCCTCGCTGAGGAACCTCTCGGCGTCCGAGAACCGACCCTCATTCATGGCGGTATCGGCCTTCTTCTCGAGTTCGAAGGCGGACTGGCTTTCCCCGCGGGCGACCTCCTGGAGTTCCGTCTGCTTCGCGACGAAGCGTTCAACGACGATCGAGGTGATCGCTCCAAGGGCGAGGCCGGCCCCGACAGCGCCGAGGCCTGCACCCGCCATTCCCGCTGCCCTGCCTGCACCTGCAGCACGAGCACCCGTGCCGCCAACGATGGCCTTCTCGATGCCCGCCCGGAACGCAGACTCGATGCCAGCGCGAGCAACGGCCGCGCCGATAGCAGCTCCGATGGCGAGCTTAGGGTTCTTCGCGGTCCACGTCGTGACCGCGCCCACGGTTTCGGCGAAGCTGAGGAGCAGAGGTGTCGCTTGCTCGAAGGCAGGGAGAAGCTTTGCGCGGAGATTGTCGGCAACGTCCTCCACTTGCGTGTTGAAGCGGTTCACCTTCGATGCGGTCGTGTTCACCGCGGCGGTGAAGTCCCCTTCGAGTTGCTTCGCGCTGATGGACTTTCCGAAGTCGGCAAAGGTCTTCTCGATGGCGGCAATTCCCGACTCGCCGCCGCCAGCGTTCTTGAAGATGCTCAGGAAGTCGATGAGCGGAAGAAAGGATCGCTTGTTGCGAAGCAGGTCGGTAATGACCGCCGTCTCCGACGTGCCCTTGCTCTTCGCTTCGGATTCGGCGACGCGCAGGATGTCGATGATGATCTCTTTCGCCTCCCGAGTGCGCCCGTCCTCTGCGCGCAGGGAAATGTTTCTCCCGCCAACCTCGAACCTCTTGGCGTTGGAGGCCTTCTGCAGATCCAGGGCGAAGTTGGACACCTGAGTGGCGGCAACGGCTGCGTTCGGGGCCTGCCCCTTCTCGGCTACCTGCAGAATCGTTGCCAGCTGCCCGAGGGAGGTTTCGGTCGACCCGGTGAAGATGCCGGCAATACCTGCGATCTTCGGGATCTCCTTGCCTAGCTTGTCGAACTCGATCGATCCGATCTTCGTTTGTGCGATGAGCAGGTTCATCACCTTGAAGACCTCGCGGGCGCGCTTCTCGGAGTCGTGCATGAACTCCGGCTGCTGCTCCAGCGCGTTGTTGATCTTCCCCGCTGCGAAAAAGGTATCTTCGAAGTCGGCGCCCTGGCTTTTGGCCAGCTTGGCGAGATCCAACATCGCGTTGCGTGCGGTCTGCAGATCTCCCGATTGACTCGTGAACGCGAACAGCGCGTTCAGCATGCCTGTGGTGTCGCCGCCCACGTCGAACGCGACGTTCCGGGCCTGACGAGTCAACTCTGCGGGGTCGACCCTTTGCCCCGCCGCGCCGGCCTCCCCAGGGCGAAACGCCTTGTTGGAGATCTTGGTGGCCATCTCCTCCTGGCCGATGGTCCTGCCCATCACGGAGCCGAGATCCGTCTCGACGCCCGCGCCCCGAGCCAAGCTCCGAGCGTGCCCCAAGGCCATCGTCCCCATCGGGGCGTTTGGCATGAGGAACCGGGTGGCCCGGTGGGAGGTGCGTCGCGCGAACGCCTGGCCCTGGCGGCGGTGGGAGCGCTCCACGGCACGGGCTTCGCGCTCGGCCGCGCGCTCAGCGGCCCGAGCCTTGGCATCGAGCTCGCGCTCGGCCTTCCGGCGGGCGCCCTCCATGCTCTTGAGCCACCGCGCAGCAGACCTCTCGTGCGCCCTGGCTTCTCGTTCTGCGGCCCTTTCGTGCGCGCGTGCGCCCCTCTCGGCCTCGCGTTCCTGGGCCTTGGCGGCGCGCTGCGCCTCTCGTTCCTCAGCCTTGGCTGACCTCTGCCGCTCGCGCACAACGACGCCCTGGGCCTTCTGCGCCCGCTTCTCGATGGCGGAAAAGGACCGGTTTACGGAAGCGTCCAGTGACGCGCCGATGCGGATCCTGATGGGTGGCGCGGCCATAGGTGCTAGGCTCGGGGGACGTGAGACTGGGTCGTTGGTTGCAGTCCCGGCGGAAGCCGGAGCCGATGAGCGTGAGCGCCCTGCGGGGCTTCGCTGCTCAACTCGATGGGGCCGCTGGCGAACTGCGCACGGTGTCCGCCCGCGCCCGTGTGCTGGACCGCAGGGCTCGAGAGCTCCGCGAGGAGGCCATGCACTGGGAGGCCCGTCTGAAGCGCGCCAGAGCCTTCGGCGACGACGAGCTCATGGTCGCCGCGGCTCGGATGGCCGGGAGGACGCAGGGGCAGTTCCAGGCTGCGGAGGCGGAGCTCACCGATTGCCTCGATGCCGAAGCGGCGCTTCGGGACGGGCTGTCCGAGGAGCGGCGCCGGTTCCACCGGATGCTCGAGCAGGCGCGGAGCATCGGGCTCGACGTGTCCGACTGCCTACTGCACATCGACCTGACGGCGCCCCCTCCGGATGACCTCGACCTCGATGAGGACGAGGAGCGGGAGTTCGTAGCGCGCGTGATCGACGGGCTTCACTGAGCCGAAGCAGTCGGCGCCACGTCGGCCTCTCCAACATCGAGGTCGAGTTCCTCGAGAATCGCCCGGAGCAGCCGCCGATGGGGACCGGTGAGGGCGTGCGCATGATCCTCCAGGAGCACGATCAGCCTGGCGATCTCCTCGTCGGTGGCCTCGCTCTCGAGCGGGCTGACCTCGATCTCGTATCGCTGCAGTTCCTCGAAGATGAACCGTGCCCCGAAGCCCGTGAGAGCGAAGCGGACCTCCTCCTCGGCAAAGGGCAGCACCTCCGAGGGGCGCTTGACGTCGTTCGGGTCGCAGATGCCAAGCGCGGCCACCTGCCGCATCAAGGCGTCGTTGTAGCAGTCGACCCAGCCCTCGCCGCCTCTCGGGTGGACTTCGTCAGCGAGCCGCTCCGCCTCGCCGCGAGCCTTGGTCTTGTCCCCCTCGGACATCTGGCGCAGACCGACACACACCGGGGCGTCAGGGCGCCTGTCCCACTCGTCGGCGAACACCGCGAGCGGAAGGACGATCGTCTTGCCTGGGGCTCGCCGTTTGGCGGCGATCTGCGTGAAGCTACCCATCGCTGCCGGGTCCCTCATCCATCGCCGAGCTTTCGCTCGTCGTCTCGCTCCTTGGCGCGCTTTCGGTCGTCTTCCCGGTCTCGCTCGAAGCGGTATCGGCGCCAGAGCCAGAGAGCAATCTGTCCTTCAGCAAGTTCGAAAACAGGCTTGCCGTAATACGCAAAAAGCTCTCGCGAGAACTTGGCCGCATACGGGCTAAAGGGCTCTCGGCATTCTCGGGCCGATCCGCCTCCACCGCTAGAAGTCCGATGACCTGCTCGACCGTCAGGTCGCCTGTCCGAATCGAGCACTCGTCCTGCCAGGCGCCGTGCTGCTCGAAGAGATAGGCGATGTTGTCGCCGCCGATCTCCGGGGACTTGAGGATCTCCTCAGCAGAAGCAAAGAAAGGCTCAGCGGGCGCCTCGATGTCGACGCATGCGGCCAGAAGAGTCTGGACCATCTCATGCAATCGGCACAGAGGGTGCTCGCTGAGCCACTCTTGCTGCCCCGCTGCCTTCGCGGCAGCCTGGGCCTTGCTGTAGACCGTGGCGATCTCGTCGCCCGTGAGGACGCGGACGCCGAGCTTCGCGGTGTACTCGTCGCTGGGAAGGGGCTCGCCCGGCTGAAGGGTGATCGGTGGGGCG
>JAEWOQ010000241.1 GCA_023460875.1 Pseudomonadota bacterium
GCAGCGGTGAGGCAGCAGAGCGCAACAGCAGGAGTACAGTCGCACCCCGACGGCGCGCCCCTCGGCTGAGACCACGGGTCATTCGTGGGCGCCGCTGGTTGCGGTGCTCCGCCTCTAGCATTAGGAGTCCTCCATGTCCCAGACCCCCCGTCACAAGGTCCTGATCATCGGCTCTGGTCCCGCAGGGCTGACCGCGGCCATCTACGCGGCCCGAGCGAACCTCGCGCCCCTGTGCGTCGAAGGCTTCAACGCTGGGGGCCTGATCCCCGGCGGCCAGCTGATGTTCACGACGGACGTCGAGAACTTCCCCGGCTACCCGAAGGGGGTGTCGGGTCAGCAGATGATGGCGGAGTTCCGCGAGCAGGCGGAGCGTCAGGGGACGAAGTTCATCACGGCCGACGTTCAGAAGGTCGACCTCTCGGAGCGCCCCTTCAAGGTCTGGGTGGGTGAGGACGAGAACGAGCTGCACCTCGCCGACGCGGTGATCCTCTCGACCGGCGCCCGCGCGAACTATCTCGGGCTCGACTCCGAGGAGAAGCTCAAGAACAAGGGCGTGAGCGCCTGCGCCGTCTGCGACGGCGCGCTCTTCCGCAACGAGGACGTGGTCGTCGTGGGGGGCGGCGACACGGCGATGGAAGAGGCCACTTATCTCGCTGGTCTGTGCCGGAGCGTGGCGCTCGTGCACCGTCGTGACGAGTTCCGGGCGAGCCAAGCGATGCAGGAGCGGGTGCTGGCGAACCCGAAGATCCGCATCCTCTACTCACACGTCGTGGCCGAGGTGCTCGGCGTGGACGAGGACAAGGTCACCGGCGTGCGCGTGAAGAGCCTGAAGACCAGCGAGGAGAACGAGATCCCGGCGGGGGCGATGTTCGTGGCCATCGGCCACACCCCGATGACGGATCTGGTGCGTGGCCAGGTCGCGCTGCACGACAACGGGTACGTCAAGGTGGAGCCCGGGACGAGCCGCACGAGCGTCCCAGGGGTGTTCGCGGCGGGCGACTGCGCGGACTGGGTGTATCGGCAGGCGGTGACCGCGGCGGGGACCGGCTGCATGGCGGCCCTCGACGCCGAGCGTTGGCTGAGCGAGCAAGAGGGCTGAGACCGTTGGAGTTGGAGGAGGAGCTCTTCGAGTTGGCCAGAGCTCTGCGCGCCCACGCAGAGTGGCAGCTCGCCTGCGGCACACACGGCTTGCCGCAGGGCTCCTCGACCTCCGTCGCGGCACCGGAGCCCGGCGAGCTCCCCGCGAGCCGTTCGCGGCGCCCGCGGAGCGAAGAGGTGGGCGGTGTTCGCGAGCGCTCGCGCGCCGCCCCGTCGAGCCCCGACGACGCGCGGCTCCTGCAGGGGGGCCAGACGCACTCCGACGAAGCGCGGGCGCAGGAGCCGCAGCTGGATCGAGGAGAGTCCCCTCCGAGGCGCTCGCCGGGGGGCCCCGCTCCGGACGCCTCCCGTCGGTTGGAGGTGCTCGCGGAGCAGGTGCGAGGCTGCACAGCCTGCGGGTTGCACGCCGGGAGGAAGCAGGCGGTGTTCGCCCGGGGCTCAGGCTCCTCGCGCCTGTGTTTCGTGGGAGAGGGACCAGGAGCCGACGAGGACGAGCAGGGTTTTCCCTTCGTGGGCAAGGCGGGGCAGCTGCTGGATCGGATGATCGCGGCGATGGGGTTCGAGCGCGATGAGGTCTACGTCTGCAACATCGTCAAGTGCCGCCCCCCGAACAACCGCAAGCCTGAAGCGCAGGAGATCGCGGCGTGCGCGCCCTATGTCCACCAACAGATCGAGCTGCTCGACCCGGAGGTGATCGTGGCCTTGGGCGCCACCGCGGTCGAAGGCCTGCTCGGGGTGACCGGCGGGATCACGCGCATGCGCGGGCGCATGAAGCTCTACAAGGGGCGCATCGCGGTCATGCCCACGTTCCACCCCGCCTACCTGCTCCGCAACCCAGCGGCCAAGGCAGACGTCTGGAAGGACCTGCAGGCCGTGGTGCGGCAAATGGGCCGCCAGCTGCCGTCGAAGCGCTGAGCGCGGCGGTCGGCGCGTCGCGCTCCACTGATGAGCGTCGACCTCTCGGGCACAGGGACTGTGCGGCGGTCGGCGCGTCGCGCTCCACTGAGGAGCGTCGACCTCTCGGGCACAGGGACTGTGCGGCGGTGAGCTGGCATCGATGCGCTGCGCCGCGGCGGTGCCGTCGAGGGGGCTTTAGGGCGTCGAGGGCGTCGAGCGCGGCGATTCGGGGCAGGCGCCGCGGGCAGAGCGTGGATGCCCGCTGGACGGGGCCGCCGCGACACGCACGAAGGCCCGCACCGCCCGGTGCGGGCCTTCCGGCGCGCCGACCGCGGCTGGCTCGTCAGAGACCGTAGACGAGGCCCAGCGAGGGCTGGATGGCGGTGCCCGGGTCGGGGAACAAGAACATCGCGTTCACGTTGATCTTGAGGCCCAGCCGCGGGGTGAAGTTCCAGAGCGCGCCGGCGCCTACCGTGGCGAAAATAGGCCCGGACTTCTGATACATCTTGATGTTCAGAGAGTCGCAGATCTGGCCGGCTCCGTCCTGGCGGCAGCTCTCGACGTTGTTCTTCTGGACGAGCCCCTGGACGTCGGCGAGGCCACCTCCCGCATGCGCGTACGGGTGGAACCCGGTCCCCTTGTTGCCCAGGAAGTAGTAGCTGAAGCGAGCCTCAGCGTGGGCAGGGAGGAAGTCCTTCGGCGCGCCCTGGAACGCGAAACCTGCCCGCACGCCGACGGACATGTTGTCGTGGAACATGAACTCGTAGCTGAGGAGCGCGCGGATCTGGGCCGGCGCGAAGCCCGACACGAGCCGCGGGGCAACGGTGGGGCGTTCGAGGACGTTGTCGGTTCCTAGCATCGAGGGGTAGGGCTCTCCGAGCGCGAAGCAGGAGACCTGGTTGTTGACGTCAGGGTCGCACGGTCGCGAGAAGCTGCCGATCTGGAGCACGTCCAGGGCGCCGTGCACACCGAACCAGTGCCTGCTGGGGCGGCTCGAGGACTCCTCCGGGCCAGCGGCGCAGGTGCCGTCGACGCACGAGCCGCTGGCACAGTCGTCGTCCATGTCGCAGCTCGGCGCCGTCTCACAGGCGCCGTCCACGCAGAGCAGGCCGCACTTGCACTCGCTGGAGTTGTTGCAGCTGACGCCCCAGTCCTTGTCCCCACACGACGTCTCACCGCAGCCAGGGAAGCCCGGCGGGCAGTCCGACGAGGACGTGCAGCGCGGGGGAGGTGACTGACCGGGGAAGGCAGGGGGCGCCTCGCTCGTGCTCTCCAGCAGCCGCATCTCGACCGGTTGCTTGCGGCTCCCCAGGCTGTCGACCACCTCATCGATGCTGTCGGTGACCTGGACGTACCACTGGAGGGTGCCCGTGATGTTGGTCTCCTCGCAGGGGATCTCGGCGCGCCACTCGTCCCCCGACTTCCGCATGGCGATCTTCTTCCACTCGCCGCCGGGAGCCTTGAACTTGAGCTCGGCCTTCACCCCCGCCTCCTCCGTGTGACAGCTCACCGGGATCGCGCGTCGCGTCTCCACCTGCCGCACCTCGGGGGTGCACAGCATGTCTCCAGGGATCGCCTCGTCGCCGATGTCGTCGTCCGCCGCTGCCGCGGGCGGCGGACCCGCCGTCCGCTTGCCTCCAGAGGCGGCGAAGGTCTCCTGGGTCTCCGGCGTCGCCAACGCGGCGTCCAGCTGCACCGCGGGATGGATCGCGCTGGCGTTCCGGAAGGCTTCGCCGGCACCAGCTTGATCGTTGCGGCCGCTGCCGCGCACGATGCCCACGTACATCCAGGCCTCGGCGAGGGTCTGGGGGCTACACTTGTTCTCGCAGGCCTCGATGGTGCCTGTGAGCACCGCTTCCGCCTTGTCGAGTTCCATCATCAGGTAGTGCTGATTGATGGCCTCGTCGATCTTATTTCGGGCGGCCTTGTCTCTTGTGTACTGAGCAAAGGCGGGCAAGGAAAACAGGCCGACTAACAAGACGGCCATCAGCCTGGTGAACGTTCGGCTTTGCACTTTGGTCTCCGGACGCGAGGGATTAAGGGAGGTTCATACTGCCGGATGCGGCGAGCTGATTCGAGGGGCGCTGATGCGAAAGGGCAGGGGAAGGGCAGAAGAGAGCAGAAGCGTGCAGGGGAGGACGTGGTCGGCGTTCAATGCGGTGGGGCCGCGAGAGCTGCGTCGTCCGGCGGTGCGCCCGGGGCAGCGGGCTCGTCCTCGATGGGCGGCGAGTCGAGGGGTGGTGGCTCGAGAGCGGGAGAGCCGGGGGCTTGGCCGTCCAGCTCCAGCCTGGGCGGCGCATCACAGCCTTCTGCGGGAGTGAGGTTGCGGGCGGCGCGCGCGTTGAGCTCGGCGACGTCGAGGTGCGTCGTCGCCTTCGACCGGAAGCCCTGTTGGAGCTCGAGGGTGGCGAAGTAGAGCTCTGCCCTGGCGATCGCCAGCTGGCGCGGAGCGCAGGTCATGGCGCCTCGGGTTTGGGCCTCGTCGGCGAGCCGGGAGAGCTCCGCGAGGCGCCCACGCAGGGCGGGGTGCTGCCCACACGCCGTCCCCGTCCACAGCAGGACCGAGAGGAGTGCCCCTGGACCGGCCCTCACGGCCGAGCTCCCCTGCGAGCCGCTAGGCTCAGCTCGATGGCGCGCGCGGAGAACGCCTCGCTGCTGGAGGCCAGCGCGATCGCATCGTCGTAGTCGGCCTCGGTGGCCTCCGTCTCCGCCTTGAGGAGGTGGGCCTGGGCGGAATAGAACTCGTAGGGCGCCAACGCCTCCGCGCCGAGCTCCCGCGCTTCCCTCAGGCGCTCCTGGGCGTTCTTCGCGCGGTCCGTATACAGGACGCTCCCGCAGCCGGCGCAGACGAGCAGAGCCATCGTGAGAGTGGCCGTCGTCAGGAAGCACTTGCGGGTACCTGCTCGCTCGCTCAGCATGGCGCTGTGATGGGTCCGCGGTGGCCATCGGGGATCCCGGACGAGGCGATGGACCTGGAATCGGGTCTCCGGCCGCCGGGGCGGCAAGGGACCAGAATCCACCGCTGCAACCGCAGCGGAACGCTACCAATGGGGTAGCGACGTCGTCAACAACTCGGTTCAGTGTCGACGGAAGGGCTCCACCAGGCGCTGATGCAGCGCAGGGTGCGAGGATACCGCCAACCATCCCACCCTCTCGGGCCCTCGATCAGCAGAAGCTCGATGGACCCACGGGAGCGGACAGGCGACGGTCCAGCCACGCGGAGGCGTTCGTCGAAACCGTGCCGCGCGTGTTCAGCCAGTGGGTGACGGCCGAATGACGGCGGAGGCGTTCGTCGGACCTGCGCCGCGCCTTCCGCAGCCAGTGAATGACGGCCGATTCACGGCGGGAGCCGTTCGGCGCGTCAGTTTGGTGGGAGCTGCTTGGCGGAGCCGGTGTCGCGCTCAGGCGTGCAGTCGACGAGAGCCGCGCCCAGGCTCGGGCTCACAGGCGGCGATAGACGCCTACCACCTTGCCCAGCAGCATGGTGGAGCGGAAATCCGTCGCGCGAACGAGGATCGGCGCCATCTGAGAGTTCGCGGGCTGGAAGCGGATGTAATCCTTCTCAGGATAGTAGTGCTTCACCGTGGCCTCGTCACCGATCAACGCGACGACGATGTCGCCTCGCTCCGCGACGGACTGCTTGCGCACGAAGATGTAGTCACCGCTGAGGATGCCAGCCTCGATCATCGAGTCGCCGGTGACCCGGAGCCCGAACACTTCACGCCCGCCGTTGACCATCATGCGGTCGACGCGGACCGTGTCGATGACGTTCTCATCGGCGAGGAGCGGCAAGCCGGCTGCGACGCGTCCGAGCACCTGCACCTCGACGACGTTGTCCGTCGTGTCGTTGCTCGCCTCGAGGGGCGTCTCGACGACCCTCAGGGCGCGGCTCTTCATGTCTTCGCGCCGCAGGTAGCCTTTGCGCTCCAGAGCGCGCAGGTGATCGTTGACTCCGTTCGTCGAGCGGATCCCCATGTGCTCGCCGATCTCTCGGAGGGTCGGAGGGTACCCGCGGTCGCGGATCGACTTCCGGATGAAATCGAGGGTCTGCTCCTGGCGCTTGGTCAAACCTTGCATCGCTCGCAAATCCTACTGAACGGGTGTCAGGCCGTCAAATTCCTGGCGTATCCCCACAGAGAGGCGGCGGCTTCCGCCCTCCTACCCGCTCCCGAGCGCGGGGCCGAAAAACGGCGATTTCCCGGTGAATTTGGTCGAGGGAGCGGAGCGTCGCTCTAGAATTTGTTGCTCGTCGACAGGAAGGTCAGCTTGTCGGTGGTCTCGCGGAGGCGGCCCACCAGCATCCGAACCACGCCCCACAGCACCTCGAAGGCGAGATCCTTGTGGAGGAAGAGCAGATCGTCGAAGCCGTCCTTGGCGATGGCCAGGACGCGACATTTTTCGTGGACGTTGGCGTCCGCCGACCGCGGTGACTCGTCGAGCAGCGCCATCTCGCCGAACGCCTGCCCTGGGCCGAGGATCGCGAGAGCTTCTTCACCCATGCCGGGCACCTCGCGGCTGATCCGGACGCGCCCCTCGAGGATGAGGTAGAGCTTGTCTCCCGTGTCGCCGTGACGAAAAATTTTGCTGCCGCGCTCGTGGGTCTCTTCCGTGGCGACCTTCGCGATCAGCTCGAGCGCGGCTGGTTTCAGCCCCTCGAACAGCCGGATTTGGGCGAGCTGCTCCAGGCGGTCCGTCATCGAGGGGGCAATGTAGCCGTCGACGGCCCCCCGTCGAAAGGAAATTGCAACGATTTTCCGGCCTCACCCGGCTTCAACCACCCGCGCGGTGCTCGGCGGGGCGGGGTCGGAGAGGGATGCTCCCCGGCGCCCTCCGATCAGCGGCGGAAGGTGATCACGAAGGGCGGTGTAGCGCCCGAGGTGGGCCGACCTAGCTTGTCGAGAGGAGCTTCGAAGCGCCCTCGACCCATGGCGCAGCGCTTCACCGCCGTCCCGAAGCCGCTGCCCGGGTCGTCGAGCACCCGCACATCCTTGGCGCGCCCGTCGGGACCGACGATCACCATCAGCCGGACGCGCGTGTAGTTGATCTGCTCGATGTCCGCCTCGGCGGGCCAAGGGCAATTCTGCAGGGAGGTGGCGATGGGCTTCGCGGGCCGGGAGCGATCGACGGTGGGAGCGGGAGGCGCGTCCACGGTGCCCTTGCCGTCCGGGACGCCATCCGGGCGCGTCACCCCGGAGCGTACGGCCTTCGTGGAGGTGCCTTTCGCCGACGTGGTCCCTCCGGCGAAGCGGGTACCCTCTCCGCTGATGAACCCTTCTCCGGTGAGATCGAGGGGCTCGTCGGGGTCCGCGGGCGCGGTCAGCACCTCCCCCGCCGCCGCCGGCGCGGGCGGCGGCTCGTTGGTGGGTGGGGTCTCCGCGGCGGGCGGTGGGTCGACGGGCTGGGGCGTGGGCTCAGGCGTGGGCTCCGGCTCTGGCTCCGGCTCTGGCTCCGGCTCTGGCGCGGGTTCAGGTTGGGGC
>JAEWOQ010000242.1 GCA_023460875.1 Pseudomonadota bacterium
CCCGGAGCCATGGGGGCGCCCGGTACACGCCGGGGGGGCCCGACTGGGCCGCGCTCGGGACGGTGCCTTCGTAGAGCTGCGACGTGAGCTCTGTCATGCCGTACTCGCCGACGACGAAGCCTTCATCGATGCGGAAGGCGCGGGCCACCGCCGCGCGGAGCTTGTCGGCGGCGACCTCGCGGGATCGCCCCTTGAAGCCGCCCGTCTGCATGACGAGGGTGCGGGAGGGCGTCACCAGGCTGTCCCCTTCGAGGGCGTCGAGGAGGGCGACCAGCGCGAAGGACGTCGCGAGGACGAACAGCGGCTCGTTACGTGCCCGCGCGATGACGGCGGCGCGGCGCAGGGCGTCCACGTCGATGTCCGAAGAGGTCGCGACCCAGCGCTCCCCGGAGCGGACGTCGAAGGGGACGCCGCGGGCGTCCTGCTTGAGGGCGCGCCCGTCGAACGTCTCCATGAAGGTCTGCATCATGAAGGCGAGGGAGGACGTGGGCGGGGCGGTGGGGACCGGCGAGAGGGCGATGACGGTCTTGGGCCCCTCCCAGGCGCTGAACAGCGCACGCTGTCCCCACAGCAGCGTGAGCGCGCGATACGTGTCCAGGGTGCGGAAGGGATGGACACCTGCGGTGCTCCCCGTCGTGCCGCTGGTGCGGAAGCAGGCGGCGTCGTACGCGACCGGATGGACGGCCACCCGCGCCATGCGGAAGGTCTCCACGGGCACGGCGGGGACCGTCTCGAGCTCGTCGAGGCGGCTACCGCGGCGCTCGACCAGCCGACCGAAGCCGGGCACGTGCTCCGCCTGGAAGCGGGCGATGTCGAGCGCCAGCGCCTTGAAGCCGTCAGCGTCCTCGAGAGGCGTCGGGGAGGCGAGGCTCCTGCGGGCGAACTCCTGGACCTGGCGGTGGAGATCGTCGCTGCGAGCCGCGGACGAGCCCGCGGGGCGACCAGCCGCGGCGGCGAGGCCGCCGTGATCCACGGGAGCGGGAGGGGAAGTCGTCATGGGCCCGGGAGATTTGGTCGATCCCCGCGGGGTTGTACAGGAGCGGCGCGACCCGACGCGAGCGGGGGGCCCTGGCTGGGGCAGAGCGGCGGATCGAGCCGCCTGATCCGAGCCTGACCCGTTAACCGTCCTGTGACGTGGACGTTGCCCGATGAGGTCCGGCAAGGGAGCGCCAGCGTGGCGGGCTGGGCCGCGCTCGAAGGGGGACGCATGCGGATGATGGTTGAGCCGCGTGAGCAGGAGCGGGAGCGCCGCCGCGAAGACCATAGGGAGCACGAGAACCCGCGGACGGGCCCCTACCACCCTCCAACGCGGCTTCGCGCGGCGACCTCGGAGGAGGAGCTCCCAGGGCCTCGAGAGCTCCCTGACGATCTCGAGCTCGCCTTCGCGGATCGCGCTCTGGCGGACCTCGCGACCGCCTCGGACGTCCCCTACGTCTCTTGCTTCACCGGAGTGCGAGACGGGCTCCTGCGCGTGCTCGGCTCATGCGAGCGCTCCCTCGAGGCGCGCCTCGTCGCCCTCGTGGAGATCGCAGATCGCTTGTCCGAGTACTTCGACGAGAACAGCGCCGCCGTCGATGTCCAGCAGCTCGCCTCCGACCTCGAGCCCGACGAGCCTCGCGAACATCGCGACGATCCGCGGCTCGTCGATCTGATGATCGCCCGCGTAGCTCGCTTCTACCTCCAGGAGTACCGAGCGGCGAGCACGTTCGGGCTCGGTCGCCTCGTAAACCAGGTGCGTTTCACCTATGGGCGCCCCGCGGAGCGGGGTTGGAGCACGTTGACCGAAGCGGAGGCGCTCGCGATCTGCGCTGGCAGAAGACCTGGGCGCTCGAGCCGTCATCCTGCCGCGCCGAGCCCCACCTGGGACGACGAGATCGTGATCCGAGCCTACCGGCGGCGACGAGCGTTGCTCCTGCTGAGCCACGGCCGCCGCGTGGAGCGCGCCTTCACGAACTACTGTCTCCATCACCTCCTGGTCGAGCACTACGTCGACTGGCCGAACCTCCGCGCCTACGCGCGGGACCTGGCGCTGCGGGTGGCGTCCGCGCGGTTTCTGCTGTTCTCCCACCCGGGCGTCTCCGCCGCCTGGGAGCTCGACGGGGAGGGGCCGGAGAGCAGGGAGGTCGAAGGCGAGGCGTGGAGCGAGCAGGTCGTGGATCGAGCGCTCGCGGAGACGTTCCGGTGCGTGACGCGAGCCGCCGAGGGCGTGTCCTGTCTGGAGGAGCTCCGACGCTCGACCCGGGTCGACGAGGTCGCGGGGGCCGCGGGGCTCGTCGCCCTCCTGTCCGTCTGATCACGGAGCGGAGGACGGGCAAGGATTGGGCATGCGCTCGGGGACCCACCAGTTGCCGGACATCACGATCATCGAGAGCAGACGCAGCGTGTCTTCGTAGTAGTCCTCGGGGGCCCGGGTGATGGTGTGCTCCCAGAGGCGATCGAGCCACTCCCGGTTCTCCGGGTCCACCATCGCGCCGACGCCGAAGGGGCCCGTGAAGGCCATGGTCTCGTAGTCGACCATGGGGCGGCCATCGAGGTGGTAACCACCGCGGAGCTGGCGCGGATCGCCGTTCGCAGCGCTCCGCGCGAACCGGGTGATCCGCTGCGTCATGCGCCTGGCGCGCTCGTCTCCGCTCACCAGGAAGTCGGTGCCGAAGCGGAGCGGGATACGGCAGGCGTTGTAGGCGTAGCTGCCGTCGCGGGCTCCCTCCAAGAAGCCGTGGGAGGCGGGGCGGGGCTGGGCGCTCAGGGCTCCCTGGATGAAGTCGGGGAGGAGGCCCGTCTCGGGCGCGTGGGCGAGCTGCACGTTCTCGGCGAGCCAGTACACGTTGTCGAGGAGGCCCAGCCAGAGGGCGTCCTTGGTTCGCGTGGCAAAGCTGCGGAAGTGCGAGGCCATGAAGTCCGACGGGCGCGTGCCGTTGTAGTGCTTCTGGTTGTCGGGCTGCACCCAGTCTCCCAGCAGCACGTAGCGCCCCCGCGCCTCGAGCCCACGCCGGCTGATCGCGCGGATCACCCAATCGGCGTGTTGCCCGTAGTCGACGCCGCCGCAGCTGCCCCACTGCCGATCCGCGAGCATGAGCCCGTAGGCGATGTCCAGATCGCCGTCCGTCGCGCCGTTGTCCCCGCCCGTGTCTCGACAGTTTTGGTCTTGGTACCAGGCCATGATCCCGGGGGTGAGCGCGCTCTGGTGCCGGCGGTGGTAACGGAGCATCGCGTCGAACTGGACCTTGGCGCCGGGATCGTGCCCCGCCATATAGGCGGTGATGATCATGCCGTACCCGTGCGCCTCGCTCACCGTCAGGTTGGTCGGCTTGGTCCTCGCCTCCACGACGAGCTCGCCCTCACCGCACCCGGGGCGTACGTACTTCGACTTCCAGTAGTCGTAGAAGCTGCGAGTGGCGTCATCGAGCTCCGCGGGCGTCGCGGAGGGCAGGATGCTCCCCTCCGCGTAGCCGTGGGGGCGGCTCCCGAAGGGCGCCCGGGGCGGACGCGCTTCGGTCACGCGTGGGAGCGCGCGCGGCTCCGAGCCAGCTTTCCTCACGCAGCCGGTGGCGCCGGTCAGGCCCAGCGCGGCGAGCGCCAGCACGACTTGGCGGCGACCCCTGCTCTGGAGACCTCGAGCCTGCTCTGCGTGGAAGCGCTTCATGCGGGACCTTTATCGCGAAAGGCCCGCTTCAGCACCCCGATGGGCATGCCGTGGTGCGTCAGCGGGTCAAGGTCACCTTGGAGAGGCCGCGCGGGTGATCGGGATCGCGGCCCAGAGCGGCGGCGAGGGTGCCCGCGAGCAGCTGGCCAGCGATGACGGCGGGGAACGGCGAGAGCCACTCGGGGACCCCAGCGGGGAGGCGGAGGCCCAGCTCCGCTCGGGCGAGGAGCGCGTCGTCGTCGCTGATCGCCAGCAGACGCGCGCCGCGGCGCGTGACGATCTCGACGACCCGGGGGACGTCGCCGCTGCTCTGGCCGCGCGGCGCCACGACGAGCACGGGGAAGCCCTCCTCGAGCATCGCCACGGGGCCGTGCAGCAGGTCGGCGAAGGAGTAGGGCTCTGCGAGCACGTAGCTCGTCTCCTTGATCTTGAGGGCGATCTCGAAGGCGCTGGCGTAGTTGAAGCCGCGGGCGAGCACGACGAGGCGCGAAGGATGACCGAGCGTCGTGATCGCGTCGAGCGCGCCGTTGGCGTCGATCGTCCTCTGCGCCAGCTCGGGGATCGTCGCGAGCTCTCGCCAGCTCGCCTCGTCGCCGCCGAGCGCAGCGCTCAACATCGCGAGGACCATGAGCGACGCGGTGAAGGTCTTGGTGGCGGCGACGGCTGACTCTTCGCCCGCGCGCAGGGGGAGGCAGTGACTCGCCGCCTGCGCCAAGGGTGAGCTCGGGTCGTTGGTGATGGCGAGCGTGGTGCAGCCTTGGGCGCGGGCGGCTTCGGTCACGGCGACCACGTCGGGGGTCTGGCCCGACTGGCTGATGCCGAGCACCAACGCCGAGGCCATGTGGGGTGTGGCTCCGTAGAGGGTGACGAGGCTCGGCGCCGCGAGCGCCACCGTCAGCCGGTTGCCGGCCCCGAAGAGGTACTGACCGTAACGCGCGGCGTTGTCGGAGCTCCCGCGGGCGGCGATCACGATGTGGCTCGGGGAGCGCGCCCGGACGTGCGCTGCGATCGCCTCGACCTCGGGGCGCGCCTCGCGCAGGAGCCGCTCGAGGACCTCGGGTTGTTCCCGGAGCTCCGCGAGATAGCGCTGCCCCGCCGTCATGGGGCGCGTCGTCCTGCTGGTCCTCCGCGTGGCGCGAGCTCGGTGAGCGCGGTCTCGAGCGCGTCCGTGAACGCGTGGAGGAGAGGCTCGGCGATGGTCAGGGGCGGGGTGAGCACGAGCACGTCGCGCTCTCCTCCGCCGGTGGAGGTGAGGTAGCCCTGCTCGAGGAGCCGGCGCTGCAGCGCCCCTGCGCCGCCTTCGAGGGAGGTAGCGTCGATCCCCACCATGAGCCCAGCACCTCGCACTTCGACTCCAGCGGCGCGCTCGGCCCTCTCTGCGAGGGCTGAGCGCCAGCGCGCTCCGACCTCTGCGGCGCGCTCGACGAGTCGCTGACGGTGCAGGACGTCCAGGGTAGCGAGGGCGGTCGCGCAGGCGAGGGGCGCCCCCGCGAACGTCGAGGTGTGCACGACCTCCTCGGCGCGGCTCCACTCAGCCATGAGCTCGGCGGCGCCGAGACAAGCGCTCAGGGGGAGACCGCCACCCAACCCCTTCCCGAGGCACACCAGATCCGGGGTGATGCCCGCCTCGACCGACGCGAGCCAGCTGCCGGAGCGACCGAGTCCGGTCCACACCTCGTCGGCGATCAGGAGCGCGCCGTGCTCGCGGCTGACACGGGCGAGCTCGGGGAGGAACTGGGTCGGGGGCACCATCACCCCACCGCGGCCGAGGATGGGTTCGACGAGCACGGCGCCGATGGCGCCCTCCCGGAGCGCCGCCTCTGCGGTGGAGAGCGTCGCGTCGAGGGCCGACTCGGTGGAGGGGTAGGGGGCGAACCGGACGTGAGGGTTGAGCTGGGAGGAGAACGGGGCGCGGTAGCTGGGGCGCAGGCCGAGCGCGCTCAGGGGGCCGTAGCCGAGGCCATGGTAGGCGCCTTCGAAGGCGAGGATCCCGGGGCGCCCCGTCGCCAGAGCTGCGGTCTTCAAGGCCGCGCTGACGGCGTCGGAGCCACTCTGCCCGAGGATGCACTGGGTGTGTCGTGCAGGGAGGAGCTCTCCCAGGCGGGTGAGCAGGCCGATCTTCGCGTCGCTCGGGTAGACGTCTCCGAGGGCCTGGAGGAGGCGCGCGCTCTGCAGCTCTGCGGCGCGCAAGACCTGGTCGTTCCCGTGGCCGACGAGGAGGGCCCCGAAGCCCGCGGCCAGGTCGACGTAGCGGTTGGAGTCCACGTCGAGCACGTTGCTGCCCTTGCCCGAGGCGAGGACGACGGTCGACGAGGGCGCGGCGGGATTGCGGCGCGGCCCCATCGGCGCCTGGGCATGGCCGAGTCGGGTGAGCCAGGTGCGCGACTCGGGGCCTGGTGGGCGGACCTGGATACAGGGGAGGTCGTTGCCCGGGTTCGTCGCCGGCGGCGGGGGGAGTTCGCTCCAGCTCATGTCTGCGAGCTCAGATGCAAATCCGGTTACGACCGGAGCGCTTGGCCTCGTAGAGCTTGGTGTCCGCGGCCTTGATCAGGTCGGCGCTGCTGTCGTCCTCGCCGAGCAGCGCCGCGCCCCCGCTGATGGTCACGAGGATGTGCTCTCCCTGAAAGACGAAGCGGTGCGCTTCGATGCGAGCGCGCAGATCCTCGCCGAGCTGGTAGGCGCCCTCGAGCGGGGTCTCGGGTAAAATCAGGGCGAACTCTTCACCACCCCAGCGGGCGAAGATCTCGTCACGACGGATGCGCTCTTGCACCACGCGGGCGAGCTCCCGCAGCACGTGATCCCCTGCCAGGTGACCGTACTGGTCGTTGATGCGCTTGAAGTGATCGATGTCGAACATCAAGGCCGAGAGGTGCCGATTGTGCCGGCGCGCTCGCATGAGCTCCCGCTCGAGCTCTTCCTGGAGGAAGCGCTTGTTGTGGATCTGTGTGAGCCCGTCCACGATCGTCATCCGATAGATTTCTTCGTGGTACTTGGCCTCGGCGTCGGCTCCGGAGAGGAACTTCAGGATCGTCGGGCCCACCTTGACGCGATCACCGTTCGTCAAGGCGTGGGTGATGGCGATCTGCTCCTCGTTGACGTAGGTCCCGTTGGTGCTGTTGTCGTCGATGACGAACCACTGGGCTCCCTTGCGCTCGAAGTACGCGTGGCGGCGTGACACGCTGTCCCCTTCAAGCACGATGTGGTTGTCCGCTCCTCGCCCAACACGGATCGGGCTCTGCTCCAGGACGAAACGTTTGCCGAGCAGCGTGGGCTCGGGCGTGTAGATCACGACGAGGCAATCAGAGCCCGTACCGGGAGCGCCAGGTGGCTGTTGAACCACCTCCGTGACCCGTGTCTTTTCGTCGTATTCGGTCAACGTGTGCCTTCTTGGTACTTCTGCCTCCGACCACCGTCTCTCGCTCGGGGGGAGGCCGTCGGGCGAGACTTTGCCAGACGATTCCGTAACGGAAAAATGTACCTGCCCCCCCGTTTCCCCGTCAAGGCGTTCTCCCTAGAGAACCCCTTGAAGATCGCGGGTTTATAGAACCGTCGAGGAGAGCCGGTCTTGCGCTGTCGGGGGGGGCGCGGTTGAGGAGGTGCCGGCGCGGGGGTACTGTCGTCCAGGCGCCCGTGTGGGGCCGTCGTTGCGTGAGACCCACACGACGGGCGTCGCTCGAGCGGCCGTACCTGGCGGCCGTACAGAGCGCTGCCGTCCAGCGCTGCCGTCCAGCGCTCCCGTCCTGGGGCGACGGGGTCTCCGAGAGGGTCTCCGCGCTGGACGACTGGAGCGTAGGGTGATGGATCGTTGCGGCGCCCCGCGGCGCCCCGGGGCGGAAACGCAAAGCGGAGAGGTCAGTCGAGGGGGACGTCGAGGCCCACGAGCTGCATCAACCGGAGGGCGTTGCCTGCGTGGACCGGACCTTCGCGTAGCTTGTAGTCGAAGGTCATCTGATCGTCCTGGACGCTCTCGCGGAAATGCGCTTGGCGCACCCGGTCCATGAGCTCGGGAGTGAGGCGGCACAGCTCCATGTCGTGGGTCGTCACGATGCCGAAGGCGCGACGACGCAGGAGCTCGCCCAACACCCAGCGGGCGCCGATCTGGCGTTCGCGGGAGTTGGTGCCGTGGAGGATCTCGTCGAGCAGGAACAGCACCGGGACGCCCCGCTCGGTGGCGTCGACCACGGCCTTCAGCTTCTCGACCTCCGCGTAGAAGTGACTCACACCTCCTGCCAGAGAGTCGGAGATGCGGATGCTGGTCCCTACATGGCACGGGCTGATGGCCATGCGGCGCGCGCACACGGGCCCGCCCGCGAAGGCGAGCACACAGGCGGTGCCCACGGAGCGGAGGAAGGTGCTCTTGCCGGACATGTTCGACCCGGTTACCAGCAGCGCGTGCCCCGGCGGGAGCGCCTCGAGATCGTTCGTCACCCGCCGAGGGGCGTGCACGAGGGGGTGGCCCAAGCCGACCGCCTGGACGCGCGCGTCCTCCTCGGACTCGTCGAGGAGCTCTGGCAAGCAGAAGCCCGGCTCGTCGTGGGCGAGGCCCGCGAGGGACGAGATCGCCTCCATCTCCCCGAGGACGGCGAACCACCTGCGAGCGCTGTGGCCCGAGCGCGCCTTCCAACGCTCCAGGGCGAGCGTGCAGTGGAGATCCCAGAGCAACAGAGCGTTGACGAACGGGTGCACCATGCCGTTGTGGCGCAGGTCGAACCAACCCACGTTGCTGCGGAACAGGCGCATGCTCTCGCTGGGGAGCAGCTTCTCGGCGGGACCGCCGTCCGAGGGGGCGCTGATCTCGGAGAGCAAGCGCTGCTGGCGCGACGCCACCCAGGCCGACGTCGTCTCGAGCTTCTCCACCAGCGCGAGCATCGCCCCATACCGGAGGAAGGCGCCCTCCGTGTACGACACGGCCACGAAGGCTTCCTGGGTGATCTTCCCGACGCTCGCCAGGAGGGCGATTTGCAGCACGAGGGGGAACCCCCACCACCACATCGGTTGCCCGAAGCCGAAGGCGGCGACGAGCCCAGCTATCGTACAGGGCGGGAGCAACCAGGCGGCGGCGATGAGCAGCTTCCGATCCCGGAGGCGCGTCGGGCTCTCCGCCCACCGCAGGAGCGGTTCTGGATCCGGGCCAGGACCAATGTCGATGGAACCTGGTTGTTTCCCGCGGCGCTCGACGATGGCGAGCCCCTCGGCCTCGAGCGCCTGACGAAACTCGAGCTGCGGCGCCAGGTTCCGGACGGCGTCCTGGCGGTCCCTCAGCTCGGCCAGCGGCGCGCGCTGGAGGAGCCACTCCGAGAGGGTGCGCTGGCCGTAGCGGGTGTGCGCCACGGAGATGCGCTGGAACAGCGAGCCCTTCCCGAAGAGATCGAGGTCGTCGGCGTAGGGGTGCATGTCGGGGCGGAGCCCGTCTCCGCTGATGGGGAGAGCTCTCCAACCGTCCGTGCAGCGGGCGTGCCCGTGCTCGTTGACCCGCGCCCAACGGCGCTTGTGCTCTTCCGCCTCGATGATGTGGCCGTGGCGCACGACGAGGGTGAAGAACGTGGCGAAGCCTACGATCCCCAAGGCCACTGCGATCGCGCCGCCCGCGCCGAAGGCCGCATAGGCGAGGCCGCCCCCGCCGACCACGAAGCTCACTCCCCTGAGGTTGCCGATGCGCAGAGAGCGGGCGTTCAGGGCATCCGCCTCTGCGCCGAAACGGGCGCGCCGCCGGCCATACTCCCGGGCGAGCTCGTCGACGCTGCGGAGAGATGGGGTCGTCACGATGACAGCTTGAAGACGAGGGTCGCGCCCACGATGGGCTGCGACGGGGTGCCGGTCGGGCGACGGTCCACGACGTCTGCGATGCACTGGGCAGCCTGCTTGGTGACCCCGCGGAACTGCGAGACTTCGACCCCTTCGGCGCGGCTGCGCTCCCCGCGGACCAGGAAGTGGACTCGGACCTCTCCGGCCGCGCCCTGGAGACCGCCGTTCTGCTCCACGCACGCGCGGTAGCGATCGATGGGCTTGTCGAGCTTGCCGATGCTCACGTCCCCGTCGTCAGGGAGGATGGGGCCCACTTCGACCCGCACGGGCTTGACTCGTGGGGCCTCTGAAGGCGGGGGATCGACGGGGGTCGCCGGCTCGGGCTTCTCTGGAGTCGTCGCTGGAGCGCCGTCCGTTGCCGCGCCGCTCCCCTTGTCGGAGGCGTCGCCGGCGCCTTCACCCGCGCCCGCCGCAGCAGGGCTGGCCGCACCGGGGGGAGCCGTCGCAGGCGAGCTTGTCGAGGGGGGCGCGTCGCCGGAGCTGGTGGTCGGCGGGATTTGGACCGCCGCGCCGCTCTGAAGGGTCAGTGTGCCACCAGCCAAGAGCGCTCGCGCTTCTTCCTCCCCGAGGCACCGGGTGATCATGCCGCGCCCGTTGGCGAGGCGTCCCCAAGGGCAGGCAGGATCGTAGGGGTACCGTGTCTCGAGAGCTGGGTCGGCCGCGCCCTCCCCGGGGACAGCGAGGGCGGCGAGGGGTGCGAGGGCGGTCACCAACAGCAGGGGCCAGCGACGACCTCCTCCTCCGACGCGCGGCGTCGGAGGAGCCGACGTCACGCGCTCGGCGGGTACATCAGCTCGACTTGTCGACCTCATGCCCGCCTTCTGCCACACCGGCGCCGAACGGCCCAATCCCTGACGGCGTTTCGCGGAGGCCGGCCTGCGCTCTGGCGCTGCCGGCAGGGCGCAACTAGGCTGGCCACCCCTCCGTGAGCGCGAATTCGATGGAACCTGCGGGCCTGCGACGACGAGATGGACAGCTGCTGCTCGAGTTCGGTGAGGTCCGGCTCGAGCTCGACCCCGAGTGCGGCGGCCGCGTCCGGCGGCTGGCCCTGGGGAACACCGATCTGCTGATCGACGAGGACGTGCACCCGACGAACTGGGGCTCCACTTATTGGACGAGCCCCCAAGACGATTGGGGGTGGCCTCCGGTAGCGGCGATCGATCACGAGCCCTACACGGCCTCCGTCGAGGGGGACACGGTGTGCCTCGGCAGCAGCCCAGCCCTCGCGGGCACGAAGCGGCTGAGCGTCACCAAGCGCTTCACGCCCCGCGCGGGGCACCAAGCAGTGGAGGTGGAGTACGTGGTGCGGAACCTCGGTGACGCCCCGTTCTCGATCGCCTCTTGGGAGATTTCGCGGGTCCCCGCCGGCGGCCTGAGCTTCTTCGCGGCGGGCGCGCGCGAGTACACCCTCATCGGACCTCACACGATCCTGCCAACGAGCAAGGAGCGGGGTGTGACCTGGTTCGATCACCGCCGCTTCGAGCCCGGGCGGGGCGCCAAGCTGAACGCCGATAGCTCCAGCGGTTGGCTAGCCCACGTCGTGCGTGGGCAGGGGCGAGCCGTCGCGGACGTGCTGTTTCTGAAGTCGTTCGATGTCGTCCCGCTCGAGCGGCAAGCCCCGGGGGAGGGCGTGGTCGAGCTCTACGCGGACGAGACGGGCGCCTACGTCGAGGTGGAGAACCAAGGACCCTTCGAGCGAATCGAGCCGGGGGCGGCGAGCGTGTACCGGGTGACCTGGCTGGTCCGGGCGCTCCCTCGTGACATGAAGGTGACCGTCGGCTCCACGGAGCTGCTGGGCTTCGTCCAGGCGCTCGTCGATGGAAGCGAGTAGCGAGCATCGCCTCTCGGAGCCCCTCGAGACGGTGCTGACGTTCCTCGAGAGCGTCGGTAAGCGTTCCGAGACCGAGCTGTATCTGCAGCTCTTTCGACGCTTCCCGAGGGAGAGCTTCGCCATCGTCGCCCCTCGGACTTCGGTCGTGCGGGAGAGCTTGGGTGCCCTCGCCGATCAGCTCGGCTTCTTGCACCGGCTGGGGCTGCACGCGCCCGTCGTGTTGGGGGCCTTCGATCGCGAGGCAGGCCAACAAGAGCAAGACTGGGTGGTCGAGGCGCTGCGCGACGTGGAGATCGCCGCAGAGCCTTACGCGGGCTCGGATCCCGAGGAGGTCCGGGCGGCGCTGCGCGATGGTCGCGCCCCGGTGCTCGTGCTCACGAGCGAGCCCGACGAGTCCCTCGTGCGGCTCGCCCGTCAACTGGCGACTCGGAAGCTCGTGATCCTCCGGGATCGGGGCGGGCTCGGGCCCCACGGCGGGGTGCGCGTCGAGCTCAGCCCGGTGCACATGCTGCAAGCGCACGCGAGCGGGATCAGCGTCATCAACTTGCGCAGCGACTTCGACGCCTTGATCGCGTCGGGTCAGTTGGATGAAGAGGACGCGAGCCTGCTCGTGCGCGCCCGTGAGCTCCTGGACCGCATCTTGGGGGAAGGGGGGGGCACGAACACGATGCTCAACGTGTCCTCGCCCCTGGCCCTGCTCAAGGAGCTCTTTACGGTCCGAGGAGCGGGCACGCTGATCAAGCGGGGCAGCGTCGTGCGAAGCCTGAGTGGGTATGACGCCCTCGACCTCCCTCGGCTCGAGAGCTTGCTCGAGTCCGCCTTCGGTCGGCCGCTGCGCGCTGGCTTCGCAGAGCGTCGGCCGCTGCGCGTCTATCTCGAGGCAGACTATCGCGGGGTGGCGCTGATCGAGCAGGGGCTGGAGGGAGAAGAAAGCGACACCCGCGCGGTCTTCTTGAGTAAGTTCGCAGTGCAGCCCGTGGCCCGAGGGGAGGGCATCGGCCAGGATCTCTGGTGGTCTTTGGTTCGGGAGCACCCTTCGGTGTATTGGCGCTCCCGTCCGGACAACCCCATCAACCCTTGGTACCAGACCGTGTGTGACGGCATGCACCGAGGCCAGCGCTGGCACATCTACTGGCGAGGTGTCGAGCCGCGGGTCCTCCCAGCTCTCATCGAAGACGCGGAGTCGCGCGGGGAGGGCATAACGCGCGCCCCCGCGCGCGGAGCCCTG
>JAEWOQ010000243.1 GCA_023460875.1 Pseudomonadota bacterium
AACTTCGCGTTCTTGGGGGGCGCGACGAGCGGTCGGCACTTCTACGCGGACATGGACGAGAACGCGCAGGCGGTGTTTGTCGACTGGACCCAGCCCATCCGGCGCGGGGAGCTGCCGACGAAGGTGAAGCTGGGCGGCGCGGTGAACACGAGAGACCGCATCTTCGGGGCCCGCCGCTTCTCGTTTCGGACCGCGCGCGGAGCGGAGGGCGGGGTCTTCAGCTGCGGCGCGGAGTTCGATTCCGCGCGCTGCCCTGCCGAGCTCTTCGCTCCCGACAACCTCGACGGCTCTCCCCTGGAGCTCTTGGAGGACACGAACCTAAAATCCGACGCGTACTCGGCGGAGACCGGGATCTATGCGGGCTACTTGATGGGCGACAGCCAGCTCACCGAGCAGCTGCGGGTGATCGGAGGCGCGCGGGTGGAGAGCACCCGCATCTTCCTGGCTCCCTACGATCAGTTCGGGCGCCGTGAGCTCGACGGAGATCGTGCGGAGCTCGAGAGCGTGGATGTGCTCCCGAGCCTCTCTCTCGTGTACGCGTTGTCGGAGTCGCTCGAGCTCCGTGGAGTCGTCAGCCGGACCCTGGCGCGCCCGCAGCTCCGGGAACTCGCGAGCTTCACCTTCCAGGACTACTACGGCGGCGCCCTGGCGGCGGGCGACCCCAACCTGAAGCTCACGAAGGTCCTCAACGCGGATCTACGGGCCGACTACTTCCCGTCGCCGCAGGAGGTCGTCTCGATCTCCGCCTTCGCGAAGGACTTCTCCGATCCCCTGGAGCCAGTGCTCGAGCCCTCCTCCAGCTTGAACTTCCTCCGTTACCGGAACGCGCGCGGCGCCTTCTTGATCGGCGTCGAGCTCGAGGCGCGCAAGAGCCTCGAGTTCATCGATGAGGTGTTGAAGAACTTCAGCCTCATGGGGAACCTGACGCTGACCACCTCCCGCATCCGCCTCGACCAGACGGGCGCGGACGCCACGGGGTTTGGCTTCCTGACGAACACGGAGCGGGCCATGGTCAACCAGGCGCCCTACGTCGTGAACATCGCCCTCGACTATGCGGGCCCCTCGGAGACGAACGTTCGCCTCCTCTACAACACGACGGGGAAGCGGATCGTCCGCGTGGGCACCGCGGGGCTCGACGATTACTACCTGCAACCTCAGCATCAGGTGGATCTGAACGTCGCGAGAGAGGTCGGTGGTGGGATCCAGATCGGGTTCTCCGCGGAGAACATCCTGAACGCGCAGTACCTGGTGACGCAGGGACGCGAGCGTCGACAAGATCGCGCCACGCACAGCTACCGGAACGGCGTCGTCCTTTCTCTCTCAGCGGGGTATTCGTACTGATATGGCATGCACCCAGCCTTCGCCTTCCACCCGCGGGAGCGTGCGAGCGCGCGCTCGACGAGGCTCCGCGCTGGTCCTGCTGTGCGCCGCTCACGCCGTAGGCGGCTGCGGCCCGAGCGCTCAGGCGACGCCCGTCACCGGACCCGACGGGTCCGCGGGGTGGTGGCGCGTCACCTGCCGCGACGACCATCAGGACTGCCTCGACGAGGCCGACGAGCTATGCGCGAGCGGCTACGACCTAGAGCGCGCTCAGGGGCGCTACGACGTCGGGCCCGGCTTTCCGTATTACTCGGGCGTCGTCCTGGTGCGCTGTAAGGACGAGCGCTGACGGGAGGCGCCCGGGCCTCCAGCGAGGCCACGGCTTTCGTTGGGCGAATGGGAGGGGCATCATTCGGCGCCGGTGGTCCGATGAAGCCAGGCTCGTTCAGGAATAGGTCGCTCCCCAGCGAAGAGCGCCGCGAGTTGCGTGCGCTGCTCGAGCGGCTGGAGGTCCGCTCGTGGCGACAAGGGCTCTTGACGCTCGTCTGCCTCGTGCTCGCGTGGTCGGTCAGCTACTTGCCCGCGCACACGGATCTGTCCGACCCGGGGCGGCACGCGCTGTTCATCCTCCTGTTCGCGGCGGGGCTCTGGGTGACCGAGGCGGTCGCCTCCTATGGCGTGGCGCTCCTCGTGGTCGGCCTGGAGATCCTGCTGCTCGGGGACATGGGTCGGCGAGCGGATTGGGACCGCTTCCTGGCGCCCTGGGCAAGCCCGCTCCTGTGGTTGTTTCTGGGAGGTTTCGTCCTCGGCCAGGCCGCCAGCAAAACGGGGCTCGACCTCTGGCTGGCGCGGCGGGTCCTGACGCTCTCCGGAACGACGCCGGCGCGCGCCTTGCTCGGGTTGATGGTGGTCGGGTTCGTCCTCTCCATGTTCATGTCGAACACGGCAGCCGCGGCGATGCTGTTGGCCATCGCGACGCCCATCGCCGCGGCGCGCCCGGACGGCGCTCCGTCTCGCAGGGCGCTGCTCCTGGGCGTCGCCGTCGCGACGAACCTCGGGGGCATGGCGACCCTCATCGGGACACCGCCCAACGCGATCGCCGCTGGCGCAGTCGGTGGCGAGGCCGAGATCGACTTCGCCCGCTGGCTCCTGATCGGTCTGCCCCCCGGCGTCGTGCTCTTCCTCGTCAGCTACATGCTACTCCGAGCGTGGTACCCGGCGACGGACGGATCTGCGGCGCCGCTCCCGCCGTTGACCCTGGAGCTCGAGGAGCGATTGCCCGCGTGGCGCCAGGTCATCGTGATGGTGGTCTTCGCGCTGACGGTCGTCCTCTGGATGACCGGCGGCTGGCATGGGGTCCCCACGCCGGTGATTTCGTTCTTGCCCATCAGCCTGTTCGCCGCGACAGGCATCCTACGAGCAGCGGACGTGCGGTCCCTCCAATGGGACGTGCTCCTCCTCTTGTTCGGCGGCCTCGCCCTGGGGCTCGCCGTCACGGAGACCGGGCTCGCCGGTTGGATGGTCGCCCGTATGCCCGTCGAGGGCCTGGCGCCTGTCGCCCTGTCGTTGGTGATGGCCTACACCACGGTCATCCTGTCCAACTTCATGAGCAACACGGCGGCGGCGACGGTCCTCGTGCCGGTCGGGGTCGCGCTTGCGCCCGGCTTCGAGCCCCTCGCGGCGGTGTCGATCGCGCTCGCGGCGTCGACGGGTATGTGCCTGCCCATCTCGACGCCTCCCAACGCCATCGCGTTCGCTGGAGGCCAACTCCAGGGGAAAGATTTCATGCGCATCGGGCTAGTCTTGGCGTTGCTCTGCCCTGCGCTGGCGGTGGGCTGGGGCGCGCTCGTGCTCGGTTGAGCCGCGCGCCCCTGCCCTCCTTCGTCATGGGCTACTCGGCTGCATCCGCGGCGTCGAGTTCGATCGCCATGCGGGGCGCGTGCGGCCCGGGGACGTTCTCCATCCGCGGGACCTCGACCTCGGGCGCGCCGGAACCGTAGGGCTCCGCGCGGTGAGGCAAGATGACCGCAGCAGCCAGAAAGCCTCCGATGAGTAGAAACATCCCAGCCATCCAGGCTGCAGCTCGCTTCTTGAGGGGGTTCATGACTGCCTCCTTTCGTGAATCTCCCGACTAACGCAGTCGGGCTACTCACCATGAAGCAAGAGTCGAGCCAAAAGTTCCGGTGGGGCTCATCATCGCGAATCTCGCAGAAGTTTGCTGTTTTCGCTTGAATTTCGGGTCCGCAGCTCGGGCGCAGAGTGCGCACTTTGCGCTCGGTGGTCAGGCGGCGCAAGGATTGCGCCCGTGGGAGGCCGGTCGAAATCACGGCAACGAGCGGAGCAGCTGGCCGAGCCGACGGGTAAGCCGGAGGCCGTAACGCTCGTCCTCGGAGCGCGAGCGGGCGAGCGCGGCTCACGGAGCGATCCGAAGTTCCGTCCTGCCAGGTGCGGAAACGGTAGTGGTGTCGCCAGGTTACACCGCCTGAGTGATTGCGCCTGGACGGCAGAGTTCTCCCCAAGATAAACGAAATCATGAGGCCCTTTGCGTTACTTTCGTTGCTCGGCTGCGGGTTGGTGATCGTCGGGGCATGCGCCACCAGCACGGATGAGCCGCTTCCAGTGGGAACTGGCGGGACCGGCCCCACGACGGGTGGGGCATCCAGCGGTGGGAGCGCGACAGGCGGCTTCGCGACGGGCGGCGCTGCGACCGGTGGCAGCGGTGCGAGCACGGGCGGGGTCGCCAGCTGCGTCTGTGAAGCCGGCGCGTCGGCCGAGTGCGTCAGCGTCGACGCAGCGGAGTTCGTGGGCGGCACGGCCGTGTGCAACGACGCGTGCTCCGGCTGGGACACCACTGAGTGCCTGGTGTGCACGCCGGAGGTAGACGAGAAGGACTGCACCGCCATCGATCCCGAGGCGTTCAGCGGAGGGAAGGCCACCTGCGACGCCGAGGGCCTCGGCTGGGTGACGGACGGCTGCTCCGTGTGCGGCGACGGCGAGGTGGAGGACGGCGAGCAGTGCGAGGCGGGGGTCGCCTCCGACGTGAGCTGCGAGGACATCGGTCTCCTCCCTGCGGTGGGCGGCGGGATGGGCGGCGCTGGCGGAGCCGCCCCGCTGGGGTGCGAAGCGGCGACCTGCCGGTTGGAGACGACGAGCTGCGGGAAGTGTTTGGCGCCGGAGGAGGACTGTCTCCGGGACGGCGCGACCGGCTGCAAGGACGCGGCGTGCAGCGGCAAGCAGTGCGGCATCACGGAGTCCTGCGAGTTCGACTGCGGCTTCCAGCAGACCTGCTCGGGGATGTCGTGCATGGACCGCGCGTCCTGTGAGTTCGACTGCGGTACCGAAGCGGCCTGCGCGGCGGAGTGCCTCGAGGGCGCCCGCTGTCAGCTGAGCTGTGGTCACCACGCCAATTGTTCCGTCAGCTGCGCCGCCGGAGCGACTTGTGACGTCGATTGCGCCGACACCAACCCGGGTGGGACCTGTGAGCTCGACTGCGCCGTCGGCTCCAGCTGCAGCCTGACCACCGGCTACGATGTGCCGGTGAGCGGCGTCGCGCACTGCGCGGCGGGCGGCGCCTGCCACTACGCGTGCAATAACCAGACGGACTGCAGCGGGTTGACCGTCACCTGCGCCGCAGACGCGACGTGCGAGTTCTCCTGCACGGAGCACGAGACGGTCTGCCCCACGGTGCTCTGCGAGCCGGGATCGACCTGCGAGTTCGACTGCCGGACCCCGGAGGCCTGCGCGGGCGTGACCTGCTCCGAGGGCGCGACCTGTACGGGGCTGTGAGAGGCTCCGTTCGGCGGCGCCTCACCGCGCTGAATCCTGGCCGAGGAGCAGGGCGCGCGGGAACGTCGTCTTCGGTGCCGGCCTACCCCCTTCGGGGGAGACCGGCGCCGGAGGCTCAGCGGAGGAAGACATCGATCTGGCTGCGGGAGCTCGTCCCGCCGCCGACGGCCTCGATCCGGTTCGGGTCCACTCCGTTGTCGATGAGCCAGTCACGGACGGCCTCCGCTCGACTCTGAGCCAGCTCCCGCGTGTCGCCCGTGTCCGCGCCGAACGCATAGCCTCGGATCTCCACGTCCTGCTCGGAGTTGTCCTGCACCAGCTGGAGGAGCGTGTTCAGCCGGTTGCCGGGCCCCGCCTCGAGCTCGCTGCTGCCCGCGCCGAAGAGAGTGCCCAAGTGGACTGGGTCATCGCCGAGGGCGGTGGGGCGCCCGGTCACGGCTCCCACGCGTCCCTCCACCGCGCTTCCGGGTTCAATGGCTTCATCGACGGTGCCCGGCGCCATCCCTTGCGGGCCCTGGGTGCCCTCCTGCTCGGCGTCGGGGCTACTCCCTCCGCTGGGGTCGTCCGGGCCTGGGGTGGCGCCCTCCGGGTTGTCCGGCTGTTCGCGGGGCTCGATTCGTGGGGGTGGAGTCTCCTGACCCTCCCCAGGTCGCTCTTCTTGAACGCCGTGCACAGCGGGGTCGACCGTATCGACGCCGTCCACCTGACGGTGTCTGAGGAGGCCATAAGCGAGCGCGACCATGGCGAGGAGGCCCAGCAGCGGCACGAGCCATCGAAGCCCCATGGAGCGCTCCCCGCGCAGCCGCGGCCCACCCCGCACTGGCCCGAGCTGCTCACGATGGAGCGCGCTGGGGCCGCCCCCCCCGTGTCGCGGGTGCATCCCATGGGCCTCGGCGACGGGCTGCCCGCCGGGGCGCGTGTCGTCGGCCGCCCCCGCGCCCCGCGGGGGGCCTCCAGCGCCCCC
>JAEWOQ010000244.1 GCA_023460875.1 Pseudomonadota bacterium
CGTGTTGCAGCTGGGGCGGCCGCGCCGAAGGGGGCGAGCCGCCAGAGCGGCGCCGGTCAGCAGAGCGGCGCCGGTCAGCAGAGCGCTGCCGGTCAGCAGAGCGCTGCCGGTCAGCACAGCGCGGCGGGCGTGCTGGGCGCGGCGCTCGAGGAGCTCGGTGGGCCGATGCTGGTGCTCGACGAGCGCCTCCGGGTCGTCCTCGCGACGGCCGCCGCGGAGGACCTCGTCGGCACCACCGTGCCCCCGGGTGTGCTCGCTCCCCAGGTGCTCTGCGGCGAAGCCGTGGAGCGCCCGATCGCGGAGGCGTTGGCGCAGGGCGTGCCCGTGACGGGGGCGGTGACGCGCCCTCGTGACGCCGGAGGAGGGACGCGCTTGCTGTCCGTGTCCGCGACGCCCCTCGAGCAGGGGGGCTCGCGTATCGGGTGGATCGTGCTGCTCGGGGGCGAGTTCGGGGCGGAGGAGCCGGTGGGTGCGGTCCACTTCTACGGCATGTGGACCGGGGATGCCGGGATGAAACACGTGTTTCACGTGCTCCGGCGCGCTGCGGTCCGGGACGCGACCGTGCTCATCCGAGGCGAGACGGGGACCGGCAAGGAGCTCGTGGCCCGCGCGCTCCACGACGCTTCGCCCCGCCACGAGCGGCCCTTCGCGGCCATCAACTGCGCGGCGGTCCCGGGGAGCCTGCTGGAGAGCGAGCTCTTCGGTCACGTGCGGGGTGCGTTCACCGGGGCCGTGAAGGACCAGCTCGGCGTGATCCGAGCCGCGGACGGGGGCACGTTGTTCCTGGACGAGGTGGCGGAGCTGCCCCACGAGCTCCAGGCGAAGCTGCTGCGAGTGCTCGAGACGCGCAGCGTGCTGCCGGTGGGGGGCCACTCGCCGGTGCCCGTGGACGTGCGCATCGTGGCGGCCACGCACCAGTCGCTGCGTCTAGCGGTGGAGCGCGGCACCTTCCGCGCGGACCTGATGTATCGGCTGCGGGTCATCCCGCTGTTCGTGCCGCCGTTGCGCGCCCGCGTCGGGGACGTCGCGCTCCTCACGCACAAGTTCGTCGAGGAGCTCAACGAGCAGGGCAGCCGCTCCGACGGGCGGCACGTGCTGCGGGTGGCGCCGAACGCCCTCGAAGCGCTGCAGCGCTACCCATGGCCCGGCAACGTGCGGGAGCTGCGGAACGCCCTGGAGTACGCCTACGTGATCGGCGACGGCCCGATCTTGCAGGTGACGGATCTGCCCCTCGAGATCGTCGATCCGAGCGCGGCCCCCGACGCCGTAGAGGCGTTGCCCGTCAACGTGCCGCCTTCTCCGGCCCCGGAGGAGTCCGCGGAGGTCCAGCGCATCCGCAGAGCGCTCGAGCGCGCCAGCGGCCATCGCGAGCGGGCCGCGCAGATCCTCGGGATCAGCCGGGTGACCCTGTGGCGCCGCATGCGTGAGCTGGGGCTGGACGCCTGAAACGCTTAGTTTCAGTGTGTTTCTTGGGGAGCCCAAACTCTCCGAAATGAAAGGGAAATTGGCCTGGTACGGGTCGTGCAGAACTCCGGGTGACGCTGAACTTTCGCACCCGGAGGTGGCCGTGGAGATCCGAGCCTTTTACGACCCTACGACCTGCACCCTGAGCTACGTCGTCTTCGACGAGAACACGAAGGACGCGGTGGTGATCGACCCCGTCCTCGATTTCGATCCGCTGCGCGCGCGCACTCGGACGGACTCGGTGGAGCAGATCGCGCGCTTCCTTACGGAAGAGAAGCTCCGCTTGCACTACGTGCTGGACACCCACCCGCACGCGGACCACCTCTCCGGCTCCCAGTATCTGAAGCGGAGGTTCGACGCGCGCGTCGCCATCGGTGAGCGCATCCAGGAGGTGCAGCAGACCTTCGCCGCGGTGTTCGACTTCGACGAGCACGTGCCGCTGGATGGCAGCCAGTTCGATCGGCTCCTCGCCGACGGCGAGGTGATCCAGGCGGGAGCGCTGCGGATCGAGGTCATCGCCACCCCCGGTCACACTCCCGCTTGCGTGAGCTACCTCATCGGCGACGCGGTCTTCACGGGCGACACGTTGTTCCTCGAGGACTACGGGACCGGGCGTTGTGATTTCCCTAGAGGGAGCGCGGAGGCGCTGTACCACTCGGTGCACGAGAAGCTCTACGCGCTGCCCGACGCAACGCGGGTGTTCGTCGGGCACGACTATCGACCCGGCGGGAGGCAGGTGCGTTGGGAGACGACGATCGGCCGCTCCAAGGCGGAGAACGTGCAGCTGAGCGCGGCGACCACCCTCGAGCAGTTCGTCCGCTTGCGCCGGGAGCGGGACGACAGCCTCGACCCGCCGGTGCTCCTGTACCCGAGCGTCCAGGTCAACGTGGACGCGGGGCGTTTGCCCCGGCCCCGGGCCAACGAACAGAGATACCTGGTGCTCCCGCTCAACCTCGGTGAGCGCACCGACGACGACGGCGGGCGCTGAGGAGGCGCTCATGTCGCTCATGGAAAACGAGTTCATTCGAGCCTCCTTGGGAGGCGCGCTGATCGGACTCAGCGCGACGTTGATGATGGTGGGATTGGGGCGCGTCGCTGGGATCACCGGCATCGCCCAGGGGGTGTTGCGACCGGTCGCCGGAGATACCGGGTGGCGCGTCGCCTTCCTCGTGGGGCTGGCGATCACGGGCGGGGTCCTGTTCGCGCTCCGGCCAGAGAGCTTCGCCGTCACCACGGGGCGATCTGCGGCGGTCATGGCCGTGGCGGGGCTCCTCGTGGGGTTCGGGGCCCGCCTCGGGAGCGGCTGCACGAGCGGTCACGGGGTGTGCGGCCTCGGCCGTCTCAGCAAACGCTCTCTGATCGCCGTGGTGACGTTCGTCTCGACAGGGATGCTCACGGTGTGGGTGACCCGTTGGCTCTCGGGAGGTGTTTGATGGATCGCAGAGTTTCGTGGCTCGCGGCCGCCGCGGGCGTGTTGTTCGCCGCGGGCCTAGTGCTCGGCGGCATGACTGAGCCCGCTCGGGTGATCGGGTTTCTCGACGTGACCGGCGCTTGGGATCCGAGCCTCGTGTTCGTCCTCGGCGGCGCCGTGGGGATCCACTTCCTGTCGCTCCGCTGGCTGCGGCGGGGGCGCGCGCGGCCCTGGCTCGGGCCGCAGTTTCCCACTCCCGAGCGAAGCCACATCGATCCACCCCTTGTGCTGGGCGCTGCCCTGTTCGGGATCGGCTGGGGACTCGGTGGCTTCTGCCCCGGCCCGGCGATCACCGCGTTGGTGTCCGGCTCTCCCTCTACGTTGATCTTCGTGAGCTCGATGGTGATCGGGATGCTGCTCCACGGCGTCGTGGACGCGGCGGCGCGCCGGTCGCCCTCACGTGCGGGCTCGTGAAGGAGGCGTCCACTCCAGCGCCGCGCGGTCCCACCGGGCGAGCCCTGCCGCTGCCTCGTAGCTCGACTGCAGGAAGCTCAGCAGGGTGTCGTCGGGAGACTCCGCGGACCGCACGGCCTCGTAGGGTAGGATGAACTCCTGCAGCTCCTGGCTGAAGTAGGCGGCCGCGGGCTCGAGCTTCGACTCGGCGTAGCCCTCGGGAGCCGGATAGGCGTACGCGTAGAACGCGGCGTGCGGCACGGGTCCCCCGCCGCCCCAGAACCCGGAGCTGCTCACCTCGTGGGAGTACGCCTCACGGGTGACGCGGTCGGGCAGGTGGGGGATGCCCCCTGGGTGAGGCGGCGCTGGTCGTCCCGAGAACCTCGTCACCGCCAAATCGAGCGCTCCCCAGAACAGGTGCACGGGGCTGCACTTGCCGATGAACCGCGAGCGGAACACCTCGAACACCCGCGTCGATTGCGCCAACGCCTGCCAGAAGCGCTGCACTTCGTCGCGTCGGTACTCCCGCTCGCGGTGGTCTTCGACGAAGGGGATCGGATCGGCGATCTCGTTGGGTCGGGGATCGATCTTCACGGTGATCCCCAGCTCCCCGAGCGCCCCGAAGAAGCGTTCGTGGAACTCCGCTACGGACATCGCCTCCAGCGGGAACTCGCCGCGCCGTCCGTCGCTCGTCTGCAGGGCGAGGCGGTGATCCAGAAAGTCCAGATCGACCTGAAGGAGGCGCGAGCCGTACGGGATCGGTGAGGTCGTGATGCCCCGCGGGGTCACGTAGAACGTCGCGTGCCAGGAGTGGTTCAAGGGCGGGCTCAGGACGAGCCGCACCTTGCCGACGACTTGGAGCCACATGTGCAGCGTGGCCCCGCTCTCTTTCCACGCTTCGAAATCCAGCTGCGGCCAGGCAGCGCTGGCCGACGACGCTCGTGCCATCTCCAATCCCCTCCTTCGATTTGCTCCAGCAGGTCCGATGAGGCCACCCTCCCGTGAGCGACCCGCGACGCTGCAGATGTGTCGAAGATAGCACCCCGCGCCGCCTCTGGCCGTTCCTCACCGCAGCGGATGTCATGTGCACCCGGAGGGCGCCGCCGTGCCGGGGAGACGCAGACGGGGGGACGCTGCTCGCCGAGCTCAGCGAGAGCCGAGCTCAGCGAGAGCCCCTGGGGGCATGCCGCGAGACGTCGAGGCGCTGCTATACTCGACGACATGATGGATGCGCGGAGGAGGCGATGATCTTTCGTCAGCTGTTCGAGCCGCTCTCGAGCACCTACACTTATCTCATCGGTTGCGAGGAGACGGGCGCGGCGCTGCTGATCGATCCGGTCGTGAACGCGATGGATCGAGATCTCCAGGTGCTCTCCGAGCTGGGCCTCCGCCTCGAGTACACGGTGGACACCCACGTGCACGCCGATCACATCACGGGGGCGCTGCACCTGAAGGAGCGCGTCGGCAGCAAGATCGCCGCTCCGGCGATGGAGCGTCTGCCGTGCACCGACGTCGGGCTCGAAGACGCCGTGCCCCTGCGCTTGGGGAGCGTCGAGCTCTTGCCGCTGCACACGCCGGGGCACACGGACACCCACTTCGCTTACGTGTGGCGGGACAGGGTGTTTACGGGCGACGCGCTGCTGATCGACGGGTGCGGGCGCACCGACTTTCAGAACGGTGACTCCGCCGCCTTGTATCGCAGCGTGCGCGAGCGGCTGTTCACGCTGCCGGACGACCAGCTCGTGTATCCGGGCCACGACTACAACCAGCGGCGAGCCTCCACGATCGCTCAGGAGCGGGAGCGCAACCCGCGGCTCGGAGGGGAGCGCTCCCTCGAGGAGTTCACTCGGATTATGGCGGAGCTGAACCTGCCCTATCCGAAATTCATCGACCAGGCAGTGCCGGGCAATAGGAGCTGTGGGGTGTGCCCGACGGACATGCCCGAGGAGCTGCAGGCCTATTGCCGGCAGATGACGGAGTCCCCCCAAGGATGACTCCGAGCCGATGAGCCCCTCGCCAAAGAACCCAGCGCCGACTCCTGCGCCGGAGCACGCCGCGCCGGAGCACGCCGCGCCGGAGCAGGGCGCGCGGACAGCGGGTGAGACGCGCTGGGACGCGCTGGGACGCACCGCGGGAGCGGACGCACCGCGACGCGGGACCTGGAGAACACGAAAGAGCGCCCTTGATCCTTGCTCGCTCTGGTCGAATCCTTGAAGAGTCATGGAGGGGGTGAGGACGACCAGCGAGTCGATGGTCGAGCGCGTGCGTGAGCTCGGGCCCTTCGCGAGCGTCG
>JAEWOQ010000245.1 GCA_023460875.1 Pseudomonadota bacterium
CACGGCCTGGCCTGAGCCTGCTCACGAGCGAGGGCGGTACGGTGAGCGCGCGAGGCCTTCGGGTGTGCCCTCGGGGCGGAGGCCCGCGCCGTCAGTTCACTTGAGCGGGGCTCTTGCGGAGGGCGAACCCGGCGACCTCCACGTCGAAGTGCTCGCCGCTCGCCACCACCACCATGTCGTAGCTGCCGTGCATCGACCCGAACTCGGTGGAGAGCCGACAACCGGAGGTGTACTCGAAGCTCTGACCTGGCTCGAGCACCGGCTGCTCGCCGACGACGCCCGGACCGCGCACCTGCTCCGTCTCCCCGTGGGCGTCGGTGATCACCCAGTGGCGATTCAGGAGACGTACGGTGTCGGCGCTCTCGTTGCTGATCGTGATCGTGTAGAGGAAGAACCAGAGGGGCTTCTGGGGCTCGGAGTGCTCCGCGGCATAGCGGGCTCGTACCCGGACACGCACCCCACGGGTGACGGCTTCCGACTGAGTGATGAAAGACTCTTCCGACACGGCGACCTCGCGGTCTCTGCTCATAGCGGAGCCGGATGATCCTGGCAAAAGCGCAGGAACGCGCCCTCGACGAGCTCGCGCCGCCAGCCCGAAATTCCCGCCAACGCGGCCGCGGCCGTCCCCTCGTCGAGGGCCGCGGCCCGCATCGACTTCAGGAGCCTCCCCGGCAGGAGCAGCTCCGGCGCCGCTTGCAGGGCCGCGCACACCTCTGCGCGCGCGACGCCGAGCCAGGCGTCGAAGCGGATGTCCTCGAAGGTGGCGTAGGGCGCCGGCTCGATGGGGACGAACTCCTCCGAGCGCGCTTGGCTCGCGGCGCGGCTCAACCCCGCGACGAGCGCCTTGCCCGTCCGCTGCACGAAGCGGGGGGACACCCCCTTGATCCGTCCCAGGGCGTCGACGGAGTCGGGCAAGCGGCTCGCGATCGACAGCAGCGTCTTGGTCTCGGGGACCCCCTCGCGCTGCGCGGCCGAAAGTCCATTATACCAGGAGATCACGTAGCGCAGGCCGGCCTGTTGGCGTGGCTCCAGCTGCCACGCGTTGCGGAACGACTCGAGGGCGAGGGGCGGCAGGGGCTCCCGGGATGGCTGCAGCAGCTCCAACGATGCCCTGCGGACGATCTCTTCCCGCTGCAGACCCCGGGCGCGCTCTCCGAGGTGCTCGCGGAGCGCCGGCAGGTGGGCGACGTCTGCTGCCGCGTAAGCGAGCTGTGAGGCGGGCAGCGGGCGTCGCGTCCAGTCATCGGCTTGGTGGGCCTTGTTGCTGCGCTCGCCGAGGACCTTGTACTGGAGGTACGCGAGGGAGACGGAGCTCTCCGCCGTCAGGAGGCCCCAGGCGACCTGCGTGTCGAACAGGAGCTTCGGCGGCTCGATGCGCAGCTCCTCGACGAGGAGCTGCACATCTTGGAGCCCCGCGTGGAGGACCCACTCCGTCTCGGGCGCAGCCAGCACCTCCCGCAGGGGCTCCAGGGAGCGCAGACGCAGGGAGTCCACCAGGAAGATCTCGTCTCCGCCGCTGAGCTGCAGCAAGCAGACGCGCGTCCCGGCGCGGTTCGACTCGAACTCCGTGTCCAGATAGAGGCGCGAGGAGCCGCGCAGGGCCTGGGCGGCCTGCGCGAGGCCGCCCGGTTCATCGATGAGCTGCATGGGAGGGTTCGACGTTCTGGCTCACGCTCGCAGGAGCTGGCGCAAGACGTACTGCAGGATCCCCCCGTGCCTGTAGTACTCCGCTTCGCCGGGTGTGTCGATGCGCACCACGGCTTCGAAGGTCACCCCTGCATCCGTCCGCACGCGCACGGTGCTGGGCGTGCGCCCTTCGTTGAGCTCCGTGATCCCCTCGATGGAGAAGGTCTCCTCGCCGCTGAGGCCCAGGGTGTGAGCCGACTGGCCCTCGGGGAACTGCAGCGGCAGCACCCCCATCCCGATCAGGTTCGAGCGGTGGATGCGCTCGTAAGACTCGGCGATGACCGCCCGAACGCCGAGCAGCAGCGTGCCCTTCGCGGCCCAGTCCCGGGAGGACCCGGAGCCGTACTCCTTGCCCGCCAGGATCACCAGGGGGATCCCCGCGGCCGTATAGCTCTGGGAGGCGTCGAAGATCGTCGTGACGGGCCCGCCTGGATGCGTGAAATCGCGCGTGAAGCCGCCTTCCGTCCCGGGCGCGAGCTGATTGCGCAGGCGGATGTTCGCGAAGGTGCCTCGCACCATCACCTCGTGGTTGCCTCGCCGTGAGCCGTACGAGTTGAAATCGTGCGGCTCCACGCCGTGGGCCTGGAGGTACTCGCCAGCGGGGCTGTTCACCTTGATCGATCCTGCGGGAGAGATGTGGTCGGTGGTGACGGAGTCGCCGAGCTTGGCGAGCGCACGGGCTCCGGCGATGTCCTGCACGGGCTCGGGGTCCCGCGGCATGCCCTCGAAGTAGGGCGGCTTGCGCACGTAGGTGGACTCCGCGTCCCAGCGGAAGGTGTCACCCTCCGGGGTGGGCAGGGAGCGCCAGCGCGCATCGCCCTCGAACACGTCGGCGTAAGCTTCGCTGAACATGTCCGCGGCGATCGAAGAGTCGATCACCTCCTGCACCTCCAGCGGGCTCGGCCAGATGTCGGCGAGGTAGACCGGCTTGCCGTCCGCCCCGGTGCCGAGGGGCTCCCGGGTGAGATCGATGTCGAGCGTGCCAGCGAGGGCGTAGGCCACCACCAAGGGCGGCGACGCCAGGTAGTTCATTTTGACGTCGGGGTTGATGCGGCCTTCGAAGTTACGGTTCCCCGAGAGCACCGCGCACACCGCGAGGTCCGCTTCGTCGACCGCCGCAGAGATCTCCGGCGCCAAGGGGCCTGAGTTCCCGATGCAGGTGGTGCACCCGTAGCCGACGAGGTGAAAGCCGAGCCGCTCCAGGTAGGGCACGAGCCCGGCGCGCTCGTAGTAGTCCGTCACGACCCGCGAGCCCGGCGCCAGCGACGTCTTGACCCACGGCTTGCGCTCGAGCCCCTTCTCGACGGCCTTCTTGGCGAGCAGGGCTGCGCCGAGCATCACCGACGGGTTCGAGGTGTTCGTGCAAGACGTGATCGCGGCGATCACCACGGCGCCGTGGTCGAGCACCACCTCCAGGGGCTCCCCGTCGGGCTGGGTCCCATAGTCCGCCCCGAGCTGGACCTCGAGGAGCCGGTGCGGCCGCCGCGACGCCCGCGGAGGCTCCTCGAAGGACGTGGTGTCCTCCGTATCCTCCGACAGGGCGGGCGGATCGGAGGCCGGGAAGGAATCCACGGACGCCTCGTCGATGGCGTTGTGGATGCCACCGTTGTTCACGAACTCGAGGACGCTCTTGCGCCAGCTCTCCTTGGCGTCCGTCAGGGCCACGCGATCCTGAGGTCGGCGGGGACCCGCGATCGAGGGCGTGACCGTGCCCAGATCCAGCTCGATGTACTCGGAGTAGCGGGGCTCCTGGCGCACGTCGTGCCACATGCCCTGCTCTTTCGCGTACGCCTCCACCAGATCGAGCTGCGCCTCCGGGCGTCCCGTGAGCCGCAGGTAGCGGATCGTCTCGGCGTCGATGGGAAAGGTGGCCGAGGTGCTGCCGAACTCCGGGCTCATGTTGCCGATCGTCGCGCGGTCCGCGAGGGGCACCTGGGCGACCCCTTCGCCGTAGAACTCCACGAACTTGCCGACGACGCCGTGCTTACGGAGGATCTCCGTGATCGTGAGCACCAGGTCGGTCGCGGTGCAACCTTCGGCGAGCTGCCCCATGAGCTTGAAGCCCACGACCCGCGGGATGAGCATGGATATCGGCTGCCCGAGCATGGCTGCCTCCGCCTCGATGCCGCCCACCCCCCAGCCCAACACGCCGAGGCCGTTCTGCATCGTCGTGTGGGAGTCGGTGCCGACGCAGGTGTCGGGGAAGGCCTGGTTGCCCCGGACCATGGTGACGCGCGCCAGGTGTTCGATGTTCGCCTGATGCACGATGCCGGTACCAGGGGGCACCACCTTGAAGTCGGAGAAGGCCGCCTGGCCCCAGCGCAGGAACTGGTACCTCTCCTTGTTGCGGACGTACTCGAGGTCCACGTTGAGCCGGAACGCGTCCTTCCGCCCGAAGGCGTCGACGATGACGGAGTGATCGATGACCAGCTCGGCGGGAGCCAGCGGGTTCACCTTGGCGGGATCTCCACCGAGCTCCCGGACGGCCTCGCGCATGGTCGCCAGATCCACCACGCAGGGTACGCCCGTGAAATCCTGCATGATGACCCGCGCCGGGGTGAACTGGATCTCCTTGCTCGGGACTGCCTCGGGATCCCACTCCGCCAGCGCGCGGACGTCGTCTGCCGTGACGCGCACCCCGTCCTCCGTGCGCAGGAGGTTCTCGAGCAAGACCTTCAGGCTGTAGGGCAGCCGCTCCGCCTCCGGCAGCGCCTGTAGGCGAAAGATCTCGTATGTCTGCCCGCGCGCCGCGAGCGTACCCCGGCTGCCGAAACTGTTCACCGTCAACTGGACCTCCTTGAGCACCCGCCACCCGCGCGCGCCCTCTGCTCCAAAGGTCGCCCCAGGACGCCTCGGAAGCAACCTGGCCCGTTACCCAAGGGATCTCGGCGCGCGCTCCGGGCCTTTTCGCCTCACCCTAGCGCCGCGCGGGTTCCCCCGCAGGGTGGCGTCCCACCGGCACGCCGGTAGGCTTGGCTCATGGTCGCCGTCGAAGCGCCCTTCAAGGTACCGCCCGCTAGCGCGTGCGACTCTGTGACCGCGACCGTCCTGGGTCCCGAAGTGAACAGCGAAGGCGAGGACATAGTGAACACCAGCGGGGCCGCGGGCACCGTGGACGAGTGGGCCCGCACCTACGTGACGACCTCCTCTCTCGCTCACAAGGGCAGCCCGCCCCCCGTGCCGACCCGCTGGGAAGACGCTCCGTCGGCGCACGATCTTCGCCCGGGGCGCCCCCCCGAGCTCCGCGTCTCCATGGCCAAACCGCGCTCCGTGAAGCTCGGCGCCCTCCGCGCCCCCGAGGCGCGCGCTCGCCTGCTGCACAAGTTCTGGCATCACGAGCTGCAAGCCGCCGAGCTCATGTGCTGGGCCGCGCTGCGCTTCCCCGACACGGAGCCGGAGTTTCGCCGCGGCCTCATCCGCATCTGTCGCGACGAGATCCGTCACATGCGACTCTATCAGCGGCACATCGAGGCGCTCGGGTACCGCATCGGCGATTTCCCCGTCCGCGACTGGTTTTGGGAGCGGGTGCCCACCTGTGAGACCCCCGTGCAGTTCGTGGCCCTGCTGGGCATGGGGTTCGAGGCGGCCAACCTCGAGCACACCCCGCGCTTCGCGACCTGGTTCCGCGCCGTAGGAGACGAAGCGGGCGCCGAGCTCCAGGAGCGGGTCGGACGCGAGGAGGTGGGGCACGTGCGGTTCGCGACCCGATGGTTCAAGCGCTGGACCAACGGCGGAGACTTCGACGCTTGGTGCGCGTCTCTGCCGCCTCCGCTGACGCCGCTGCTCCTGCGCGGCAAGACCATCCAACGTGAACGCAGGCTCCTGGCCGGGATGGACACGGCGTTCATCGATCGCCTCGAAGCTTGGCGGCCGAGCGCATGACGAGGACCTGGTGGCTCAACCTGGACGCAGAGCGGGAGCTCGCGGAGCCCAGCGCTCGCGCTACCCCCGCGCGCCTGCTGGAGCAGATCGCGGCGCGCGCCCGCCACTTCGCCCCTGCGCTCTGCCGGGACGATCCGTACGTCCTCCCCGACTGCCGGCCGCGGTGCGCCAGCGCCCCGGGACCTTTGCTGATCTGGTGTCCGACCCCTGGAGCCCTCCGCGCGGCGTGCGCCGCCGGCTACCGGCCACCGAAGGCTCCGACCCTGGCGGTCCTCCAGCGGGTGAACGATCGGCGCTTCGCCTGGGAGCTCGGTCGCAGCGCCCCATTTCTTGCGCTGATGGAGCAGCTCGAGACCTCGTTCCCCGCCTCCCGTGAGTTCGAGGCGAGCCGCCGGTTTTGCACGACCGTCCCTGAGACGCTCGACGGAGCGTTCGATGGCCCCGTCCGGCTCAAGCGTCGCTATGGCTTCGCGGGAAAAGGGCAGCGGCGCCTGGGGACGTGGCCCGTCGGGCAGCCCGATCCGGACACGGAGCGCTGGCTCCGGAGCGCCGCGAGCGGCGGAGGCTTCCTGCTCGAGCCCGACGTCGAGCTCCAGCTCGAGGTGACCACCCATGGGCTCGTCACGGAAGAGCAGCTGCTCATCGGCGCTCCCTGCCGGCAGCTCTGTGACGCCTTCGGCGCGCCGATGAGCGTCGAGCGAGTCGATCCCGGGGCTCTCCCCCACCCCGTGCGCGAGGCCACCCAGGAAGCGGCGCGCGCGGTGGGGCTGGCGCTGCGGAGGGCGGGCTACTTCGGCCCCTTCGGCGTCGACGCCCGGAGCTTCTCGTGGCGGGGACGACCGGGGCTGCAGCTGGTGGGAGATCTCAACGCGCGCTTCACCATGGGCTGGTCGACGGGCATGGACCAGCAGCGCGACGCCGCCTTGGCGGTGCTGCTCCACCGCACGGATCCAGGGCCGCGCTGAGCCCACGGGACGTCGAACGGCCCCACGCCGGGTGCGCGATCGACGTCCCCCGCCTCGGCGCCTGAGGCCCGCTGCGTCACTCGTAGCGGATGGCGAGGATCTCGAGCTCGATTTCCCCCGCGGGCCGCTGCACCGTGACCACGTCCCCCACCTTCCGCTTCATCAACGCGCGCCCGAGGGGGGACTTGAAGCTCAGCTTCCCCGCAGACGGATCCGACTCGTCCGGTCCCACGAGGGTGTAGGTCTTGCGCCCGCCCTCCTCGTCCTCGAGGTCCACCGTGGCCCCAAAGCGCACCTCGCCCTCCTTGACCTCGTCGGGGCGGACGATCACCGCGGCCTCGAGGCGCTTGGTCAAGAAGCGGATCCTCCGATCGATCTCGCGCAAGCGCTTCTTGCCGTAGATGTACTCCGCGTTCTCCGAGCGGTCGCCCTGAGCGGCGGCGTCGGCGACCTCCTGCACGACCTTGGGGCGCTCGACGGCGGCCAGCTGGCGGAGCTCGTCCTGGAGCTTCGTGGCTCCGGCCGGGGTGAGATAGTTCGGTTCGGACATCGCGCCCGGAGGCATACAAGCTCCGGGCCCTTGCCACCATCGAGCGCGAGGTCTAGCAAACGAGGACCAATGGCCATCGTCACGGTCCTCGGCGCGGGCATGATGGGCAGCGCCCTCTGCGTCCCGCTGGTCGATCGCGGGCACGACGTCAGGCTCGTCGGCACCCACCTCGACGCCCCGATCATCGCGAGCTTGAAGGCGTCGAACTGGCACCCGACGCTCTCGCTCGAGCTGCCCCGCTCGATCCGCCCCTACGCCCTCGAAGAGCTGGACGAGGCCCTGGAGGGCGTCGAGTTCGTCGGGCTCGGCGTCAGCTCTCCGGGCGTGCGTTGGGCCGCGGAGACGCTGGCGCCCCTGCTGTCCCGGCGCCTGGAGGCGGGGGCCCTCACCGACTCCTTCGCGCTCTTCTCCATCGCCAAAGGCCTCGAGTTCGAGCCGAGCGGGCTGGTCACCCTGCCGGACGCGTTTCACGGCGCGCTCCCGGCTCCGCTGGCGGAGATCCTGCAACCGGTGGCCGTCGCGGGGCCGTGCATCGCGGGGGAGCTGGCGCGGCGCGTGGAGACCGCCGTGGTCCTGACCGGGCGCGATCGCAGGGCGCTGGAGCGCTGTCGAGCCCTGCTCCAGAACGACTACTACCACGTCTTCATCGACGAGGATGTGCTCGGGGTGGAGGCCTGCGCGGCCCTCAAGAACGCCTACGCCATGGGGGTGGCGTTCGCCGCGGGCGCTCACGCCGCGGCCGGCGGACAGCCGGGGAGCATCGCGCGGCACAACTACGAGTCCGCCGTCTTCGCCCAGAGCATCTACGAGATGCAGCAGATCTGTCAGCTCCTCGGTGGTCACCCTGCGAGCGCGACGTGGCTGCCCGGGGTCGGAGACCTGGACGTCACGACCAACGGCGGGCGGACGGGGCGCTTCGGCGCGCACCTCGGGCGTGGTCTCGGCCGTGAAGAGGCCATCGCCGCCATGCAGGGGGCGACGCTCGAGTGCCTCAACGTGCTCCAGGTGATGCGGAGCGCGATCGCGAGCTGGGAGCACGCGGGGCTCCTCCAGGAGGGTGACTTGCCCCTGCTTCGTCACATGGCGGAGGTCGCGCTGGACGGCGCTCCGGTGCGGGTGCCCTTCCGCGCGTTCTTCGGGCGCGCTTCCCGCCCCGAGGGCTCTCTCCCGTAAGCCCTGTCACCCGGCGGGGGTGCTCAGGGCTCGCCGCTCGCCTCGGGGGGCGCGGTGGGGTCGACGACGTCGAACCGCAGCGAATAGCTGACCACCGTCGCCCGGGGCGGACGCGGCAGGTTCACCTCCCCGAAGGCCTTCCCCATGCACTCCTGGAGCTCGGGAGGACCCAGCCGCTGCCGCGTGGCCCGCACCTCCGGGTTGCCGCCCCGGGCAGGCACGTAGAGGTCGACCCCATACACGCCGCCGCGGAGCGGGCGCTCGACCTGCCGGTAACACCAGAGGAACTCCTGCGTGCGCTGCTCGATCGCGCGCAGAATGGGCTGACGGGTGGCGTCGTCGTTTGGGCCGCCGCCTACGTGCAGCCCGATGTGTCGCACGCTGACCTCTGGCAGCCCCCGCGCCGGGTCGGGCTCGCGGCCATCAACGGGAGCGGGGCGCTCCGCCAGCGGGATCCCCCCCGGAGCGCTCCCGTAGGCC
>JAEWOQ010000246.1 GCA_023460875.1 Pseudomonadota bacterium
GGCCTGCTCGGCTCCGTGGTGCTCGTGTTTTGGTTCACCAAGCACTGGGCGGCCCACCAAAACAGCAACATCCTGCTCTTCGCCCCCTGGGCGCTCGCCTTGACTTACAGCGGCCTCCGCTTGGCGCTCGGCAAAGCCGGCAGCGCCGCGGCCACCCGCCGGCTCGCGCTCGCCTGTGTGATCGCCGCCGTGCTCGGCGCCCTGCTCCCGCTGCTGCCCGGCGTGGGCCAAGACAACCTCCGCTTGGCGGCGCTGATGGTCCCCCTCTGGGGCGGCCTGTTCCTCGGAGGCTCGGCCCTCGGAGGCTCGGCCCTCGGAGGCTCGGCCCTCGGAGGCTCGGCCCTCGGAGGCTCGGCCCTCTCCGCCCGCGCGCCCCTCCCCGCGGACGGAGCCCGCGCGTCCCTCCCGACGACCACCTCGGAGGCGTCACCCGCGCAGTCGCCCCTCCGCGACGCGGCGGGCGCCCCGGAAACGCGTTGACAGCCCGCGCCCTGGACCGCAGAGAAGCGGGCCCCGATCACGCTCCCCCCTGCCGCCCGGCGGCTCGCCCATGACCGCCCCGTCTGCCCGCTCGTCCACCGCCGCGCCCGTGTCCCTGCGCTCGCTGCTGACACTGGCCTGGCCCGTCGTGCTCGCGCGAGCGACCCAGTCCGTCATCGGCTTTACGGACGCGCTCATGGTCGCGCCCCTCGGCGAAGACGTGCTCGCCGCGGCCACCGCCGGCGCGCTCAACGCCTTCCTGCTCATCATCCTGCCGATGGGCACGGTCTTCATCGTGCAGAGCTTCGCTGCCCAGCTCCGCGGGCTCGGCCAGCTCGAGGCCCTGCCCCGCTATGCCTGGTACGGCCTCCTCCTCGCGGGCGGCGCGGCGCTCGTCGCCGCGGCGGGGTTGCCCGCGGTGCCGTGGCTCCTCGGGCAGTTCGGATACACCGAGAGCGTGCACGCGCTCATGACCAGCTACCTATCGATCCGGCTGCTGTCCGTCGGCGTGATCGTCGGCACCGAAGCGTTGGGCAATTGGTATGGCGGCCTCGGCCACACCCGCCCCGCGATGTTCGCTGGCGTCGCGGCCATGCTCACCAACGTGGTCGCCAACTACGCGCTCATCCAGCCGCGCTTCGGGCTGCCCGGCTACGGCATCGAGGGCGCCGCCTGGGCGAGCGTGCTGGGCAGCGCGGTGGGCTTCTTCGTGCTGCTCGTCCCCTTTCTGCGGGGCATCGGCTACGAGAAGCCCAGGGGACCTCTGGACCTGCGCCTCGGCGAGCTCGCGCGGGTGGTGCGCTTCGGCCTGCCGAACGGCGCGAATTGGTTCTTGGAGTTCGCGTCCTTCACCGTCTTCATCAACGTCTTCGTGGCGGACTTGGGCACCACGGCCCTCGCGGCGTTCTCCGTCGTCATGCAGATCAACTCCGTCGCCTTCATGCCCGCCTTCGGGCTCGCCTCGGCGGGCGCGATCGTCGTCGGCGAGGCCATCGGACGCCGCGCTCACCGCCAGGTGTGGCCCATCGTGCGCCTCACGGGCAAGGTCACCATCGCCTGGATGGTGTCGATGGGCTTGCTCTACGTCGTGTTCTCTCGACCGCTGATGAGCTGGTTCGGCTCCACGGACGCGGCCGCGGAGTCCCTCGTCGCCACGGGCGCCACCATGCTCATGTTCTCGGCCATCTGGCAGCTCTTCGACGCCCTGGGCCTCACGGTGGGCGAAGCCCTGCGCGCCGCCGGTGACACGACGTGGTGCATGACCGCGCGCATCCTCCTCGGCTGGTTCGTCTTCCTCCCGGCGGCGTGGATCGGACTCCGGCTGCTCGACGGCGGGGTCGTGTCCGTCATGGTCGTCGTCACGACCTACGTGGCCCTGCTCGCGGTCGCCCTGAGCCTTCGCTTCGCCTCTGGACGTTGGCAGCGCATCGAGCTCGTCCAGCGCGACCCCGCGGTGGTCTGAGCCACACCAAGCGATAGTCTGCCCCCGCGGTGGCCTGAGCCACCAAGCGATAGTCTGAGCCCGCGGTGGTCTGAGCCACCAAGCGATAGTCTGAGCCCACGGTGGTCTGAGGTCAGACGGACGGGGTCACAGCTACCCGCGTCACGTCCCTCGATTCACCCCGCCCCCGCAGGCGCCCCCGATCCCCCACCCAGCCACGGCCGTCCGCCGGCAGGCCCGGCCGACAGGCTCCGTTGAAGCGGGTCAGTCCACCTGCAGGTCGACCTCGGTCGCGAGGAGCACGCCATCACTGTTCACGGTGCCCTCCACTTCCACACCGAGGCCGTTGACGATCCCGTCGCAGGCGCCGTCATCGAACTCGGTGTTTATGTCCGTCCTCACCTGCTGCGTCGCGATGGAGAACTGCAGGTCCGGACAGGTCCCGCTCATATTCGTCACAGGACCGGCCAGCTCCATCTCTGTCCGCGATCCCTCCTGCGCCAGCGCAGGCACCAGCGCCACACCAAACCCCATCCCCAACCCAAGACTGCTCGCCGCGGCGAGTCGCATCGCTCTCCCCATGATGTCCCCTCCTGCATCGAGTGAAGCACGCGAGCCCACGTCCGCAACGCCTTCGAGCGCGGCCCGAGCGCACCAGCAACCGCTACGAACCGCCCCCCCGACGACAACACCTCCCCCGCGCTGAGCTGGACCGCGGGCCCCGAGGGCACGCAGAGCTA
>JAEWOQ010000247.1 GCA_023460875.1 Pseudomonadota bacterium
CGCGGGCCGGGCCACCCCACGCGCGGGCCCCCCCGGGAGGAGCCCCGTACAAACGGCTGGGTACGAGCGAGTGGGACAGGACCGACGCATGGTACCCGAACGGGTGATTTCGAGAAGACGTTACGACTGATTACCTAGCCATCCAGGGAGAGGCTGCCGACCCCCCGATGTCCGGGCGCCAGCGCGCGGTCCCACCGGCAGACCTCTCCCTGCAGAAAGACCACCTATGAACTGGCGAATCTTGGCTCTGAGTGCCGGCGCCCTGCTCTCCGTCGCGTGCGCCCAGCCGCGCATCGTCCGGACGAGCACGGGCACCAAACAACAAATCAAATTCCTGACCTCCGACGGGTCGACGCAGACCATCATCCAGTGCCAGCGCGCGGGCAGCGGCTCCCTGAAGTCCTGCCGAGAGCTGCCTGTCGAGCTCAACGATTGAGGAGACCGCCATGAAGAAAGCCCTGCTCTCCCTCTGTCTGGTCGCGCTCTGCGCGGGCTGCTCCACCTATCAGGTCACCCGCATGGAGGACCACCCCTCGCGCCCCATCACGCGGCTCGAGGCCACCAAGCACACCAACTTCTTCCTCTGGGAGAAGGCCGAACACCAGTTCTACCTGTGTGAACAGCGTTCGGACCGCCTCGCCTGCCAGCTCGCCTGCGGCGGCAGCACCGACATCCACTGCCCCGAGGCCCTCGCCAGCGGCGCCGTCGTCAGCACCAACGTTCGATGAGGGAAATGATCATGAGGACCTCTACTCCCACCACCTCGCGTCACGCCTCCCTCGGCTTGGGCCTCCTCGCGCTCCTGCTCGCCAGCGCCTGCGCGGGCCCGCCCAAGGTCATGACCAGCCACCAGTACCTGGCGGAGAACCGCAGCGCCAAGACGCTGCTCCAGGAGAGCGCCGCCACCGCCGGCGAGGAGCAGAAGCTGTTCAACTACTTCCTGCGAATCTGCAACATCGAGGGCCCGAAAGAGCAGAAGTGCCAGGACACGCTGGTGCTGGAGAACGTCAGCCCACGGTCCCTCTACTGAGCCGTCATCGAACCGACTCCGAGGCATGAAATGATGCGTACCCCACTGCTCGTCCTGGCTGCCGGCACCCTGCTGCTCGCGGGCTGCAGCACGACCACCCGCTCCGTGACCCACATCAACTGGTACGACGAGGAGGAGCAGAGCTCTGCCTATGTCGCCTACTGGGAAGGTGAGTGCAGCAGCAGCGGCTGCGACCGCGGCGACTCCTACCTCAAGCTCTGCCGCGTGAACGAGGACAACACCCTCGCCTGCGAACAGCAGGCGGATGCGGAGAAGCTCCTCAACACCCATCGCTGAGCCTTATCCGGCCTGATCCGTTGAACCCGAGCCGCCGAGCGGAGGGCGCCCGAGAGGCGCCTCTCCGCCGAGCGCTCACCGCCAAAGTGGCGAAACCTCCGTCGAAACGGCAAGATACCTCGACACGATGGCACAACCTTCGCCAAAGTGGCGCGCTTGCCGTCAAAATGACGTACTGATCGTCAGCTTGACAAGCTGACCGTCGAGATGGCGCCCGGATCAGCGACCACGACGCGCGGCGCTGCGCCGAAGCCCCCACAGGAGCGGGCCCAGCAACGCCCAGGGCGCCCCCGGAGGCGCCCCGTGGACCAGGGAGCACCCCGAGCCCTCCCCCGAGGCCGCGCTCGGCGCCCCCTCCCCAGGATCACCGTGCTCCTCGTGGTGGTCGGCGTGTCCCTCCGCGCCGCCCGTCGCCGGCTCTGTGAGCCCACCGGTCCCTCCACCGCTCCCCCCAGCGCTCCCGCCCCCTGCCCCTGGAGCGGCGCCGCCGGACCCATCGACCTCGCCCGGATCGCCGGGCTCCTCCGTGTCGTCGCCCGGGGCTACGATCGTGATGTCCGCGCACTGGAAATAGCGGACGAAGGTGTTCTGGATCACCTGCAAGGTGCAGCTGTCGCAGTCGACGTTCGGCAACGTGAAGGTGTGGCTGTAGCTCTGCATCGAGCCGGACTCGTCCGGCAAGCCGTCGGCGATGCACCACTCGTCGACGCTCGGGTCACATCGATCCGACGTGTTCGCCGGCTCCGGGAAGGCTTCGCCGTCGAGCAGCAGGGCGATGCGATAGTGGGACGGGTGATCGATGACCTCGGACCAGGTCACCGTGATCTCGTCGCCGCCTCGCAGGACCGTCGGGGTCGCGCTCCGCGTCGTGCCCGCGTCACCGCAAGGGCCCACTTCGGAGCCCATGCTGCGCGGCGGCGGGTAGTCGAGTCGGATGTGAGCCGCCGCCCCCGCGGCGAAGGTCGACAGGCCGCCCGCCAGGGCGCCCGCCGCGACAAACCGCATCCAACGCGCCCCCGCGCGGCTCACCAAACAACGATTCATCGGCATGATTGGTCCCCAAGCAAGTGAGAGACGAGCGGCTCTGGAGGGGCCGGCGTCCGCACCTGCCGCTCATTATTGATTTCTCTGCGATCCACGCGAGCGCTCGCCGCCTCGAGCAGCATTGCCAGCTGTGCGCCCGACGTCGAAAAGGGGTCACATTCCTATGACATCACAGGAATCCCTCTTCCCGAGAACGCGTCGCGACAACGCCCCCAGCACGAACGCCCCCAGCGCAAACGCCCCCAGCGCAAACGCCCTCGGCACAGGTGACGAGGCGGACCCTCACCTCTATCTTCCACCCCAAATGATGATGGCAAGGCACATCAGTCCCTGGGGCGCGCTGCTGCTTTTGGCCTGCGCTGGCTCCGACGGCGAGGGCGCGGCTCGAGAGCTCACCCACTGCGATGTCGCGCCGCTCATCGAACGACACTGCCTCCGCTGTCACTCCGATCCCCCGGACCACTTCGCCCCGTTCCCCCTCGCGACCTGGGACCAGCTGCAGGCGGAGACCTCCCCTGGTTCGGGCGTGCCCCTGTGGCAGGCAATGGCCGACTCGATCGAGCGCGGCTTCATGCCGCCGGAGAGCTTCGACATCGAGCCGCGCGTCGAGCCGCTCCCCGCGGCGGACAAGGACCTCCTCCTCAGTTGGCTCCACGACGGCGCCCCCCGCGGCGACACCTGCGCCCCCTGACCCCACCTCCGCCGCCCACCGCACCGGTGCGCCCCGGCAACGACACCGGCAACGACACTCTCGGCTCACCTCCTGCTTGGGGGTCACGGCTACCTTCTGCCCCACCCCCGATTCACCCCGCCCCCCGCAGGCGCCCCCGATCCCCCACGACGCCCCCGCTCGGGATGAGCGCCGCGCTTGACGGCTTCGACGCGCCTACGGGACGATTCGCGCACTTTGGCCACACTCCGCC
>JAEWOQ010000248.1 GCA_023460875.1 Pseudomonadota bacterium
GGACCCACGTCGCCCCTCCGGCCCGAGCAGCATCGGGCGCGGCGAGCTCGAGGCGCGCTGGCTCCCAGCGGTACTCGTACGTCCAGCCACGAACCTTCTCGGGGATGCGCGCCTCGGAGGCGGTGAGGTTCTGGCACGTGAGGCCCTCTGCGAGGGCGACGAGCTCACCATCTTGGTCGTAGATGAAGACATCGCCCGTGAAGGACCGGTCCCCGTTGCGTTCTCGGAGGACACAGTGGGAGTGGAGCGTGGGCCCCGCAGGCCTCCGGAGGACGAAGCGCTCGACGCGGACGGGCAGGTACACGTCTCCGCGCATGTCCGCGTCTTCGCCGTCGATGCCGAGCGTGCAAAACAGGGTGTGGAGGCAGGCGTCGAGGAGCGCTGGATGAAACAGGTAGTCGCCCTGCTCTGCAGCGACCACCGCGGGCAGGACGATCTCCGCCAGGGCTTCGCCGCGACGGCGGGAGACGGTCGTGATGCCCTGGAATGCTGGGCCGTAGACGAGGCCGATGTCCTGGAACAGGGGATAGACGTGCTCCGCGGGCATCTGCTCCGGGAGCCGCGCCCGCGTGGCGTCGACGTCGAGGCGCGGGAACGCGCGCCCATCGAGCGGGGTCAGCGTGGCGGACATGTGCCGGGTCCACGACGTGTCGGACTCGGCCTTCGAGTGGATCTCGAGCTCGCCGTGCCGGACGACGGTTTGTAGGCGGACCGCCTCCTCCTTCGGCCAGAACAGCGCGCTCTCGAAGCGCACGGAGCGCAGGCAGACATCTTCGCGCTGGCGGAGCCGCTTCGCTGCCGCGAAGGACATCTCCAGGTAGCCTGCGCCCGGAAACACGGGGGCTTCGCGCACCAGATGGTCTTCGACGTAGTCGATCTCGCTGCCTTGGCTCTCGAAGACCTGGTCGACCATCGACAGCCGCGAACCCAAGAGCGGATGCCCCTCACCCTCCGCGGTCAGCTGGAGGCTCGCACCAGAGCCGAGGCGCCGCGCGGCGGACTCCTTGGGCTCGTCCCAGTAGCGCTGGCGCTGCCAGGGGTAGGAGGGCAAGTCACAGGGCGGCCCGACGCGGGCGCCGTGAGGCCCCGACGGGTCGTAACCCCTGCAGTAGAGCTCGCCCAGCGTTCCGAGCAGGGTGCGACGCTCGTCTTGGTTGCGACGCAAGGAGGGCAGGCTCGTCCCCCGCTTGTCTCCGAGACATTCGAGCACCGAGCGAGCGAGGGCCGGGTGCGCGCCGAGCTCCACGTAGTCGACGAAGCCGGCGTCGATCATGCGCTGCATGGCGCGGTGGAAGACGACGGTGTCGCGCACGTTGTGCCAGAAGTACTCCGCGTCGAGATCGGGCCCCTCGACGAGCTTCCCCAGGATCGTCGAGTAGTAGGGGACGCGCGCGCGCTGCGGCGCGATGTCTGCGAGAGAGGACAGGAGCTCTTCGCGGAGCGGGTCCATGCCGGGGCTGTGGTAGGGGACCTGCACCTGCAGGAAGCGCGCGAAGATCCCCTGGCTCGTCAGCTCCCGTTCGATCGTCTCGAGGACGTCCCGCCTGCCAGCGAGGCTCACGCTGGTGGGGCTGTTGATGGCGCCGACCGCGACGAACTCCTCCCGACCCCGGACGAGTTCTCGCGCTCGGGGCTCCGTGACCCCGACGGCCAGCATGGTCCCCGTGCCCTCGGTGCGATGCTGCAACCTGCTGCGATGCACGATGACCGTGGCCGCGTCCTCGAGGCTCAGGATGCCCGCCGCGTAGGCCGCCGCCGCTTCGCCGACGCTGTGCCCGGCGATGGCCCCGGGGACGATGCCCCACGAGGTCCACAGGCGAAACAGCCCGACCTGCAGAGCGAAGATGCACGGCTGCGCGATGCGCGTCTCCTGGACGCGGGACTCCGCCTCGTCGCGGACGAGCTCCTCGAGGACCGACCACCCAGCGCGCTCACTCACGAGGGCGTCGACCTCTTCGACGGCGGCTCGAAAGAGCGGCTCCGAGCTCAGCAGGTCCCGCCCCATGCGCCACCACTGGGGCCCCATCCCCGTGAACAAGAAGCCGAGCGGCGCCGGGGCTTCTCCCGGCGCGGAGCCGCGAGCGACGCCCGCTGGATCGTCCTCGCTGGCCGCGGCCCGCAGCTTCTCGAGGAGCTCCTCGCGGTCCGCGGCGACGATGCCGAGGCGCTCCTTGTGGTGGCTGCGGCGACGCGTGAGGGTGAAGGAGACCCGCGAGAGCGGCAGGTGAGCGCCAGCGTCCGTCTCGAGATGGTCGGCGAGCCGCTGAGCGCTGGCCGCGAGGGCGGCCTTGGAGTGGGCGGAGAGGGGGAACAGCAGCGGGGTCGAAGCCGCGGCGCTCTCGGGCACCTCTGGAGCTCGGGTGGCTGAGCGGGGCGCCTCCTGGAGGATGGCGTGGGCGTTCGTGCCTCCGAAGCCGAAGGAGTTCAGGCAGGCGAGTCGGGGACCGGGAGCTTCGGGCCAGGGCCTTCGGGACGCGACGACCTCGAGCTGGAGAGCCTGAAGGTCGATCTGCGGGTTGGGCGTGCGGAAGTGCAAGTTGGCGGGGAGCTCGCCGTGCTTCAATGCGAGCACGACCTTGAGCAGGCCGGCCATGCCCGACGCCGACTCCGTGTGGCCGATGTTGGACTTGACGGAGCCGAGCAGACACGGCTGTCCGGCAGGGCGCCCCTCCCGGAGCACGCGCCCGAGCGCGTTCGCTTCGATGGGATCTCCGACGGGGGTGCCCGTGCCGTGCGCCTCGACGTACTGGATCTCCGAGGGCGCGACGCCGGCGCGCGCCTGGGCTTCGCGCAGGAGCGCCTCCTGAGCCTCCCCGTTGGGCACCGAGATGCCCTTGGTGCGCCCGTCCTGGTTCGAGGCGGTGCTGCGGATGATCGCGTGGATCTCGTTGCCGTCGCGTAGCGCGTCGTCGAGCCGCTTGAGCAGGACCACGCCCGCTCCTTCGGCGCGGACGTAGCCGTTGGCCTCTGCGTCGAAGGAATGGCAGCGCCCGTCGGGCGACAGCATGGTGGCCTTGCTCATGGCCAGGGTCATCTCGGGTCGCAAAATGACGTTCACGCCGCCGGCGAGCGCGGAGTCGCACTCTCCGTGCACCAGGCTCTCGCAAGCCAGGTGCAGCGCGACGAGGGATGACGAGCACGCCGTGTCGAGCGCGACGCTGGGTCCCCGCAGATCGAAGAGGTACGAGATGCGGTTGGCAGCGATGCTCATGCTCGTGCCGGTGCCCGTGTACGCGTCGATGAGCTCGCGCGACGAGAGCTGCATGTGGGCGTAGTCGTGGATGAAGAGCCCCACGAAGACGCCGGTCTTCGTGCCTCGGAGCGCCGCGAGCGGCTCACCGGCGTGCTCGAGGGCCTCGTAAGCGACCTCGAGGAGGAGCCGTTGCTGTGGGTCGATGTGAACGGCCTCCCGGGGGGAGATCCCGAAGAACTCCGGATCGAACAGGTCGATGCCGTCGAGGAAGCCGCCCCAGCGGACGTACATCTTCCCGGGCTTGCTCCGATCTTCGGAGAAGAGGGCCTCTTTGTTCCAGCGATCCGGGGGGACCTCGGAAATGGCATCTACCCCATCCCGCAGGAGCGTCCAGTACTCGTCAGGGGTCGTCACGCCGCCTGGAAAGCGACAGCCGAGCCCAACGATGGCGATAGGCGACTGGGAAGCGGGCGATCGGTGGAAAGACTGTGTCATGCGCGTCTCGTTCAAAGAGGGACTCGCTCGAAAGAGCCAGGTGCTCCACGGGTGCCAGTTTGGACGGTGCGTCGAACTCGTCCGGTTACCTAATCGGATCCGTGTACCGGATTATCGTGTTGTTCGTCAACGGTAGCGTTAAGCGTTCTTGTGGGGTCGCTGATTTGCGGGGCGGGTGCGTTGATAACCGTCAATTAGTCGCTGTAGAGCTTTGCCGCGGGGCGGGTCGCGTTGATATTTGTCAATTGTCCCGCGGTCGGCTCTGTTTTCCGCTTCGGGGCGGTCAGACGTTCGCCTCGGCGATCTCGAATCTCTTCACGATCTCGGAGAGCTGGTCCGCCTGCTACTTGAGGCTCTGAGCCGTGGTCCGCGTCTGCGACGTGGCGGCAGCCGCCTGGGTCACCACCTCCGCGATGCTCCGCACGCTCTGTGAGACCTGCTCGGTGCCGCTCAGCTGCTGCTGCGACGCCAGGGTGATGCTCCGCGCGGCGTCCGTCGTCTCGCGCGCGAAGCGACGCCCCTCTTCTGTCGCCATGATCGTGGAGCTGCTGGAGAGGTGGATGTCCGTCACCAACTTCTTGACGTCTTCGACGGAAGCCGTCACCCGCACCGCGAGCCGGCGCATCTCCGCGGCGACCAGCGCGAAGCCCTTGCCTCCTTCGCCGGCGCGGCTCGCTTCGAGGGAGCCGTTGAGGGCCAACAGATCGCTCCTGTCGGCGATGCCTTGGATCGCGTCCAGGAGCTCCTTGATGCGCCCGGTGTGGCTGGAGAGGCTCTCGATTTGAGCGACCATGTTGTCGGCGGTCGAGAGCGTCTGTTCGGCGTTCGCCAAGACCTCGGACACGGAGCGCGACACGTGGGCTGCCGAGGACGACAACGAGTCCATCGTGTGGCTGATCTCTGTCATCGCGCTGGACTGAGACGTCGCCGCGCTCTCTTGTTCTTGCGTCGCTGCCAAGATCTCCGTCGCGGCGGCGGCGAGGTTGGCGGACGTCTGGCGGATCTGCCCGACGAGAGCGTTGAGGCTCTCCGTCATGCGGCGGAACGCGTTGGGGAGCTCGCCATCCCTGGACACCTCGGCGTGGAGGCGCCCAGACGCGATGTCGTCCGCCGCCCGGCTGAGATCACGCATCATGTCCAACAGGTCGTTGAAGCGCTCGGAGAGGACCCCGGCCTCGTCACGAAAGCTGCTGGGGACGATGTCCATCCGAGTCTGATTGCCCTCGTCCACCACCTCCTTGGTCATGGCCGCGAGCCTCTCGAGGGGCTGCGATACGGCGCGCGAGAAGAGAACCGCGCAAATGGGCGCCCAGAAGCAGACGAGCACCGCGAAAATGCCGGCATTGACCAGGAAACCTTGCCCAGGGTCGGCGACCAGGTCCCGCGCGATCTCTCCGGAGCGCACCGCGAGCGCGTCCGTGATGGCCCCGACCTGGGTCCAGTATCCAACCCCGACCATCCACAGGAGAGGACCGAGCGCCAGCGCGACGGCCATCAGACCGATGCGACCTTGTAGGCCGATCGGGCTCCGAGGCAGGACGATCCCGCGGGTCCGCGCGTAGACGAAGCAGACGCCAGCGGGCTCCGCGACGAGCAGGACCGCCAGGGGAAACGCCAGAGCGAGGGCGCCGAACATGGTGGCCCCCGTGACGAGGGCGGCGGGGAGGAGCGAGCCTGCGGCGGTGGCGAAGTGGTCGGCGGCGAGGCTGAAGATCGCGTGGCCCCCGGCGAGCATCCCGAGCCAGGTGAGGGGATAGAGGAGCGCCATCTTGCGACCGAACGCCTGCAGGCGTCGATCGGCGGCGACGACCAACCGATCTTTTTCGGTAGCGCGCTCCGCGCCGTGGAAGAGATCGTAGCTCCGGAAGCTCCTCTGCACGGCGAGGACACACACGCCGACCTTGACGATCAGGAGCGCCGTCAGGACCAAGGCCGCGTGAACGCGATGCGCCGCCACGAAGAGGTGGATGAAGGCGAACGTCACCAGCGGCCCGAAGAGGCCGTCGAGGCCGATGAAGAGGAGGGTGGGAAGACGAGAGGGACGTTTCATGGACGGACCGACGAGGAGTGGTGCCAAAGAGAGCCGGACGAGCCCGCCGCTCCGCCCCAGCCCATCGAGGTGTCGGTTGGGACGACCCCCGGGCCGTTGCAGGCTGGCTTAGGAGATAGGCGATACGGTGACGCTGCTCGAAATGGTTCATACGTGCAGTGCGTCGCCGAGCAGAGGTTATCGTTCGAGCATCAGCGACGAGGATATGCCGAGCACGTACTCGGAGGCATCTTACATCCATGTGCGCGGTTCGAGGAAGGGTGCGCGACTTCATTTGTCGCTCTCGACTTGTCACTCCCGGGGCCACCTCCAGCCTGACAGGAACGGGGAGTGTGGGCGCTTGTCGCTAATTGATATTTGTCAAGCATGCGGCCCCCATGCGGCCCAGGGGCCAGACGCCGCCCCCGCACCCGTCCTCTGCCTCGTCCTCTGCCTCGTCCTCTGCCGCTCTGTCCGCCCGTTACGAGAAGTGTGACCTCTGCCGACCGTTGGCTTTATTCTGCAGAGCGCGATAGACGGGCGGCTCAATGGGCAATCTAAATGGATCCCAGGCCGATCCCTGGTCGGAGACCCGCCCGGCCGATCTGGTCGCAGGCGAGCCGGCGACGGAACCTGCGCAGGAGGCGGCGTGGGCGGACGGCTACGGCGAGCAGGCTCTTGGCCTTCGAAGCGGCGCCGTCGTAGGCCGGTAGTGCTCACCTGGTGCTCTCACTCACCGCGGATCTTTGTGCCCGCGG
>JAEWOQ010000249.1 GCA_023460875.1 Pseudomonadota bacterium
TAACGGCTCGGCCGCTAAGCTGCGGCCCCGACAGAATACCGCGACCTCGCAGCGAAAGGAAACCGCGGCCGTGCTATCTGCACGGCTGCGAGACACGGCGTCTTCCCCGTGACCGCCGCCAGCTTCAGCGGCTAGTTAGCCGCCGCCGTCCAAAGGCCTGTCCTCGAGAACGGCCGCGGCATCTTCGTCTGAAAGTTCCGTCAGCAAGCGGTACGCTTTGCGGTCCAAGGCGCGGGCACGGTTCTCCAGTTCCTCTTTTTCTAGGTGTAGCTGTTGAATGGAAGCGAGCACCAGGCCGACGAACGCCGCGAACAACTCGGAAGTCCTCCCGGGGTCGTCCGCGAGTTCGTCCGGCGTTGGTGCTCCTTCCATGTCAGCGATGACATTCGCGAGCGCGAGCAAATCGTTCCTTCGGATCTCGCCGTCGAGCCGGTGCGCAAGGTGGTTTCGAATTCTATTCAGCGCCTTAATCGGTTCGCTCAGCCAAGGAACCCCGAAGTCCTGCATGCCTACGACGATCCGACGAAGTCGATCAAAGTTGAGGTGGAGCGGCTCCAGGGGGCCCAGCCGTGGGTTGGCTGCACTGATGTGCTCCCGTAAGCATCTTTCAACCACCAAGTGTGCGCGCAGTATTCGCGCAATTGTCCCCGCGTGGTCCTCCTTCTGTTGGAGGGAGGCGCCGATGCGAGCCATCTGGACATCGACCTCACGACGCAGTCTTTCGTACGGGGCTTCCATTACTGGTCTCTCGAGGAGTCGGCGGCCTCGCGTTCCGGGTCGTTCGACCCACCGGCAGCGCCTTCGCGGGACCACCAGTAAAGGGCGCGTATCGCGCTGGTTGCGTGAGCTCCCCAATGCGACTGCAATCCGAAGCCCCATTCCCATACCGCCCCGGCCAGATCGCCGTGCCTGTACGCGCGGAGTCCGGCCACCACGTCGCGGTAAATATCAGCGAGGTCGTCCGCAACACTTCCCAAACCGGGTTCCTCAGGGGGAACCACCGTGGGATCGTAAACCTCACCGTAAAGGTCGAGGGGGAGGCGTTGTGCTGCTTCGTATGCCCGCTGCCACTCCGCATCATCGACCGGCTCGATAGCACCACGGCCCGCAAGCTCGTCGGACCACGCCGGTGGAAGGTTGATGCCCGCGGCAAAGAGCGCAAGTAGCCGGGCAAGGCACGCCTTAACGGCAGCTGCTCCGCCCTCGCTGTCGTCTACCAGCCACTTCTCGAACGCGGCAGCTTCGGTGGCGAACTTCTCGACCGGGTCCATACCAAGGTCTCGTGCGGCTAACTTCTACTTCGGCAGACCCGTCGATCCAAGTCGATCCGTGCCCTGCTAGCACGAGAATGGACCGCGCTGCGTGACCACGGCAGCCGAAACTCCCGGAAATCCCACGTGTTCCGCACCCGCAGGCCAGGCCGGTTCCGCGCAAGTGCGGGTCTGTATAACCCCATATGGAGGGTGGCAAGGTGCTTCCCCGGGTGCCTCCCGCGGCGCTGCGGCTCCGCCGGTCAGTCCAGCGGGCTGCGGACGCCCATGGGACCGCGGTTGAGGACGTGGGTGTAAATCATGGTGGTGCTGACGTCGCGGTGGCCGAGGAGCTCTTGGATCGTGCGGATGTCGTAGCCGGACTCGAGCAGGTGCGTGGCGAAGCTGTGGCGGAGGGTGTGGCAGGTGGCTCGTTTTGTGAGGCCCGCGGTCTTCACCGCGTCGCGGAAGGCGCGCTGGAGGACCGTCTCGTGGAGGTGGTGGCGGCGCTGCTGACCCGTCTCCGGGTGGCGATAGGTGCGCGTCGCCGGGAAGACCCACTGCCAGGGCCACTCCCGGGCGGCGTGGGGGAGCTTGACCCGGAGGGCGCCCGGGAGATCGACGTAGCCCGCTCCCGTCCCCAGGTCTGTCTCGTGCTGCGCCCGCACGGTGCGCAGGTGCCGTTGCAAGGGCGTCCGGACTTGCTGGGGGAGGACCGTTACACGATCTTGGCGGCCTTTGGTGTCGCGGACAACGATCTGGCCCGCTTCGAAGTCGACGTCCTTCACCCGCAGCCGCGCACATTCCATCAGGCGTAGGCCGGAGCCGTAGAGGAGCAGGGCCATCAGGCGAGGCGCGCCGTGCATGGCCTCGAGGACAACCCGCACCTCCTCCCGCGAGAGCACCGTGGGCACACGCGCCATCCGCCGGGGTCGTGCGAGGTTTTCAATCCAAGGCGGATTCAGCTGCAACACCTCGCGGTAGAGAAACAGGAGCGCGCACAGGGCCTGCATGTGGGTCGACGCGCTCACCTTGCGCACGACGGTCAGATCGTCGAGAAACGCGCGCATTTCCTCCGCCCCGAGGTTGCGAGGATGGCGCCCGTGGAAGTTCACGAAGCGCCGCATCCAGCTCCGGTAGGCTTGGCGTGTGCGTGGACTGAGGTGATGCGCGGCAAACGCCCGGTCTACTAGGGCACGCAGAGGAGGTTCCGGAGGGCGGTGCTCCATGCGACGTGCTCGGCCGCACCAAGGACTCCGTTGCGTGCCCGATCGCGGTTGCGAGCCGACCTGCGAGCCGCAGAGATGCTCCGGCCTGCGCACGACCGCACAGAAACCAAGGCCGTCGACCCGAAGGGAAGTATGCGCCGCCGCCCGCCGCCGCCCGCCGCCGCCCCGACGTCGCCGGAGGCATCCTGCTTGCTGTGCCTTCCCGCGGGGTCACCGTGCCGTGGGTCGCCAGCCTGTCCTCACCCCTTCCGTTCCATCGGATCGTCGCGGGACGTCTGCTGCGCGAGCTGTTGGGCGAGGCCGATGAGGATTCCTTCGGGTCCTCGGATGTAGCAGAGGCGGTAGATGCCTTCGTAGTCGACGACTTCGCCGACCACCTTCGCGCCGACCTGACTGAGCCTGGCGAGGGTGTCGTCGAGGTCCTCGACGGTGAACATGACGCGCAGGTATCCCAGTGAGTTCACGGGGGCTGCGCGGTGATCGGACGCGATGGCGGGGGCGTCGAAGCGTGAGAGCTCGAGGCGGCCGTGGCCGTCCGGGGTGCGCATCATCGCGATCTCGACGCGCTGGCCGCGCAGTCCGGTGACGCGGCCGGCCCAATCGCCTTCGATGGGCATGCGACCCTCGAGGGTAAGGCCGAGCTCGGTGAAGAAGTCGATGGCGGCATCGAGGTCCTCCACCACGATGCCGATGTTGTCCAGGCGTTTGACGGTCACGATGTCTCCTTGGTGACTAACGGACCGGTGTTTTGCGTGGGGCCTCGTAGCGCCGAAGCCTGCCGCCGCCACTTTCGAAGTCCCACAACGCAACTTGCGCAACCTCCTCGGCCAATGAGCGTTCGGCGAAGGAAAGCGCCTGCCGGTTTCCCGAGATTCGAGCCACAAAATCGTGTCGTAGATTGTCATGGGCCTAACGCTCGAATCGAGCCGATTTGGCCCGCGGAGCGGGACGAGCTCGGCTTGAATGAACGTAACACCGCGCCCGCGCCCGTGGCGACGATGGCGGCGGCGTCCCCGAGAGTCGGGGCGTGGCACGAGCACACAAGTGCGCTCGCCGGGCCGAGGCCGCCTCAGCGGATGGAGCACAACGGCGCGCTGCGTCCCCGAGGGCCCGTTCGTCCGTGCGGCGGCGACCAGCAGGACCAGCCGGTGCCTCCGCCGAGGCCAGCGCCGCCGCCGTGCTGCAGGCCAGGGGCTCCGCCGGGTCCCGTGCCGCCGCTCGGCTGCTCGCCAGACGGCGCGCCCTCCTGGGGATCGTCTCCTTCGTCCCCAACGCCACAGCCAGCGAACAGGACGAGCGGCAAGGTGGCTGCCAGGAGGAGCACCACCACGGTCGAGGGTCCGATCTTCATCGCCGCGGAGCTAGCAAGTGTCGTGCCGCTACGCGGGACCAAAGCTGCGCCGTGCGCTGGCGGAAGTACACCGTACGGGTGGACACTGCGGGCACCAGCCTGGATTCAGGAGCGACCAGAGCACCGCTTCGTGAACGCAAAACGGATTGCCGGCCGCCCGGGCTTGGCGCGCCCGAGTTTGGCTACGCGGGCGAGCCCGAGGTCGCGCCGTCGGGGTTCGTGCGCAGCTATCCGGGGTTGTGGGTGGTCGAGGAGTAGGAGTTTCGGAGCCGTTCCTGCGCAGCGCCGCTCAACGCTCGCCGGGCCCGTCGCCTTCGGACGGAGAGTCTTCCAAATCCGTGGCCTCAGGCGCGGCGTCTTCGGCTGCGGCGGCGTCTGTGCGGGTGTCGCTCAGCCGCTCAGCGCTCATCGAGCCCGTCGCCTTCGGACGCAGGGTCTTCCGGGTCCGTGTTCTCGGGCGCAGCGTCTTCGAGAGCGACGTCCTCACGCGCGGCGGCGTCCGGCGGGGTGTCGCTGAGGAGCGCGGCGCGGATGGCCCGCAGG
>JAEWOQ010000250.1 GCA_023460875.1 Pseudomonadota bacterium
GCCGCGCTCACCGACGCGCGCGTCGGCCGCTTCAGCTCCGCGCGCCACTGAGCGATGAGCTCCCTGGTGGCGGGAGGCCACGAGTAGCGGCTGAGGCGCGTGAGGAGCTGCGGAGAGTGATCCCCCACCCGGTGGGGCTCCGGGAAGACGCGCATGGCGCGTTCGATGAGCTCCTGCGCCTCCCCGATCTGCTCGAGCTCACGGGCGAGCCAGGCGCGAGTGAGCAGATCATGTTGGCGCGGCTCCGGCTCTTCCACCTCCAGCTGCGCGCAGTCGTCGAGGATCGCGCGGGCGTCGTCGAAGTTCCGGTCGAGCAGGGCGAGCTGCGCGGTCAGCAGCTTGCCCTCGAGGATGCCCCAGGGATCGTCGAGGTCCGTGTAGAGGCGCAGGCACCAATCCGAGTGGAGGGCTGCCATCTCCGCGTCGTCCAGGTCCACGCCGATCATGGCGAGCAGTCGGCGGCAAGCGGCCTGACCCCGCGGGGTCCGCAGAGACTCGAAGGCGATGAGAGCATCCAGCGCGCCGATCTCCGCGTTGCGGAGGTTCGTCATGCGGTGCTCCACGTGAGCGAGGGACGCGTTGGCCTGCGCTGTGCCCAGGCGATAGCCGACCCGCTCGAACTCGGCGCGGGCTTCGAGCGCCAGGCGCCGGGAGCGCTCGACCGCGCCCTCGGAGTGCTCCACCCAGCTGAGCAGGAGCAGGCACTGGCCGCGCCCCAGAGGCTGATCGAGGGACGCGAAGTGGCGCTCTCCTGCGGTCACCATCGCGCGAGCGGACTCGAAGTCGCCGAGGAGGTACTCGATCTCCCCGAGCACTGCCTCGCACTGGGCCTGCCCCAGCACGTGATCGAGGCTCCCGAAGGTCGCGAGCGCTTGCGCCGCCAGCCGACGCCCGTCGAGGGTGTTGCCGAGCTCGCTGGCGATGTGGCCGAGGACGCGGTTGCAGTGGGCGAGGTTCTCGGCGTCCTGGAGCTTCATGAAGGTGCGCTTGGAGCGCTCCGCGTACTCCCGGGCTTCGTTGACGCGGCCGACGTGGCGGAGGGCCTCGGCGCGCCAGCGATCTTGGATCGCGCGGATCCGCCCGTGGACCTTGCCTCGGAGCAGATCGAGATCCGAGAGGGTGGCGAGGGGTTCTCGGGCGCCGTTCCAGCTCGCTTGGAGGTAGTCGAACAGGAGCTGCGCGGCTTCCTCGGCGTCCTCGGCGTGGAGCAGGTTGAGGACCCGCTGACGCACGATGCGGCGCGTCCCCGCGAGGGGGTGGCGCAGCAGGGCGTCCGCCGCCGCGCGATAGATGCGGCGCTTGTCCTTGCGTCGGCTCAGCTGACCGAACAGGTGCTCTTGGAGCAGCGCGTGGGGCCAGCTGTAGCGGCCGGGGCCCCGCGGGATGACGATCTCCGCCGCCTGCAGGCTGCGCAGCGCGTCATCCGCGGGGAGCCCGAGCTCCCGCAGCAGCGGTCGGAGCACCTCACGCCGAAGATCGCCGCTCATGGTCGAGGTGGCGTAGGCGGCGAGGCGGTGCTCTTCGGGGAGGGCGTTGACGCGGCTGTCCCAGAGCTCGGCGGTCGTCTTGGGGCGCACCGCGAGGACTTCGCTCGGCACGCGGTACTTGCTGTCGACGAGCTTCAGGTCGCCGCCCAAGGCCCAAGCGTGCAGCTGCTGCAGGGCGAACAGCGGGTTCCCGCGGCTGCGTCGCGCCGCTTCGCGCACCGCCTCGTCCTCCAGGGGCAGGGACTGGCGCAGGAGCTCTTGGGTGATCTCCGGCTCCAGGGGCGTCACGTCGATGGCGAGCCCGTCCATCTTCTCTCGGAGGTGTCGCAGGCGCTCGGCCGCGGGGGTGCCCAGGTGGACCTCCTCCGCGCGCACGGTGGCGACGATCACGTAGCGCTGATCGGCGTCCTCCTCGTGCATCTTCAGGAAGCCCTCGAAGGTGGACTCGGAGGCGTTGTGTAGATCGTCGAGCCAGAAGAGCAGCGGTCGTGCGCGGCCGATGCGTCGCACCACGTAGCGCGACACGGTGCGCCGGGTGGCCAAGGTGTCGAGGGCGAAGCGCACCCCCGTCGGGCCCACGGGGGCATCGCTGATGTGCCCCACCGGGCGGATCCACTCGGCTGCGCCGGCGACCCAGGTCCGCGTGACCTTGTCCGTGCGCCGGACACCCCAGCGCTGGAGCAGGGAGCGCTCGATGGTGTCCCGATCCGCCCGCTCGAAGTTGTAGTACTGGGTGACCGCGCCGAGGACGCCGTCGTTGGTGCCGCGCACCGAGCGATAACGAGCCCGGAGCGGCGTCATCGTGCCCTCCTCGTGCACGCTCTGGCAGAGCCACTCGGCGATGCGGCTCTTCCCCGAGCCGGCGGGGCCCACCAAGATCACCAGGCGGTGCGTCGGCCCCTCGCCGTCGATGATCTCGTCGCAGATCTCCCGGAGGATCGTCCGCACGTCCTGGCGCCCCACGAGGGGGCTCTGACGGATGCTGAGCAGGCCCGGGGCCCGCTCGGCCACGGCGCTGAGGGCAGGGTTGCGCCCGCGGCTCCCCGTGCGCGCGGGCAGCGGGCGCGGCTGGCTGCTGGGGCGCACCCGCGGCAGGGTGAAGCTGTTCGGAGCGAGCTCTGTCGGGCGGAAGGCGGCCCACTCCCGCCGGGCGTCTGCGGCGAACTCCCAGCGCTCCCAGGGGCGCTTGCGCAGCATGCGTGCCACGAACAGGGGCACGGCGGCCGGGAGATCGAAGACCGACTGCAATGGGGGAGGTTCGGTGAAGGCGTGGCGCTTCAGGAGCTCCTTGGAGTTGCCGGTGAAGGGCGCGCGCCGACTGAGCAGTTTGTAGAGGATGCAGCCTACGGAGTAGATGTCCGTCGCGCCGCAGACGTGGTGCTGCTCGTGTTGGATCTGCTCCGGCGCCATGTAGCCGGGCGTCCCCGCGCCGGCGTGGGGCTTGAACTCCATCGCCTTCGCGCCGTCCAAGCGCTCGTCGTGGGGGTCGCCCTTGAGCCAGGCGAGGCCGAAATCGAGCATGTGCACGAGGGGCGGCTCTCCAGCGACCTCCTCCACGAGCACGTTCGAGGGCTTGAGGTCACCGTGCACGATGCCGCGGGCGTGGGCGTGGGCCAGGGCGCCGAGGATCTGGTCGATCACGTGCCAGATGACGGGCCAGCTCACGCCCACGTGGCTGAGGTCATGCAAGGACTGACCCGCGGCGAGATCCATCGCGAGGTAGGGCGAGCCGTCGCGGAGCTGACCGAAATCCCGCGCCCGCACGATGCTCGGATGATCGAGCGCGGCGAGGGCGCGCGCCTCCTTGTAGAACCAGGTGATGTACTCGGAGGCGTGCTCGCTCTCCGGCACGATGACGCGCTTGACGGCGACCGTCTCGTCCGTCGCCAGGTCGCGGCAGCGGTAGACGATGCCCATCCCGCCCTCGCCGAGCACGCTCTCCACCTCGTAGCGATCGGCGATGACGTCGCCGGGGAGCGCCTGGGAGTTGGCCTGGCTGAGCGGTGTGCCGACCGTGTGAGAGACGGCCACAGCGGCGGCGGAGGGGATGCTCGGGGGCTCGCTGTCGAACTCGTCCTCCTCCGGGGCGTCCGTGACCCCCGCCGCGGGCGACGAGGGGAGCTCGCGGGAGGTCGCGTCCGACGACGCGCTGGGAGCCACGACCGTGTTCGCGCGGCTCGCGCCTGGGCGCTGGGACGGAGAGATGTTGTCGATCACCGCGCTCGAGCTCTCGATGAGCATTGCCGTGATGGAACGCGGCCCGGTCGACGCCTCCGGGCCGGCGTCGAGCCCCGCGTCTTTGGACACGACCGCGTCTTTGGACACGACCGCGCCCTTGGACACGACCGCCGGTCCCTCGGGCATCACGATGGGGAGCGGGATGCTGGACGACGTCGGGGGCGCGTGGGGGGGCGCCGGCAGCGGCTCATCGGCGTCCCGGGCAGGCGCCGGGTCGACGATCTCGACGTCTCGGTTCGGCTCCCCAGGACTCATGGGTTCCCCGTGGTTCGTGGGGTGCCGAGCCCCAGCGTGTTTGCCGGAGTTGTGTGCGTCAGCCATGTGGGGAGGCGCCAGTGTAACGCGGCGGCAGAGGGCGTCGAGGGGGCGGCGCCCCCGGCCGGATCCCCGACGTCCGCTCGCCCGAAGGAGGGCGGCGTGGGAGCGTTTGCCAGACCTCCGGGTGAACACTAGGCTGCGCGCCGCCATGGCTGGACAGACAAGCAAGCTCGCCGATCCTCCTCTGCTCGAGCGCGATCCGGAGATCGCCGCCCTCATCCGGGCCGAGGAGCGCCGCGAGGCGGACAAATTTCGCCTGATCCCCAGCGAGAATTACGTCTCACGGGCCGTGCTCGAGGCCACGGGCTCCGTGCTGACGAACAAGTACTCCGAGGGGTACGCCGACAAGCGGTACTACGAGGGACAGCAGATCATCGATCAGGTGGAGCGGCTCGCCATCGACCGGATGAAGAGCTTGTTCGGCGCCGAGCACGTCAACGTCCAGCCCTACAGCGGCAGTCCCGCGAACCTCAGCGTCTACCTCGCCTTCTGCGCACCTCACGACCCGGTCATGGGCCTGGCGCTGCCCGCTGGAGGACACCTGACCCATGGGTGGAACGTCAGCATCACGGGCAAGTACTTCAACAGCGTGGGGTACGGGGTGCGCCGTGAGGATCAGCGCATCGACTTCGACGAGGTGGCTCGCCTCGCCCGTGAGCATCGTCCGAAGATCCTGTGGTGTGGCACGACGGCCTACCCGCGGGTGTTGGACTTCGCGAAGTTCCGGGAGATCGCGGACGAGGTGGGGGCGCTGCTCTGCGCCGACATCGCGCACATCGCCGGGCTCGTCGCGGGCGGCGCGCACCCGTCCCCCGTCGGTATCGCGGATGTGGTGACGAGCACGACCCACAAGACCCTGCGCGGGCCCCGAGGGGGCGTGGTCATGTGCAAGGCGGAGCACGCGCGCGCCATCGATCGCGCGGTGTTCCCCGGGCTCCAAGGGGGGCCCCACAACCACACGACCGCTGGCATCGCGGTGGCGGCTCGCGAGGCGGCCACGCCCGAGTTCGCGGCGTATGCGCAGGCGGTCGTCGCCAACGCCCGGGTCTTGGCCGAGGAGCTGAAGTCGGTCGGCTTCGAGCTGGTCACCGGCGGCACGGACAACCACCTGATCCTGATCGACCTGAGCAACAAGGGGACCCCAGGGAAGGTCGCCGCGCAGGCCCTCGATCGCGCCGGCATCGTCTGCAACTACAACTCGGTGCCCTTCGATCCGCGCAAGCCGTTCGATCCCTCGGGCATCCGCATCGGGACCCCCTCGGTGACCAGCCGTGGCATGGGCGCCGACGAGATGAAGAAGCTCGCCCGCTGGATGGACCAGGTGGTGCGCGCCCCCGAGGACGAGGCCCAGCTGAGCCGGATCGCGGGGGAGGTCAAGGAGTGCTGCGACGCATTTCCTGCCCCCGGTCTGCCCGCCGCGTGACGAGCCCCTGAAGACGCCCCGGGCCTCTCCGAGCGGCCCCTCGGAGAAGCACTCGGAGGGGGCCCTCAGGGGGCCCTCAGCGCGTGCATGAACGAAGCGGCGAGAACGCCGAGGACCGCTCGTGCAGCGGTCCCGCGGCGGTGGTACATCTCGCCCACGATGTCCTCCAAGCTCGAGCTTGCCCAGGCCCCCACCGCCTTCCGAGCGGTGCCACGCACCGGCGTCATCTACGTCACCGCGGAGGCCGAGCGCGCAGGCTACCGACCCGGCGATTCGGACTGGTGCAACCTCGGTCAGGGGCAGCCAGAGACCGGCGAGCTGCCGGGCGCTCCGCCGCGCGTGGTGTCGACGACGTTCGGCGTCGACGAGGTCGAGTACGCTCCGGTGGCAGGGCTCTGGGAGGTCCGTGAGGCGGTCGCGAGCCTCTACAACCAGCTCTTTCGCAGGGGGCTCCCTTCCCAATACTCGGCGGAGAACGTCGCCATCTGCGGAGGCGGACGCGTCTCGATCATGCGCGCCTGCGCCGCGATGGGCTCGATCCACGTGGGCCACTTCCTGCCGGACTACACCGCCTACGAGGAGCTCCTCGACGTCTTCCGTCGCTTCACGCCCATCCCCATCCTGTTGGATCCCGAGCGCGGCTACGACTTTTCCATCGAGCAGCTGCGGCGGGAGATCGCGGGGCGGGGCCTCGGCGCGCTGCTCATGAGCAACCCGTGCAACCCCACGGGCAAGGCGCTCCTCGGACCCGAGCTCGACGCCTGGGTCGCCACGGCGCGTCAGCTCGACTGCACGCTCCTCATGGACGAGTTCTACTCCCACTACGTCTGGCGGGAGGGGCCGGCCCTGATGAGCGCGGCCGAGTTCGTCGAGGACGTGGACCGCGATCCGGTGGTGATCTTCGACGGGCTCACCAAGAACTGGCGTTACCCGGGCTGGCGCGTGACCTGGACCGTCGGACCGAAGAAGGTCATCGAGGCGGTGGCGAGCGCCGGCTCCTTCCTGGACGGCGGTGGTTGCCGCCCGATGCAGCGCGCGGCGCTAGAGGTGCTCACCCCGGAGCACGCTCGGCAGGAAGCGGAGGCGATCCGCAGCGCGTTCCGCGTCAAGCGGGACCGCATGTTGGATGGCCTGCGATCCATCGGGGTCCGCTTCGAGCGGGAGCCCGACGCGACCTTCTACGCCTGGGGAAACCTCTCCGCGCTCCCCGAGGGGCTGCGGACGGGCCCAGAGCTCTTCCGCGCGGCGCTCGCGCAGCAGGTGATCGTCGTCCCGGGACAGTTCTTCGACATCGACCCGGGGCAGCGGCGCTACGGGCGCCCCTCACGCTTCGCGAACTATGCCCGGTTCTCCTTCGGGCCAGCTCTCCCCGTGATCGACACCGCCCTGACGCGTCTGCGGGAGGTGGTACGAGCCGTGGGCACCGCCCCAAGTCAGCCCGGTCCGGGGTTGGCCCCGCCGGGGAACTGAGCCCGCGGGCGGGCCCACTGCTCGTCCTGAACCTCGCCCGCGGCCTCGCGGTGACCGCGGACGCGCGCGCTGCTGCCCTGCGCCGCTAGCGCGCGAGCTTTCTGTAGAGAAACAGCAGCACGGCGGCGCCGGCGATGGCAATGAGCAGGCTCCTGAGGTCGAACCCCTGCACGCTACCGAAGCCGAGCAGCGTCGCGATGTAGCCGCCCACGAACGCGCCAGCGATGCCGATGAGCATGGTGACGACGACTCCACCCGGGTCGCGACCAGGCATCACCCACTTGGCGATAGCGCCCGCCACGAGGCCAAACAGAATCCACGAGATAATTCCCATGGTTGGTTTCCCCCTCTTTCTTCCTTTTTGGTCTCGAGCGCCGCGTTCTCCTGACGGACGCTCTCACCTAGTGTAGCGATGTCGATCGGGAGCGCCCGCGAGCTCGGCGCGTAAACGCCAAAGTTTGGAATACTTCCGGGGGCTTCGTGGAGGACAAAAAACGAGGGTCGCTGGAGGGCGCCTCGACTGCGTCGACCGGAAGACGGCAGGCGCGCTGGTCCGTCCTTTGCAGGTAGACGAGATCCAGGGCGTCGCGAAGCGGCGCTCGAACTGCGCTGACCGAGGACTATGTGGCTCGGCGAGCAGCCTGCTCGGTGACCGTGGCGAAGCCTGCTCGGCGACCTCGACGGGCGGGCTGCTCGGTGTCTCGGCGGAGGCCTGCTCGGTGACGAGGTCGGGGAACGAAACGAATGCTCGTGAATGCTTTGGTGGGCGCGGCCCTCGCTGTGGTGGTGTTGAGCCTGGTGGATGAGGGCACCTCCCTCAGGAAGAGCACCAAGCAACGGGTCCTGTGGCGGGTCGTGTGGCGATCGATGCGGATGCGCCACGTCTGGCCTGCCCCGTTCGTGTTGGCGGGCGCGGCCCTGCTGGGCTGGCTGCTCTCGACGTATGTGGGGGGCGTCTTGAATTGGGGGTGGTGGTCGGCGATGGGCGGGACCGGGAACGTCGTGCTCGGCAACAACAGCGATCTATTCGGTGCAGCGGGCTCCCAGTGGGTCAGCCGGATCATGCTCGTGGTGCTCGCGTTGCTGATGCCGAACCTGGTCACCTGGGAGGAGCGCGTCTTCCGCCGCGGCATCGAGCGGCGCAGCGCTCTCGGTCGGTCTATGTGGGCGGGGGCGTTCGGGCTCATCCACCTGGTGGCGGGGATCCCGCTCTGGGCGGCGCTGGCGCTCACCGTGGTCGGCCTCTACTGCTCACACGTCTATATGAAGACCTATCGCGCCCTCGCGCCGACCCGCGGTGACGCCGTGGCGCGTCGGCGCGCGGTGTTGGAGTCGACCTGCGCCCACCTCGGCTTCAACTCCTTGGGGATCCTCGTGGCAGCCTTGAGCCTCGCCTGAGCAGCGCGCTGCACGAGGCGACCCGATCGCGGGCGGACGAGTGACCGCGCGAACCGGACACTCGTGCGGACACGTTGAGCTCATCTGTGATGTCCTCCATCCGCGGGCGGGTCGCATCTTCGGCGCGGGAGTGGGGGGAAAGCGTAATCATCGCGTGCCAAGCAGGTGCCTGAACGCCCCCGAAGCGCGCGCGGCGCGGTAGACTGGAAGAGGAGTGATCCTCTCGCATCCCCTCACGGCAGAGGTCCTGGGCGTCTACCGGCTCTCGCGCTTGGTGGCCCACGGGAGCCTGGCTCGCCTCTATGAAGGTCACCTGCTCGGAACCCGCGGGTTCGAGAAGCGGGTGGCGATCAAGCGGGTGCACCCGGAGCTCGCGGCAGATCCCGCTTGGGTCAGCGCGTTCTGCGCGGAGGCCCGCCGCCAGGCGTCCCTGCGCCACCCGAACTTGGTCGAGGTGATCGACTTCGATGCGGCTGGCGGTGAGCTCCTGCTCGCCTTCGAGTACGTCGACGGCATGACCGCGGCGGACCTGATCCCCCGCGTGGCGGCGCGCCGGCGGCGCGGCGAGGTGGGGGTCGCGCTGTTCATCGCCCGAGAGCTGCTGCGGGGGCTCGAGCACGTCCACGACGCTCAGGACGAGCTCGGACCCCTGGGGATGCTGCACGGTATGTTGACGCCGCGGGAGGTGCTGATCGGGAGCGCGGGCCAGGTGAAGCTCGGCGAGTTCGGCCTACACCGAGTGGCTGAGACGACCGGCGCGCTGGCGCCCGCCAGCCAGCGTCAGGGATATACGGCGCCCGAGCTGCTCCAGGGGCACCCAGCGGACCGTCGCAGCGACGTCTTCGCCGCTGGCGTCGTCTTGGCGGAGCTGCTGCTCACGGGGCCCCTGTTTCCGGAGACCTCGAGCCTCGAGGGGAGGGTCGCCATGGCCGCGGCAGACCTCAGCCGTCTGCGCAGCCATGGCTGGCACTTGTCCGACGAGGTGCGTCATGTCCTCGAAGGGGCTCTGGCCGTGAGCCCCCGAGAGCGTTATCCGAGCGCCGCCGCCTTTCGGGCCGCGGTGGAGTCGGTGCTGCCAGGAAACCCGGGGCCGCGCTCGGGGCATGAGCTCGCGGAGTGGCTCGCGAGCCTCGGCCTGGTCGAGCTGCAGAGTGAGGTGCGCCACACCGGGGCCGGCAGCGCTCCCCGCGAGCTCCGCGGCTCCTATCGCCCAGGGCCGGCGCGCCAATACCGCATCGAGGGCGAAGAGGGGGACGAGGGGCCCCTGACGGCGGCCGCGCTCATCGAGCGCATCGTGACGGGAGCCTTGCCCGACGAGGTCAGCGTCTCTCGAGGGCGCGAGCCCTTCGTTCCTTTGCGCTCCTTCCCCGAGCTGCAGGGCTTGGTGGAGCTGTCCCCCTATCGCTTCCGCGACGAGCTCGATCCTCGCGCCGCTCCGGTCGCCGCGGAGCCCCTGGCCTTGGCTCACCAGCTGCTGCGGATCGCGCTCTCGAAGGGCACCGGGCTCCTGCGCGTGAGCGCCGCAGAGGCGCAGGTGCGGATCTATTTCGAGGACGGGTGCCCCGCGTTCTCGGCGTCGACGGATCCGAGCTCGCTCTTGGGGCGACAGCTCGTCGCGTCGGGGGTCGTCTCCCAGGGAGCGATCGAGTCGGCGCTCGCCTCGGGGTGGCGCCCCAACGAACCCCTCGGGGCGAGCTTGGTCCTCCGCGGGTTCCTCTCCTTGGCCGCCCTCCAGGCCGCCCTCGAGAAGCAGATGGAGTGCCGGCTGCGGCAGCTCGTCGCCCTGCCGGGAGCGAGCGCTTGGTTCCTCGCTGGCGCGCGCAGCGGCGTGCCCTCCGTCCCGGCGCGCCGCTCCGGGGCCGCGTTGCTCACGAGGGTCTTGCTCTGCGCCTACCCGGCGCAGGTGCTCGCCAAGATCCTCCTCCCCTACTGGCATCGGGAGCTCCGGTCGTCGCCCCACGCCGGCCGCCTCGCCCGTCTCCTCGAGCTCGAAGCGCGACACCTCGCGTGGCTCAGGCCCGCAGCGCAAGGCGTCTCTCTGAGCGCGCTCGTCACGGAGGCGCGGGCCGACCGGGACCGGATCACGGAGCTGCTCGGGCTCGTGTTCGTCGGGATCGCCTCAGGGCTCTTGACCTGAGCGCGCAGGCGAGGAAACAGCCCGGCGCTTCACCAACCCAGCGTCTCAGCGCGGCCGGATGACCCCGCAGGCGAGGAACGGCACGCGCTCGAGCTCCACGCTCGGATCGTAGGGCCACGCGTGGACCACCAGGGCGCGCCCCACCACCGACTCGCTGCCGCTCGTGTGGAGCTCGGGGGCGGTCAGCTCGACGTCCGTCTGCCCGGCGACCTTGGTCTCGATGTCGCCGAGCAAGCCGGCGGGCGGATCCCCACCGCCGGGCGCGAACAACCCGCCCACCGACTTCGCGTCGTGGGCGGTGCAGTCGCCGTTCTCGTGGATGGCGAGCGCGTGGCTCCCCGCTGGGAGCCCCGTGAGGCGCCCCTTCAACGACACCCCACCCTCGGTCATGCGCACCACGATCGTGCCGCTCACCTCGGACTGTTGGGTCGGATACATCTCCGCCAAGGCTCGGTCGGCGCCGTCGGACGTGGGGTCTCCGCCAGCGTTTGGTGGCTCGGGCGGCGGCTTCGTTCCTCCACAAGCGACGCCGAAGAGCAACGCGACGAGAGCCCCGATTCGGGCTGCGCCGTTGGAACCGATGAGGAGTCTTCCCATACTTTGGCAGCCTAACGCTCCCCTCGCGACGGGTGCAACAATCCGCGTGTGGCGTGCGACGGGCCTCATGGCGGACCAGCCTGGCGCCGAGGCGGGCGCGTGTAGGATGTCAGCGGCTCGTGACTCACAATGTGATTACTAGCTTCCCCAGTGGACGAGAGGTTGGTTCGCTCGCGGCCCGCCGCCACAATGAGGTGGATGAGCGTTCATCCACGAACGGCCGGCCTGGTCCTCTCGGGGGGAGGGGTCCGCGGCGCCTACGAGGCTGGTGTCCTGTGTGGCATCGTAGACGTGCTCGGGCTCTCGGCCGAGGACGAGGCCCCCTTCCGGGTGTTCGCGGGCACGTCGGTGGGGGCGATCAACGCGGCGTTCCTGGCCGCTCACGCGGATCGAGGAGACCTGGGCGCCGAGGATCTCGCGCGGATCTGGCAGGAGCTCGACATCGACGAGCACTTTCGCATCCATCCGCGAGGGATCTTGGGAGCTCGCCGCCGCCGCTGGTTCTCGGAGAAGGCCCTCCAGCGCGACACTCCGATGCAGCTGGGGCGCTCGTTGCTCGATCCACGCCCCCTGGACAAGCTCGTGCGGGACTCGATCCCGTGGGAGCGCCTGAACGCCAACGTAGATGCGGGGCGCGTGCGCGCCCTGGTGGTGACGGCGCTCGAGATCGCGCACGGCCGGACCACGATGTTCAGCCAGCTCGCGCCGGACGGGGTCTTCTATCCGTCGCGGGATCCACGTCGGATCGTGAGCGCGGAGGTCATCACGGCCGATCACGTGCTCGCCTCCGCCGCGATCCCGGTCGTGTTCCCCGCCCGCAAGGTCGGGACCCGCTATTACTGCGACGGGGGGCTCCGCTTCAACACGCCGATCTCACCAGCGATCCGCACCGGCGCCGATCGCCTGGTCGTCGTGTCGCTGCGGCGCGCCTTTCTCACGGAGGAATCCTATGCGCAGGATCCGGATCACACCCCCGCGTATCCGAGCTTGTTCTTCCTCCTCGGGAAGCTGGTCAACGCCCTCCTGCTCGACCCCTTCGCGTACGATCTCGAGGTGCTCGCGCGGCTCAACCGGGTCATGGAAGTCCTCGAGGACACGCTCCCCGCGGAGGAGATGGAGCGAGTGCGCGAGGTCTTGGTGGACGCGCGCGGCATGGGTTACCGGCGCATCGATACGCTGCTGTTCACCCCCTCGATCGACATCGGCGCGCTCGCGCGAGATTACATCACCGAGCGGCTCGATCGAGATCGCCTCGGGTGGACGCAGCGTTGGTTCCTCGACCAGGCAGCGAAGTCGACCCTCGGCGGCGAGGCGGATCTCGCTTCGTATTTCTTGTTCGACGGAGATTTCGCCGCGGAGCTCATCGAGCTCGGGCGCCAGGACGTGTTCGCGCGCGCGGGAGAGGTCCGCGCGTTCTTCCGATCGAAGCTCGAGTCATCGACCGGCGCCGTCAGCCCCTCGGACATCGTCACCGATCCCGAGGCGTCGGCGGAGACAGACATAGTGCCGGCCTGAGACGGGCTCGAGGCGCCGGTCTCTGGACCGATCCTGACCTTGGGTCCATGGCCGGAGGGCGCGGGCTTGCGAGAGCTCCGCGCTGTGGCAGAGCTTAGGTACCGGTGAGTTTCGCGACCACGCCTGGAGGGGGAGGGCGGAGGGCTCCGTCTCGGATGGGTTGGCTGGCGCTCCTGCCGCTGGCGGCGTTCCTTGCCGCCTTCATGGCGTTGGTGCGTGGGCTTCTTCCGCTCTCTGTGAGCGTGCCTTGGGTCCCCTCCCTCGGCGTCGAGCTCGCGCTGCACCTGGACGGCTTGGCCCTGCTGATGGTCCTCCTGATCACGGGCGTGGGGGCCTGCGTGTTCGTCTACGCTGCGGGCTACATGCAGGGCGAGCCTGGGCGCTGGCGGCTCGCGTTGGTGTTGCTCCTGTTCATGACGGCGATGCTCGGCTGCGTCACCGCCGACAACCTGCTCGTGGTGTTCGCTTGCTGGGAGGTCACCAGCATCAGCTCGTTTCTGCTCATCGGGTTTCACCACGAGGAGGAGTCCAACCGAAGATCGGCGCTTCAGGCGCTCTTGGTGACGACGGGGGGAGGTTTGGCGCTGTTGGCGGGGGTGTTGCTCTTGGGCAACATGGCCGGCACCTACTCCGTCCAGGACCTCCTCCGCACGGCTCCGGCTTGGCGCGCGCAACCCCTGCGGGACGTGGCGCTCCTGTGCGTGATCGTCGGCGCCTTTTCCAAGTCCGCGCAGCTGCCGTTCCACTTCTGGTTGCCCAACGCCATGGCCGCGCCCACTCCGGTGAGCGCCTACTTGCACTCTGCGACCATGGTGAAGCTCGGGGTGTACCTCCTCGCTCGGATGGACTCCGCCTTCGATGGCACGCCATTCTGGGAGTTCTCATTGATGAGCTGCGGAGGTCTCACCTCGGTCTGGGCCGTGCTGCAGACCCTGCGTGAGCGCGATCTCAAGCGCATCTTGGCTTGGTCGACCGTGTCTGCCCTGGGCACGATGGTGATGTTGATCGGCTTGCCTGGGGACGACTCGGCTCTCGCCGTGGCGGCGCTCGTCTTGGCTCATGCCCTGTACAAGGCGCCCCTGTTCTTCGTGGCGGGCAACGTCGATCACTGCGCGGGGACGCGGAACATCGATCACCTGGCGGGGCTCGCGCCGCGCATGCCCTGGACCGCCGCGGCGGCGCTGCTGGCGGCAGCGTCCATGAGCGGCTTCCCGATGTCGTTCGGCTATCTGGCGAAGGAGCTCACGAACGTCGCGAAGAAGGAGGGCGGCCTGCATACGTGGGTCGGGCACTCGAGCGTCTTGGCGAGCGCGATCACCGTGGCCGTCGCGGCGATCGCCGCGATCCGCATCTTCTGGCACCGCGGCGGCGCTGTAGTGCCAGGGCGCGTGCGCGAGGTGGGCTGGACCATGCGCCTGCCCCCGCTGCTGATCGCCTCCGTAGGGATCCTCTTCGGCGTCCGGCCGCGCCTGGCGGATCCGCTGATCGGAGCCGCGGCGGAGGCGATGAACCCCTTCTACGATTTCGCCGCCGCATCGGCGACGGCTCGCGCCGAGCCCGGCTGGGCGGCCCTGATCGTGGCCGTGTCCCTCGGCGTGGGCGTCTTCCTGGTGTGGGACCGCCTGCACGACGCGCTGGCCAAGGTGGAGCTCCCGTCGGTGCTGCGGCTGGGGGACTGGTACGAGCGGCTGCTCCGGGCGATCCCGGCGGCGGCGCGCGGGGTGACCGCGACCCTGCAGCGCGGCGCCTTGACGAGCTACGTCGCCTTGCTGGTCGGGTTCGTCGTAGTGGTCCTCGCCGTCGTGTGCTGGGCGCTGCTGCGGCAGGGCGCCGTCGAGCTGGACCTCTCCCCGGGCGGAGCGGCCTGGGGCAAGGACATCGGGGTCCTGGGTGCCGCGCTGGTGCTCGCCGTCGGAGCGGTCGCCGCTTGCCTGGTGCGCGACTCGTTCGTGCTGTTGTTGTCGAACGGGCTCGTGGGGATGGGGTGCGCGCTGCTCTTCCTCTTTCTGGGTGCGCCCGATCTCGCCTTCACGCAGTTCGGAGTGGAGGTCGCCTTCGTCGTCGTCGTCGCGTCGACGCTCCTCCGTTTGCGGCGGATGGACGCGAAGCCTCCGGCCCCGCAGCGGCGTTGGGTCCGCCTCGCCCTCTCCATTTCTTTCGGCGTGACGATCACCGTGTTGCTCGTCGTGGCGCTCGACGCGCCCACCTTCGACCCGTCGGTCGCTACGTTCTTCGCGGAGCGCAGCGTCGAGGACGCCCACGGCCGCAATGTCGTGAACGTCCTCCTCGTCGATTTTCGCGCTTTCGACACGCTCGGTGAGATCGTCGTCGTGCTGGCGAGCCTCCTGGCGACGCTCCCTTTGTTTCAGGCGCTCCGCGCGCGCGGAGGTGAGTCGTCATGACGCCGCGGGCGCTCATCCTCGACGTGGTCGTCCGCGGGCTGCACCCGTTCATGCTCGTGATCTCCGTCTTGCTATTGTTCCGCGGGCACGACGCGCCTGGTGGGGGGTTCATCGGGGGGCTGGTGGCGGTCGCCGCGACCGCTCTGCTGACGGTGGCGCGCGGCTATCGCCAAGCTCTGGCGCGGCTGCCCTTGCCGCCGGTGCCGCTGGCCGCCTCGGGCGCGTTGCTGTCTCTGGGCAGCGGCGTGCCAGCGCTGTTCGTCGGTGAGCCCTTCCTGACCCACTTGTGGGTGGAGGCGCCGGTCGGTCCTTGGGCGCTCGCCTTGTCGACGACGCACGTCTTCGACGTGGGCGTGTACGTGACCGTGTGGGGAGCGCTGGGCGGCCTCGCGGCTGCGATCATCGGCGTCGACGAGGAGGGGGTAGGGTGATCCTCGCTCTCGCCTGCGCCGTGGGGGTCAGCGTAGCCGCAGGGGTGTACCTCACCTCGTCGCGGGATCTGCTCCGCTGCGTCATCGGGCTGTCCATCATCGGCGCCTCGGCGAACCTCGCCATGTTCGCGGCGGGGCGCTCCACGACGGCGTCGGCGCCCCCCGTGGTCATGGAAGGCGCGCGCCAGCTCGAAGCGGGCGCGGCGAACCCGCTGCCCCAGGCGCTCGTGCTCACGGCCATCGTCATCAGCTTCGCGCTCACCTGCTTCTCGCTGGTGCTCGCGCTGGTGCTGCAGCAGCGAACGGGCCTCTCGGACGCCGACGCCCTGCGCCGTTCGGAGCCGCCGCCCTGTCCGGACGGGGCACCACCGCTCGAGGGGGAGTGCTGAGCGTTGTCGTCCCTCGTGCTCACGCCCGTGCTCGTGCCCCTCTGCACGGCCCTCATCACCGCCGCCCTCGTCGCCCAGCCCCGAGCCCAGCGGCTCGCGGCGTTCCTCGGTACCGGGGCGTTGTTGGGGTGCGCCTTGGCGCTGCTGCGGGAGGTGCAGCGGGCTGGCCTGGTCCGTACGCAGTTGGGCGCCTGGCCCGCCCCCTTCGGGATCGAGCTCGTCGCGGACGGGCTCGGGGCAGCCATGGTGCTGATCATGGCGATCGTGGGCGTCGTGACCCTGCTGTTTCAGCAGAGCTGCGCCGATCCCGCGCCGCCGGCGCCCGGGTTGCTGCCGTTGTTCAGCGTGCTCCTCGCGGGGGTGGGCGGCACCTTCGTCACCGGAGATCTCTTCAACCTCTATGTCTGGTTCGAGGTGATGCTCTTGGCGGCGCTGGGGTTGCTCGCGCTGGGAGGGGGGGCAAGTCACCTGGACGGGACGCTCAAGTACTTCGTCCTGAACACGTTGGGCACGCTGCTTCTGCTCATCGGGATCGGCTACCTCTATGCCGCGACCGGGCACTTGAACTTCGGCGCGCTGCGGGAGGCGGCTGGGCGGAGCGACGCGGCGTCCTGGCTCCCCCTCCTGGTCGTGCCGTTGCTGGCCTTCCTGGTGAAGGCCGGCGCGTTTCCCCTGTTCGCTTGGCTGCCGGCCTCCTACCACACGCTGCCGGGGCCGCTCTTGGCTTTGTTCGCTGGGCTGCTCACCAAGGTGGGGGTCTACGCGATCCTGCGCATGCTGAGCGACGTGTTCGCCACGTCACCGCGCGTGCTCTACGAGTGCATCGGTTGGCTGGCGGTGCCCACGATGATCGTGGGCGCCCTCGGCGCGGCCTATCACTGGGACTTGCGACGCATCCTCGCGTTCCATGTCATCAGCCAGATCGGCTACCTCCTGCTCGGAGTCGGGCTCGGGACGATGGCGGGCGCGTCCGCCACCGTCTTCTATCTGGGGCACAACGTGCTCGCGAAGACGAACCTCATCTTGATCGCGGCCATCGTGTCCCGCTTGGGGGGCAGCTACGACCTTCGGCGGTGTGGCGGGCTCTACAAGGCTCGCCCGTTGCTCGCGGTGATCTTCCTGATCTCGGCCTTCGCCATGGTCGGCGCGCCGCCGCTGTCGGGCTTCTGGGCGAAGGTCATGTTGATCCGGGAGACCTTGCTGCTCGAACGCGGCGTCTGGGCGGCGGCCGCCCTCGCGACAGGCTTTCTGACCTTATACTCGATGTCGAAGATCTGGCTCGAGGCGTTCTGGAAGGAGGCGCCGTCGCGCAGTGGCGGCGGCGTGGCGGCGCCCGCTGGGGCGTCGGGGCCCGCGGAGGATCCCCCTGGCGGGCTCGGTTGGGCTTATGCGGCGGTGGGCATCCTCGCAGGGCTCACGGTCGCGTTGGGGCTCTTTCCGGAGCCCGTGGTGAGCTTCCTGGATCGCAGCGCGAGCCAGCTCGGCGTGGCCCGCGTTCATCCCACGCCGGGGTTTGGGGGATGGCCATGACCATCGGCGGGGGCACGTCCATCGGCGGGGGTCCGTCCAGGAGACGAGGATGAGCTGGGCGCGTCACGTCCCCGTCCTGCTGAGCCTGGGCGCGCAGTTCGTCGGTCAGGTGGTGCACTCGGGAGTGCTGACGGCTTGGCTCATCGTGCGCCCTGGTCCTCAGCCGCGCTCCGGGCTCATCCGCATCGACTACGAGAACCTCAGTGAGACCGGCGCCGCCATTCTGGGGTGCCTCGTGACGCTTACGCCGGGATCGACCGCGCTGGACATCGATCCAGAGCGCCGAGAGATGCTCTTGCACCTGCTCGACGTCTCGAACGCGGAGGCGGTGACGACGAGCATCCAGCGGCGCTTTGCTGTCCCGCTGCAGCGAGTGTTTCCAGAGGAGGGTGATTCATGAGCGAAGTGTTGGTGGTGGTCATCGTCGTGGGCGCGTTGACGGCCTTGGCCATGGCGGTGTCTCGGGTGCTGCGCGGGCCGAGCCAGCCGGATCGGGTGGTCGCCCTCGACGTCGTGTTCTCCTCGAGCATCGCCCTCGCCGCCGCGGCCGCGGTGGGCAGCGCCCGGGCCCTCTACCTCGACGTTGGGATCGGGCTCTCGATCATCGGCTTCGTGTCCACCGTCCTCTGGGCGCGGCTGCTGGACAAGTCGCCGGTCGTGGAAGAGCGGGCATCCGTGGACCCACCGGGCGGGGAGGGGGCCTCGTGATCGCCTGGGTGGCGCTCTGCGTGGCGGCGATGGGCGCCGCGCTGTTCGTCGTGGCAGCCCTGGGCGTGTTGCGTCTGCCCGATACGCTGTCGCGCCAGCACGCGGCCACCAAGTCCGCCACGTTCGCCCTCGGCTTGATCTTGCTCGGGGTGGCGCTGAACGCGCCTGATTGGACCTGGTGGCTGCGGGTGGCGGCGATCGAGGCGTTGCTGCTCGTTACGTTGCCCGTGGCGTCCCACATGCTGTCCCGGGCCGCTGCGCGCCATACCTACACGCTCGACGAGCTGCGAGAGGCTCCTCACGTCGGAGGCAACGGGGGGGCTTCGGAGCGCTGACCGAGGGGAGCCAGCGACGTCGATCCGGGCAGCTGGTTCGGCGCAGGGATTGAGCGCTGAGAGCTCGATGGCTTGCGCTCGCGTGGGGAGGCGTGAATCCTGGGGGTGTCGTGAGGTCTCTTGCCGTTCATGTGCTCGCGAGCGCCCTCCTGCTCGGTGCGTGTCGCGACGGAGGCGCGGAAGCCGCCTCGCGCCCGGTAAGTCCACCCGCTGCGCCGACGCCCGAGGTCGAGGCGAGAGCTTCGACCAGCCCCAGGGACGGCGTCGGCGAGGACACGGCGCCGCCCGGTGAGCCCCCGCCGCCGAGTGGCCCCGTGCCGCCGAGTGACACCCCGCCGAGTGGTCCGCTGCCGGTGGAGCAGGCTCCGAAGGGCGCGGAGCAGGCTCCCAGCTTCCCGCCAACGAATTTCGCGCCGCCCTTCGAGCGCTCGGCTCAGGAGGGAGACGGCGTGTGGAGCCCCCTCGGGTCCGAGGAGGAGCCGGTCATGGTGCGCACGGTGGTGCATCCCCACGAGGCGAGCCGGTTCCTCAGCGTGCACGTGGTGGCCATCGATCTGGAGAGGCTCGCGCTCCACTACATGCCCGGCTCCGATGACATGGGGAACGCCACTCTGCCGGATCCTCTCGAGCCTGGTCGCATCCCACGGGCGCACCTGCCGGGGCTCGTGGCCGCATTCAACGGAGGGTTCATGCCTCGACACGGTCGCTGGGGCATGAAGGCGGCCGGAGTCGTGATCGTCCCGCCTCGCGAGACGGGGTGTACGGTCGCGCTGCTGGAGCCCAACGCTGGCGCCGGGACGGTGACGACAGTGGCCGTCGCGCCCTGGCCACGGCTGGCAGCACACGAACCGCGCGCTGCCTACTACCGGCAGACGCCGCCCTGTCTGCTCGACGAGGGAGAGCTGCATCCACAGCTCCTCCAAGGGAACGAGAAGCCATGGGGCGGCTTCAACCGCAACCTGGTGACCCGGCGCCGCTCGGCGGTGGGCCTCGACGCGACGGGCAAGACGCTGTTCTACGCGGTCGGGATCGAGGTGGGGCCGCGCCTGCTCGCTGAAGGGCTGCGCTACGCGGGCGCGCGGCAGGCGGCCGAGCTCGACATCAACGACAACTGGACGCGCTTCGCTCTCTTCCAGATCGACGCCGCCGCCGGCGAGCCCCGGGTGGCGACGATGCTCCTCGACGACATGGTCAAGCAAAAGAGCGGCTACGTGGCGCGCCCCTCCGCGCGGGATTTCTTCTACCTGCGGCGTGAGCACTGACCGCTGCGTCGAAGGGGAACGCTCCCGTCGTCGGCGCAGGGCGTCGTCGCGGGGGCCGTCGTCGCGGAGGCCGTCGTCGCGGGGGCGTTGTCGTCCCGGAGCATCGCCTCGAGCTAGCTCTCGCGCGGTGGATCTCCCCCGGCTTGGAACTCGTAGATCGAGCCCAGCCCGAGGAGCTCACTGAGCTCGTCGAGGGCGGTGTGCACCTCCGTGAGGAGCTGGGGATCGGAGAGATCCTCGAGGGCCAGCCTGTCTCGGTAGTGGCGCTGGACCCAGGCGCGCAGCCTCAGGTCCAGGGCGGGATCGTACAGCACGTGGGCGCCGAGGGCGCTCGCCTCGGGCTCCGTGAGGAGGACCCGTAGGCGCAGGCACGCGGGGCCCCCTCCGTTGTTCATGGAGGCGTTCACGTCGATCGCCTCCACGTCAGTCACGGGGCCGCCCTCCGCGACGACCCGCTGGAGGAACGCTCGAGAGGCATCGGACTCCCACGCTTCCTGGGGCGCGAGCAGCACCAGGCTGCCATCACCTCGCTCGACGAGCTCGCTGTTGAAGGGGTAAGCCGCTACCGCGGCGGTCAGAGGCAGCTCGGCGGAGCTCGCGACGACGACTTGGAGCTCTGGCCCGAGCTGGGCGGCGAGCGCTTCGAGCAGAGCCGCCGGCTCGACGAAGGCCGCCTCGTGCATCATGAAGAACGCCCCTTCGCCGACCGCGAGCACGTCCGTGTGAAACGCCCCCGCGTCGATGCCCGTGGGGCTCTGTTGCCAGAAGAGGGTCTCCTCCGGGCGCAGGAGGTGTAGGCGGGCCAGCGCGTGGCTCGCCAGCTCGCCTTGACGGGCCGGGAAGCGCAGCTGCGGATCCGGACCGGTGGCGGCGCGGCCCCAAGCGAACAGATGGACGCGCCCCTGGCTAGTCGTCAGGCGGGTGTGGTTGGCGGCGCCTTCGTCGAACAGGCCCGGCACGGCGGGGAGGGGTTCGTGGACGACGAAATGCTCGGCGCTGGCGAACACCCGGCGGAGGACGCGGAGCGTCGTGGGCGGCTCGAGGGAGCGGTGCGCCATGGTGGCCAGGTTCGCCACCGTCAGGTGGACGCGCCCGTCCTCGGTGTCGCTCGAGGGGGCGACCGTGGCCGCGTTGGCGGTCCACATCGCCGAGGCGCTGGACGCCAGCCGCAGCAGCTCCGGGGCTACGTGCATGCAGCGACGCAGCACAGCCTCGTCGCTCCCCGTGAACCCGAGCCGCCGGAGCCAGCGGACGTCGGGGCGAGGCTGCGGCGGGAGCACTGCCTGCCGCCCCCCGAGGTCGTGCACGCGCCGCATCTTGTCGAGGCCCTGAAGCGCCGCTGCCCGTGGATTGGCGGGGGCACCACGGTGCCGCATGCTCGCCAGGTTGCCCTGAGAGAGCCCGCCATACCCGTGGGTCGGCCCGACGATCCCGTCGAAATTGTAGGTCCTCGCGGCCATCTCGCTCGTGCGATCCCTCGTGCGGTGCCTGTCATGGCGAGCCTGGGGCCGCGCTGCGGGGAAATCAACCGAGCGCCTGATATAGTTCGCGCCCATGAGTTCTCGCTTGCCCCCGCAGCTGGCCACCCTGCTCGTCTCTTGTCCGGATCGGCGTGGTATCGTCGCAGCCCTCGCGCAGGTCTTGGCAGGCCACGGCGCCAACATTCTGGACTCGGACCAGCACACGGATCGCCAAGCTGGTCAGTTCTTCCAGCGCATCTGCTTCGAGACCGCCGAACTCACCACCGATCGCCACACGCTGCGCCGCGCCGTCGATGAGGTGGCCGGGCGCTTCTCCATGAAGTGTCGCGTGGAGTTCAGCACCGACGAGCAGGGGCAGCAGAAGCGCAAGCGGATCGCCATCTTCGTCTCCAAGTACGACCATTGCCTCTACGATCTCCTCCTGCGCCACCGGGCAGCGGAGATCGACGGAGAGCTGGCGCTGGTGGTGAGCAATCACCCCGATCTCGGGCCCGTGGCGGAGCAGTTCGGGATCCCCTTCCACCACCTGCCCGTCTCGAAGCAGACCCAGCGTGAGCAAGAGCGGCAGGCGCTGGAGCTGCTCCGGAGCTCCTCTATCGATCTCGTGATCCTGGCTCGCTACATGCAGATCTTGAGCGCCGAGTTCGTGGCGGAGTACCCCGAGCAGATCATCAACATCCACCACTCCTTCTTGCCCGCCTTCGTCGGTGGTCGACCGTATCATCAGGCGTACGAGCGGGGGGTGAAGCTGATCGGCGCCACCGCTCACTACGCCACGTCCCAGCTCGACGAGGGGCCGATCATCGAGCAGGACGTGGTCCGATGCTCCCACCGGGACTCGGTGGACGATCTGGTGCGTAAGGGCAAAGACCTCGAGAAGTCCGTGCTGGCGCGCGCGGTGCGTTGGCACCTCGAGAGCCGCGTCCTCGCTTACGACAACAAGACCGTCGTCTTTTCGTGACGGGAGGTCCGCGGGCGCAGGAGCCGGAGTCCTCTCTTGGACACCCCTCGACTCGCGTGTGAGCTGGTTCCCGCGCTGCGGAGCTACCGCTCCCGCTGATCGACGAGGACTGAGCCGGACTGAGCGTCGGCCGGCTCAGGCGACGGTGAACATGGCGACGCCGTCCGCGTCGAGCTCTACGGTGCCGGGCCCGAAGACGGCGGCGCCGTTCTCGAGCAGGAGCTCCTCCGGCTGACGGGCGAGGGGGACCGCGCGTCGGTGGGCGCCGAGGTTGACCGCCACCCCGATGGAGCCGCGCAGCACGGCGAGCCAGCGCGCGGCTTCGTCGTACGTCACGTGCACGTCTTCGATGCGGCCCGCCCGGAGCGCCGGGCACGTCCGTCGCAACCTCATGAGGGCGCGGTACCAGCGCAAGAGTCGCTGGTGAGGCTCGCGCTCCCGCTCCGTCCAGTCGAGCTGAGACGAGCGGAACGTCTCGGGAGCCTGGGGATCGGGGACGGCCTCTGGATCCCAGCCGAAGGCCCGGAACTCGTTGCGGCGCCCTTCGCTCACGGCGCGGGCGAGCTCGGGATCCTCGTGGTCGGTGAAGTAGAGGAACGGCGTCCGGGCGCCCCACTCTTCGCCCTGGAAGAGCAGGGGCACGAAGGGGCTCGTGAGCAGGAGCGCCGCGGCGATCTCGAGGCGCTCCACCGACAGGAGCTGGCTCGTGCGCTCCCCGCGGGCGCGATTGCCGACTTGATCGTGGTTCTGGGTGCACACCACGAACTGATGTCCGGAGAGCCCCACCGGGGGCCGGCCGTGTCTGCGCCTGCGGTGGGGGGAGTAAACGCCGTCGTACACCCAGGCTTGTCGCAGCGCCTTCGCGAGCTGCGCGAGGCTCCCGAACTCGCGATAGTAGCCGTCCCGCTCGCCGGTGAGCGCCGCGTGCAGCGCGTGGTGCCACTCGTCGGCCCAGGCTGCGTCGAGGCCATAGCCGCCGCTGGCGAGGGGCTGCACGAAGCGCGGGTTGGACAGATCGCTCTCCGGCATGAGCCAGAGGGGGCGCCCGAGCTCGGCGGACAGCTCCCTGACCTCGCTGGAGAGCTCTTCGAGGAAGTGGATCGCGGAGTCGTCGACGAGGGCATGCACGGCGTCGAGGCGCAGCCCGTCCGCGTGGTAGTCCCGCAGCCACATGCGCGCGTTGTCCAGGAAGAAGCGCCGTACGGGGTCGCTGTCGGGACCATCCAGGTTTACCCCGTCGCCCCAGTTGGTCGTGTGGCGGCTCGAGAAGTAGGGCCCGAACTGCGCCAAATAATTCCCGGAGGGGCCGAGGTGGTTGTAGACGACGTCGATGATCACGCCGAGGCCGCGCCCGTGGCAGGCGTCGACGAGGCGCAGGAGGCCCTCGGGGCCGCCATAGGCGTGGTGCGGCGCGAAGAGGTCGACGCCGTCGTACCCCCAGCCCCGTGCGCCGGAGAACTCGACGACGGGCATGAGCTCCACGGCGTCCACGCCGAGGTCGACGAGGTGATCCAAGCGACCGATAGCCCCATCGAAGGTGCCCTCGGGGGAGAACGTCCCGACGTGAAGCTCGTAGAGCACGGACCCAGGGAGGTAGAATCCCTTCCAAGCGCCGTCGCTCCAGGGAAACTGGGAGAGAGCGACCACCTGGCTCGGGCCATGGACGCCCGCCGGCTGGTACCGAGAGCGAGGGTCCGGCAGGGGACGCCCGCCGTCCACGACGAACGCGTAGTCCGTCCCCGGCCCCGCCTCGGGTACCTCGAGGAACCACTCGTCGTCGGGTCCGCGGTGGAGCGCGCGTCGCTCGCCCGCGAGCTCGACCTCCACGCTGTGACTGGCGCGCGGCGCCCAGACCGAGAACCTCATGACCGAACCTCGAGGTGCGCGCCGAGCGGGCGGTGGGGTCGCGTCCTCATACGTCGTCCAGCCTCTCCAAGAGCGCGACCGGGAGTCGGCCGAGGAGCGCGCGTCCTGGGACAGCCCCACCGTCGAGCTCCTCCGCGGTGAGCCAGCTCCGCCAGGTGCCCCGGGGCAGCCGACACAGCACCTCTGGGCTCCAGGTGGGGTCTCCCCGCAGCGCGCGAGCGGCGAGCCGGGGCACGATCACCGCGATCCTATCGCCGCGGGTGAAGCCGACGCAGTGCCGCGCCTCGGACCCCTCGAAGTCGAGCGGGTGGTAGGCGCCCGCCGCGCCGCTCCTGAACGCGTCCGGACGACGTCGTCGCAGGTGCAGCGCAGCGCGGATCACGTAGAGCTTGATGGCGCCGTCGTCCGCTCGGGTGACGAGGGCCTCGGGCGTGCGCTGGTCGAGGTCTGCGAGCAGGCGGCGTCGGGCCTCGTAGTCGACGGGCCGGCGGTTGTCGGGATCGACGAGGCTGAGGTCCCAGAGGTCAGTGCCCTGATACACGTCTGGCACCCCGGGCACGGTGAGCGCGAGGAGGGTCTGGGCCAAGGAGTTGACCCGCCCCGGCCAGAGCAGCTCCCCGACGAGCTCCTCGAGAGCGCGCTGGAACTCCTCGTCGAGGGCGACGCGCTCCACGAAGGTACGCAGCGCCTGATCGTACTCGGTGTCCGGGTTCACCCAGCTGGTGCGACGCTTGGCCTCCTTCGACGCCTTCTCCATGTAGGAGGTGGCCCGGGACGTCTCGAGCGGGTGAGCTCCCACGAGCGCCTGCAGGAGCACGTAGGCCGCGTCCGGGTCGTACTCTCCGGGCCAGTGGTGCTCGAGCCCGCGGACCCAGCGCTCTGCGAAGGCGCACCACTCCTGCGCGAGCTCCGAGAGGACGAATAGACGCGCGCGTACGTCGGCGCTCCTCTTCGTGTCGTGGGTGGACAGGGTGCGCATCGCGTGAGGCCAGCGCGCCTGGCTCTGCTCCATGGCGCTGTGGAAACGCGCGGGGCTGACCCCGAAGTGCGCCGGGTTTCCGCCCACCTCGTTGAGGGCGACGAAGCGGTTGAAGCGATAGAAGGTCGTGTCTTCCACCCCCTTGGCCATGGCGGGCCCCGTGAGCTGTTGGAAGCGCATCACGAGATCGTGCTCGAGGGGGCCGGCGTTCGCGACGCGGAGCAGGAGCAGGTTCTCGATGAACTCGAAGAGCTCCCCGTCCAGATCGGGGCGACCCTCGCGAGCGGAGGTGACCGCCGCGGTGACGTAGCGTTCGTCCGACGGCCGTACGAGCCCCTCGGCGGCCCGCACGTAGCTCCGATAGACCGGGAAACGAGTGATGACCTCGCGCAGCGCCTCCGTCAGATCCCAGCGGGTATAGTCGCGGTGGCGCCGGTGCCGCTCGCACACGGCCACGAACACCTCCGCCAAGCGGTTGACGTCCGCCGCCAGGATCTCCCGGAGCACGAGGCGCTTGTTTCGGTAGACCGCCTCGGCATAGTCGAGAGCGTTGCCCGTGAGGTCGCGGTAGAGGTTTGTGATGGGCGTTTCCCCCTCCGGATCCACGAACAGACCGCCCACGAGGTTGCAGAACTCGTAGCCGGTGGTGCCAGCCACAGCCCACTCCGGGGGGAGCTCTTCCTCGCTCTCCAAGATCTTCTCGGCCACCGTCCACGCACCTCCGCTGGCCTCGGCGAGGCGCGCGAAGTACTGCTCGGGGTCCAGGAGCCCGTCGGGGTGATCGACGCGCAGCCCATCGACGACGCCGGCCCGGATCCACTGCAAGACGAGGGCGTGGGACTCCTCGAACACCCGCGGGTCCTCCACGCGGAGGCCCGCCAGGGTGTTGATGTCGAAGAAGCGCCGGTAGTCCAGCTCTCGCCCTGCTGTGCGCCAGTACGCCACGCGGTAGTTCTGCGCCTCCAGGAGCCGATCGAGCGCGTCCACGTCGTGGTTGATGTTGGCCACCTCCTCGTCGATGGCCGCGCCGACCTCGGGGCTCCACTCCAGCAGACGCTCGAGCTGCGCCGTCAGCACGCGCTGGTCCCGGTGGCGCTCCTCGACGCTAGCCGGGTCCGTGAGGGTGGCGTAGGGCAGGCGCCCGTAGGCCGTGGCGATGAAGGCGAGCTCGTCGGATTGGATGCGGCGCGCAGGGGGCGCGAGCAGGCCGCGCAGGGTCCGCGGCGCGATCGGCAGGACGTGGTCGAAGTAGCGGACGTGGAAGACGGGGCCCTCGCGCTCCAGCACGAGCTGACCCGCCTCCAGGACACGACCATAGTGATCGCCGAGGATCGGCATGAGCACCAGGTTGCGCAGCTTCGCCTCCGCTGAATCCCAGGCCACGTCGAAGTACGGCGCGTAGCGGGAGGCGGGCCCGTTCTGGAGGACGTCCCACCACCAGCGGTTCTCCCGGCCCGGGATGGCCATGTGATTGGGGACGATGTCGAGGACTTGCCCGAGCCCGGCCTCCCCGAGGGCCCGACAGTAATGGGAGTGGCCATCCTCGCCGCCCAGCTCCGCGTTTGGCCGGCCGTGGTCCACGACGTCGTAGCCGTGGGTGGAGCCCCGCGCCGCTTGCAGCTGCGGTGACGAGTAGACGTGGGTCACCCCGAGCGCCTTCAGGTACGGCAGGACGCGGACGGCGTCCTCGAAGCGGAAGCCTGGGTGGAGCTGGAGGCGATAGGTCGATCCAGGGGGACTCATGGGACACCGCGCAGAGTCAACGAAGGGACCACGCTCAGTCCTCCAACTTGCGGAGCAACACGAGGCTGCGCCCCGCCACGATCAGCGACTTCAGCGCCAGCTTCCGCTCGTGCTCCGCGCTCGTGTTCGTGTCCACCGCCACCTCCCAGCGGGAGCCCCACTGCTTGGGGAGGGTCCACTGCAGGGGACCATGGTGGGCGTTCAGCAGCACCAGGAAGGAGTCGTCGTGGATGCGCTGGCCGCGCGGGTCGCGCCCGAGCAGCGCTGTCCCGTTCAGGAACACCCCTACGGCCCGGGCGTAACCCGTCGTCCAGTCCTCGTCGCTCATCTCGCTGCCGTCCGGCCGGCACCAGCCGATGTCGACCGTGCCGCGGAGCGGCTGCCCGAAGAACCAGCGCTGCCTCCGGAAGACGGGGTGCTCGCGCCGCAGCGCGATGAGCCTGCTGGTGAACTCGAGCAGCTCCTCGTCCACCTGACTCCAGTCGAACCAGGACAGCTCGTTGTCCTGACAGTAGGCGTTGTTGTTCCCCCGCTCAGTGCGTCCCAGCTCGTCGCCGCCGAGGAGCATCGGCACGCCCTGGGACAGCAAGAGCGTCGCTAGGAAGTTGCGCTGTTGGCGGGCGCGCAGAGAGCGGACCGCAGCCGCGTTCGTGGGGCCCTCGACGCCGCAGTTCCACGAGCGGTTATGGGTCTCGCCGTCGCGGTTCTCCTCGCCGTTCGCGTCGTTGTGTTTGTTGTTGTAGGAGACGAGGTCCCCCAGCGTGAAGCCGTCGTGAGCGGTCACGAAGTTGATGCTGGCGGAGGGGGCGCGCGTATCCTTGAAGTACAGATCGGAGGAGCCCGTGAGACGCGAGGCGAGCTCCGCCAAGGTGGCGTGCTGGCCGCGCCAGTAGTCGCGCACGGTGTCGCGGTACTTGCCGTTCCACTCAGACCAGTTGGGCGGGAAGTTGCCCACCTGGTAGCCGCCCTCCCCGAGATCCCAGGGCTCCGCGATCAGCTTCACCCGGCCCACGATCGGATCCTGCTGCACGAGATCGAAGAACGCCGAGAGCTTGTCCACCTCGTGGAACTGACGGGCGAGGGTCGCGGCCAGGTCGAAGCGGAAGCCGTCGACGTGCATCTCGGTCACCCAGTAGCGCAGCGAATCCATGATCAGCTGCAGCGTGTGGGGGTTCGCCATGTTCAGCGAGTTCCCGGTGCCCGTCGTGTCATAATAGTAGAAGGGGTCATCGCCCACGAGGCGATAGTAGGCCTGATTGTCGATGCCCTTGAAGGACAGGATCGGCCCGAGGTGGTTGCCCTCCGCCGTGTGATTGTAGACGACGTCCAGGATCACCTCGACGCCGGCGGCGTGCAGCTCCTTGACCATCGACTTGAACTCCTGGACTTGCTCGCCCAGGTCCCCGGCGCTGGCGTACTCGTTGTGAGGAGCGAAGAAGCCGATGGAGTTGTAGCCCCAGTAGTTGCGGAGCCGCCGCTCGACGAGGTGCGCGTCGTGAACGAACTGGTGCACGGGCAGGAGCTCCACCGCCGTCACGCCGAGCCTCCGGAGGTGCTCGATCGCCGCGGGGTGCGCGAGCCCCGCGTAGGTCCCGCGCAGGTTCGGGGGCACGTCCGGGTGCGTCGCCGTGAAACCCTTGACGTGGACCTCGTAGATGATCGATTCGTGCAAAGGGACGTCCGGCGGGCGATCGTTGCCCCAGTCGAAGTAGGGGCTGTGGACCACGGCCTTGGCGACGTGGGGGCCGCTGTCCTGGTCGTTGCGTGAGTGCGGATCCCCGAAGCGGTAGGGGAAGCAGGCCTCCGTCCAGTCGATGCTCCCGGTGACCGCCTTCGCGTAGGGATCGAGGAGGAGTTTGTTCGGGTTGCAGCGGGAGCCACGCTTGGGATCCCACGGGCCATGGACACGATAGCCGTAGCGCTGCCCCGGACCGACCCCCGGCAGATAGACGTGCCAGCAGAAGGCCGTGACCTCCTCGAGGCGGACCCGCTCCTCGACCCCGTCCTCGTCGAACAGGCAGAGCTCTACGGCTTCGGCGACCTGTGAGTAAATGCTGAAGTTCGTGCCCAGACCATCATGCGTCGCGCCCAGGGGGTACCGTCGCCCCGGCCTGGTTTCGATTTTTTTCTCCAAGCGGACTCCTCCACGACGCACTCGGCGTGCTCCACGGGTGAAGCACCCGACAGGCTCGCGTTCCCCGCGCCGGAGGAACGGCCGAGGGCGGGCCGCTCATCAGAGGGAACGTCGCCGATTCGTGCGTTCCAGCACGGCGGCCGACCCAACAGCCGTCACACAGGCACGCCGACGCCCCACGACTCGGACCAGAGAGGCTCGCGAAGAGATCCCCCGCAGGGGTCCGGGGAGTCGTTCGGGGCGACGCTGGGCCCCCAGAGTCGTTCAGGGCGACGCTGGGCCCTCAGAGTCCTTCGAGGGCAGCTTCGCGAGGGCGGCGTCGAGGGCCCGGGGGCTGAAACCGACGAGGAGCGTGCCCCCCACGTCGATCACGGGGATGGACGCGTTGCGGAGGTTCGCGGCCGCGAGCTTGCGCTTCATCTCCGCCTGCGCCGCGGGATCTTGCTCGATGTCTTTGAGCACCACGGCGACCTTGCGCTGCCGGAGGTAGTCCTCCGCCTGATGACAGGGCTTGCACCAGTCGGCGCCGTAGATCACGACCGGGCCGCTGGAGCCGGGCGGCACCTCCTCGACCGGGGGCGTCAGCTCCTTGACCCGCGCCTGGCGACGCTCGGCGCCGAGGTCGTCCCAGGCCGCGCGAGGCATGGTCCGGACCGGGTACCGACCGTCCAGCTGTTTCTGGCTCAGATCGGCGACGTAGACCGTCTCCGGCGTGCCCGCGGGCTTGCCCTGCACGACGACCCGCACCGTCGCTCGCGCGGCCTCCGGGACGTCTTCGGGTCGTTGGGCGACGCGGAACTCGCCGTCCTCGTCCACCCAGGTGAGGAGGGTCCCCGGGGTGTCATCCCGGAGCTCGAGGGGGGGCAGCCGTTCCCCGGAGGGCGCCTCTGCCTCGGAGTGTTGGGCGGGGGCGTCGTGGGGTTCCGCTTTGCGCTCGCAGTGCGGCAGAGCCACGAGCGCCAGCAGGGCGCACAAGGGGGCTCTCCAGGAGAGCGCCCGACGGGTCCCCCGGGCGGGTCGCGCGCAGGTCAACCAGAGTCCGCCGAGGTGGACTCCCGGCTCCCCAGCCTCGCGGCGATCGACCGGAGCCCTTCGAGCAATCCGATGAGTACGTAGAAACACAGTAGCCACACCAACACGAACTGGGGCTTGAAGCGCTGCCAGACGAAGGCGCTCGAGGTGATCACGAAGAGCACCAGCAGGAGCGTGCCCGTGTTCAGTCGTAGATCCTTGAAGGATCGGAACCGCACGTTCGAGACCATCAGCAGGCTCAGCACCACGGTCATTACCAGGATGCCGATGGTGTACCGCTCGTCGCCCAGGGCGCCGCCTACCGCATGGTTCGCCACGACGAGGGAGATCAGGATCCCCGCGGCGGGCGGCGTGGGCAGCCCGATGATGTACTTGCCGGGCTTCACCGGAGCGCCGCTGTCCGTGGAGCTGAGCACGTTGAAGCGGGCCAGGCGGATGCAGGCGCAGGCTGCGAACATGAACGCCGTGAGGAGCCCCGCCATGGGGAGCCGATAGAGCACCCACTGGTAGACGAGGATCGCTGGCGCGAGGCCGAAGGAGATCACGTCCGCCAAGGAGTCGAGCTGCAACCCGAAGGCGCTCTGGGTCTTCGTGAGGCGCGCCACCCGTCCGTCCATGAGGTCGAACAGCATGGCGAAGATCAGCAGGACCGCGGCGCGATAGAAGTCGCTCGCGTCTGCCTCGGGGGTCCCCGCCACGCGGATGGCGTTGAAGCCACAGAACACGCTCGCCAAGGTGATCGCGTTCGGGAGGACGAACAGCGTCTTGCGGAGATCGAGGCGGCGCAGACGCCGCGCACCGCGCCCACGACGACGCGCAGGGGAGAGGCCCGCCGCGGGCGCCTCGAGCCCCGTCGCGGAGTCGAGCCCTTCGATCGACTCGAACTCCTCCCCATCGGGCTCGGGGAGATCGAGGCCCGCCGCGGAGTCCAGAGACTCCTCGGCCGGCTCCACGCCCTCGTCCGGCGAATCCAGGGGCTCTCGGTCCTGACGCCTCACGAAGTGAAGCTAGACGCCGCTGGGAGGGTCGTCAATTTGGCCGCCGTTTCCCTGGCCCCGTACGATCCCGCAGCGATGGTCCCTCCCTACCTACAGCGGCTCCCCTCGATCTGGGCTGGCAGCTTCGCGGCGGCGTGCGTCCTGGCCGGCTGCGGGGGTGCCGCGGCCCCGACGGCGTCCTCCCCCGAGTCGATGGCCCTCGACGCGCGGCTCACGGAGCTCCAGCAGGAAAACCAGGAGCTGCGGGCCCAACTCGCCCGGACGATCAGGGACGAGAACAGCCCCGACACCTGTAGGACGCTGGGAGAAGGCCAGGGCAGCGGTGGGCGAGCCGCCGCCTCGCGAGCCGCCGAAGACCAGGAAAGCGGCCAGGCGGCCGAACGGCCCACCCTGCGGGTGGTCAAGCTCGTCCCTCCAGGCGCCGCCCCCGCCGAGCCCGGGGCCCGCCCCGTCGGCGACGAGCCCGTCTCCGCGAGCGCCCTCGAGACCGCTCCCGAGGGCCAGGGAGCCGACGACGAGGCGCCCCGCCCCGTGCTCCGCCTACGGGGCAACGAGGAGCCCAAGCTCCAGCCCCTCGACGACGCAGTGACGAAGCTGGCCCCGCCCGAACCCTCGAGGAAGAAACCATGACCCCGCCCCGCTCGCTCGCTCTGTTCGTCGTTCCGGTCCTGCTCGTCTCCCGTGGCGCGCTCGCCCAGAACGCGGGGAACGGGGAGGTGAGTGACACCTCGCCCCAGGGAACCCAGGTGCGCGTGGGAGGGACCGTGGGGGGAGGCGTAGCGCCGCCGCCTGGGAATGGGAGCCTCGCTCCCGGGTCGAACCTGAACGCTCATTTGCCGTCCAGCGCCCAGCCGATGGTGGGGGAACGCTCGGCGGATGGCTTCGACCTCGCGCCCCCCCAGGAGGGGGGTGGCATCATCACTGGGGGCGGCGGCGAGGAGGCGGCGGGCGACTCGCTCCATATCGGGAGCTTCAGCGGCTACGGTCGCCGACCTGCAGGTCAAGCGGAGCTCCACGTCGTGCGCCAGGGGGACACCCTCTGGGACCTATCGGGTCACTACCTGGGCAACACGTGGGCCTGGCCACAGCTCTGGAGCCTCAACCCGCAGGTGGAGAACCCCCACTGGATCTACCCGGGGGATCAGGTGCGGGTGCGCCAGTCGGGGTCGCAGACCGCCACGGCGACGGGAGCGCGAGCCCTCGACGCCCCCCTCGTCGCCCCACGCGCGGGCATCGGCGAAGGCACAGTCTTCTTGCGGGACCAGGGCTTCATCGGGGACCCCGAGGAGGACGTGTGGGGCGAGCTCGTCGGATCCGCCGAGGATCAGATGCTGCTGAGCTACGGCAACCAGGTCTATTTGCTGATGCGCGAGGGGGTCGAGCCCCGGCTCGGTCAGCAGCTCACGGCCTTCCTCGAGGTGCGGCAGCCGGCGAACGTGCCGGGAGCCCGCCGTCCGCCGGGGGAAATCGTGAAGATTTACGGGACCATTCGGGTGAACCAGTGGGATCCGGAGACGCGGGTGGCCCGGGGGGAGATCACGGAGGCCATCGACGTGATCGAGCGGGGGGTCAAGGTGGGGCCCGTCGGTCGCCGCTTCGATGTCGTCGCGGTCAAGCCGGCTCAGGCAGACGTCATCGCTCGGGTGCTGGCGAGCATCTATCCGCACGTCTACGTCGCCCAAAACCAGGTGGTGTTCTTGGACAAGGGCTCGGAGGATGGGCTCGAGCCGGGGAACCGCATGAAGGTGGTGCGGCGAGGCGACCAGTGGCGTCGGGGGCTGAAGAACGCGCCCCGCACGGCCCGGGCGCGGATCCGCCTGGACTCTCCAGAGCTCGTGCCCAGCGAGATCACCCCGATCAAGGGGGACGACGCGGACTTCCCCGACGAGGTGATCGGCGAGGTGCGCATCCTGCGGACGGAGAAATATAGCTCCGTGGCCCTGGTGATGGAGTCCAATCGTGAGCTCCTCGCCGGCGATCGGGTCGTGAGCGTCGCCGGTTACTGAGTCCCCCCTGCTCTGGGCTCAGCTGCGTGGTACGTCTGGGGCGTCCGCGCTACGGTGCGGCGCCCAGCCCCCATGGACCAGCTCGCCAACATCGCCTTCACCCTCGGGGTGATCGCCTATTCGGTCGCGGCGACCCTCTTCTTCATCGACCTCGCGCGCCGCGACGGCGTCGCTCCTGGAGCGCGCTGGGCGCCGCGGATGTTGGCGCTGGGCGCGATCTGTCACGGCGCCCACGTGGTCTTCGCCTCCCTGTTCTCGAGGGTGTGTCCCGTGGAGAGCATCCATTTTTCCCTCAGCCTGGCCGCGCTGGTCGCCGCGGTGGCGTACCTGTGGCTCCGGGCCCGGCGTGGCCTCGGAGCCATCGGGGTGTTCGTGGCGCCCCTGGCCCTCACCTTCCTCGTGGCTGCCCAGTTCGTGGGAGACAACGGGCCCCCCGCGGGGCTGTCCAGGACGCTGCTGGCGCTGCACATCACCAGCAACATCGTGGGACTCGGCTTCGTGCTCCTCGCCGGGGCGGCGTCGGTGTTCTATTTGGTTCAGGAACAGCGGCTCAAGGAGAAGCGCGCCCCACTCGCGGGAGGTCGCATGCCGGCGCTGACCGCCTTGGAGAGCACCGAGCACCGGCTGTTGTTGATCGGATTTCCGCTGCTCACCTTCGGGGTAGTGTCGGGTGCGTTGTTTTTTGCTCAGATCGGGCCCGTGGGGAGCGCGTCGTTCCTGCGGACCGCCCTCGGGTATCTCACTTGGTTCTTGGTGGCTGGGGTGCTGACGATGCGCGCTCTGGCGGGATGGCGTGGACGGCGCATGGCCTACGGTACCCTGGCGGGCGTGGTGTGTGTGTCCCTCATGCTCGTGTTCTACGCCGTTCGATCGATGGTGGGGGCTGGGACGTGATCGTCGTCGTCGGCCTCTCCCACCGCACGGCGCCCATCGACGTGCGGGAGCGCTTCGCCCTCCCCGAGTCCGAGGTGTGCGTCTTCCTACGAGAGTTGGTGGCGCGGGCCGAGGTGCGCGAGGCGTTCGTCGTCTCCACCTGCAATCGCGTCGAGGTGATCGCCGCAGGCGTGGATGGGGCGACGGAGTCGCTGGAGCGCGCGGCGCTCGCCTGCCGTGAGATCCTGTCCGGTCGCGGCGAGGGCATCGAGCGGCACCTCTACATGTACATGGGCGCGCCGGCGGTCCAACACCTGTTCCGGGTGGCCTCGTCCCTCGACTCTCTGGTGCTCGGTGAGCCTCAGATCCTCGGCCAGCTGAAGCAAGCCTTCGAGCGGGCGCGCCTCGAGGGGACCTTGGGGCCCGTACTCCACCGCACCTTCCCCCGCGCCATCCGGACCGCCAAGCGCGTCCGCAACGAGACGGCGATCGGCACGGGACAGGTATCGGTGCCGACCGCGGCGGTCGACCTCGCCCGGCAAATCTTCGGGGAGCTCCAGGGGCGACAGGTGGTCCTGATCGGCTCGGGGGAGATGGGACGCATCGTCGCGCGGCTGTTCCGGGATGCCGGCGCCGAGCTGACCGTGTTCGCCCGTCGCAGTGAGGCTGCCGAGAAGCTGGCGCGCGAGGTGCGGGGCACGGGGCGGCTCGTGGAGGAGCTACCGGATGGACTGGTGCGGGCCGACATCGTCGTCAGCAGCACGAGCGCTCCGCACTACGTCATCTCTGAGAGCATGCTCCAGAACGTGCGCAAAGCGCGCAGAGGGCGGAGCCTGTTTCTGATCGATCTGGCGGTGCCGCGGGACATCGAGCCGACCGTGGGACGCCTCGAGAGCGTCTTCCTCTACAACATCGACGATCTCGCCCACGTCGTGGAAGAGTCGCGCTCCGGGCGGCTCCGGGAAGCCCAACACGCGGAGGGGATCCTCGAGGAGGAGGCGCGGGGCTTCGAGCGCTGGGTGGACGCCGAACAGGCGACGCCCGTCATCAAGGCCCTGCGAGCCCGCCTGCGCAGCGCCATGGAGATCGAGGTCGAGCGGAGCTTCCGCGGCAAGCTGCGGGATCTCGGCCCCGAGCATCGGGCGGCCGTGGTCAAGATGCTCGACGCCACGCTCAATCGAATGCTCCATCACCCCACGCAGAGGTTGCGTGAGGAGGCCACCAGCGAGGACGGGATCTCCCTCGAGCAGGTGGCGGAGACCCTCGACGAGCTGTTCGACCTGTCCGGGGTGGAGCCCTCCGCCCTCGAGAAGGGCTCCCTTCGGCCGCCGATGTTCGAGAGCGGTGAGCGACCGGTCGAGGCCGAGAGAACCTTCGAGGAGCTGCCCTCCGAGTCGGCGGCGCAGCTGTCCTCCTGGCGGCGCGCCACCGGGAACTGAAATGTCGCGCCGCGCGGCAGGGCAACCGCACGGCGATGTGCCCGGGGCGATGTGCGGCGGTGCAACGACGCAGCCCGGTGACGGGCAGCGTGTTGGTACGGCGTGGTGGTACGGCGTGGTGGTGCTCGCGCCGTCGTTGATCTAAGCACCTCTGCATGAGCCGTCGCATCGTCGTGGCCACTCGCAAGAGCGAGCTCGCGCTGGCCCAGTGTCGAGCCTGGATCGCCGAGCTGGTCGGCCTGCACCCGGGCTTGGAGGTCGAGGAGCTGCACGTGGTGACCACGGGCGATCGGATCACGGATCGTCCGCTGGCGGAGATCGGTGGCAAAGGGCTGTTCCTCAAGGAGATCGAGGAGGCCCTCGTCGATGGCCGGGCGGACCTGGCGGTGCACTCGATGAAGGACGTCCCCCCCGAGCTGCACCCCGCGTTGACGATCGGCTGTGTCCCCGAGCGGGAAGATCCACGGGACGTGCTCGTGAGCCGCACGGGAGTGCCTCTCGCCGGCTTGCCCGCTGGCACGCGCATCGGCACGTCCTCCCTGCGTCGGGCAGTGCAGGCGCGGCAGGTCAACCCTCAGGTGGAGGTCGTCCCCTTGCGCGGCAACGTTGGGACGCGGATCCGCAAGTGCCGTGAGGGGATCGTCGACGCGGTGCTCCTGGCTCGAGCGGGCATCAATCGCCTGGGCCTGGGCCACGAGGTGACCGAAGATCTCGCCCCTGAGCTGCTCTTGCCCGCCGTCGGGCAGGGGGCGCTCGCCATCGAACATCGAGCCGAGGACGATGAGCTGCGGGAGCTCCTCGCGCCCCTGCAACACCACGATACGCTCATCACCGTGGAAGCCGAGCGCGGCGTCATGGCCACCGTCGAGGGTGACTGCAAGACTCCAGTGGCGGCGTTTGCTCTGCGGGACGGGGACCAGCTCTGGCTGCGGGGCCTCCTCGCGGCTCCCGATGGCACCCAGCTGCGTCGCGCGGAGACGCGCGTGCCGTGGCCTCACGCGAGCACGGACGCTGGGCGGATCGGCCGCGAGCTCGGCGCCCGCCTCGTAGCCGGAGCCTGATTCCCGCGTCCTGGTACGTTCCCCCATTGCGGTGCGCGGTTGCGTGATAAAGTGCGCGCCATGTTCCTGCGTGGCTACCTACGTCCCAGCTTGCTCCTCGCCCTTGCCCTCCCCGCGACGACCCTCGTCGCCTGTGGTGGATCCCAAGGACCGAAAACCTCCATCGAAGTCCAGGGCGGCGAGATGCCCGAGGGCGGCAAATGGCACGGCGTCTACTACAGCCAGACCTACGGCTATCTGCACCTCGTCGAAGGGAGCGGTGACAAGATCACGGGCGCCTGGCGCACGGTCGCTGGCGACAAGTGGGGAGAGCTCTTCGGTGAGACGAAGGGTGACGTGCTCGAGTACGAGTGGAAGGAGCACAAGATCGGCATGATCGGCCCGAACGCGACGGTCGAGGGCCGGGGATACTTCCGGTACGTCGTGCCGGACGACGTGCAGCCCCACGAGATCCGGGGCGAGTGGGGCCTCGACAGCAACAACGCTGGCCATACCTGGACCGCGTTGAAGCAGAACAACATGGAGCCCGATCCCAAGAGCGTACGCCCGGACGAGCTCGAGAGCCGCACCGGCGCCGAAGGCTGGGATGGGACCGCCACCGATCCGGACGTGACCACGGAAGAGGCTCCGCCGCCCGCCGAGCCCTCCGACGAGGACGGAGAATAAGGCGGCCGTGCCCGGCGTTGCCTCTCCCGGTCTGCAGTTCGACGAGCCGCCGATTTTCGAGCGAGGCGCGCCAGGTCGCACAGCCTTGTCCATCGAGGAGCTCGACGTCCCGGAGGTGGACGTGGACGCGGAGCTCGGCGCCCTGCGCCGGAGAGAGCCCGCAGGGTTCCCAGAGGTGAGCGAGCCGGAGGCGTTCCGCCACTTCGTGCGGCTCAGTCAGTGGAATTTCTCCATCGACACTCAGTTCTACCCCTTGGGGTCGTGCACCATGAAGCACAACCCCAAGGTGAACGAGTGGGCGGCTCGTCTCGAGGGGTTCGCTGGCCTCCACCCGCTGACACCGCCGCACCTCGCCCAGGGAGCCCTGCAGCTCATGGTGTCTCTGCAGGAGCTCCTGTCGGAGATCGTCGGCCTCGACGGGGTGTCCTTGCAGCCCGCCGCAGGCGCGCAGGGGGAGCTCACGGGCCTGATGATGATCCGGGCCTACCACCAGGCCCAGGGGCGCTCGCCCCGCAAGATGTTCATCCCTGACAGCGCTCACGGCACCAACCCGGCGAGCTGCGCGCTGAACGGGTTCGAGGCGGTGCCGTTCCCCGCGGGCGATCGGGGCATCGTCGAGGTGGAGACCTTCGCCCGTGCCCTCGACGCGGCGGGCGACGATGTCGCCGGCCTGATGATCACGAACCCGAACACGCTGGGTCTCTACGAGACCGCGATGCCGGAGCTGTCCCGCCTGGTCCACGAGCGGGGCGGCCTCGTCTACGGCGACGGCGCGAACCTCAATGCCGTGCTGGGGCGTGCGCGCCCAGGTGACGCTGGGGTGGACGTGATGCAGTTCAATCTGCACAAGACCTTCACGACGCCCCACGGTGGTGGGGGGCCGGGCTCAGGGCCCGTGGCGTTCCGATCCATCCTCGAGCCCTATCAGCCCGTCCCTGTAGTGCGGCGCGATGGCGAGATGTGCGTCATCGATGAGGCGCGCGCGCTCTCCGTCGGGAGGGTGCGCTCCTTCTTCGGCAACTTCGGGATGATGGTGCGCGCCTACACGTACATCCGCGAGCTCGGGCCCGAAGGTCTCGCGGCGGTCAGTGACATGGCCGTGCTGAACGCCAACTACTTGGCCGCTCGCATCAGCGAGCTGTTCCCCCTTGGCTACACGACTCCCGCGCTGCACGAGGCGGTGTTCACGGACCGGGAGCTCGAGCAGGCGACGGGGGTGAAGACCCTCGACGTCGCGAAGCGGCTCATCGACTACGGCTTCCACCCCCCGACCGTTTACTTCCCCCTCGTGGTGCGCGGGGCTCTGATGGTGGAGCCTACGGAGACCGAGACGAAGCAGACCCTCGACGCGTTCGTGGCTGCCCTCGCGGCGATCAAGGAAGAAGCCGCTCGAGAGCCGCAGCTCGTGAAGACGGCGCCGCACCTCACGCGCCTCGGGCGCCTCGACGAAGCCCGCGCCGCGCGGCGTCCGCGCCTGCGTTGGACGGCTGACCCGAGCGCAGAGTCGATCCCTGGCTCTCCGCGCAGCTCGTCCTGAGCGCGCGCGGCGGGCCCGGCCAGCACGTCGCTGCGGCGCATGATGGCGCTGCGGCGCATGATGGCGCTGCGGCGCGTGATGGGCTGCGGCGCGTGATGGGCTGCGGCGCGGCTCACCGAAGGACCCGGACCGAAAAACCGGAGCGGCGTCCGCCCTGCTCAGCGCTGGCGGGAGACCTCGGGTGTCCCCCCTCGGGTGTCCCCTCGGGTGTAGGGGGCTGTACGGGCATGTTGGCTGGCCTGTCGGGGCCATGCGTGTCAGTACGAAGGATAGGATGCCTCGTCTCTACCCCCTCCTCCTCCTCGCGCTGACCGCGGTCGCGTGCGATCGCGTGGGAGAGCGTCCGCAGGGCGAGGCGG
>JAEWOQ010000251.1 GCA_023460875.1 Pseudomonadota bacterium
CGGCACAGGTGCATCACGACGAAGACCCGCGAAGATCGCCCCCCGAAGGGTACGATCCACGCGGGTCTCGGGGGTCGGTGACGTCAGGCGCTCAGTTGCCGCCGGCCATCGCCGCGACCTCGGCGGCGAAGTCCGCGCCCTGGGGCTGGGCGATGCCCTCGCCGCGCTCGAAGCGGACGAACCCGACGACCTCTACGGAGCCGCCGGCCGACTTCTCAAGCTCCTTGCGGAGCTCGCCCACCGTCTTCTTCGGCTCGAGCACGCTCGGCTGGTCGAGGAGGCACACCTCCTGCGCCCACTTGGCGAGCTTACCCTCGATGACGTTGGGCCGCTTATCCTCGGGGATCTTGCCCTCCTCGGCCAGCTGCCCCGCGAAGATCTCGCGCTGCTGCTTCTTGTCGGCCTCCGGGATCTCGCCAGCGTGCAGGTAGGGCGGGTTCATCGCGGCCACCTGCATCGCGGTCTCCTCGAGGAACTTCGTCACGTCCGCGTGCGCTGCGACCTCGGCGCTCCCGGCCTTCGCGCCGAGGATCACGCCGATCTTGCCACCCATGTGGATGTAGCTCGTGACCTTGCCCGGGCTCGGGACGCGCACCCGCTGCCAACGTCGCACGGTGATGTTCTCGCCGAGACGACCCACGAGGGCGGCGCGGTTCTCCTCGACCGTGCCCTGCCCACCGGGGAACGGCTGCGCGCCAAGCTCTGCGCCATCGTCAGCCGCCTCAGCGGCTTGCACGACCTTGTCCACGAACGCCGTGAACTCCTCATTGCGCGCCGCGAAGTCAGTCTGGATGTTCACCTCGACGACGACCGCGCTGAGCCCATCCTGGCTCACGCGAGTCGCGACCACGCCCTCTGCGGCCACCATGCCCGCGCGCTTCGCGCTCTTGGCGAGGCCCTTCTTCAGGATGACCTCGACGGCCTTCTCCATGTCCCCCTCGGCCTCCATCAACGCCGAGCGGCAATCATTGAGTCCAGCCTGAGTGCGGTCGCGGAGCTCCTTGACCTGCTTCATGTCCACTTGAGCCATATTGCCTCACTACCCGCAGCCCGATGCTGCGGAAACAGGGACGCGCGCAAGCGCACGTCGCGGGAAACCAAATTGCAGAAGAGCCCCACCCCGCGCCGACCACCCGAGGGAGCGGTCCGAGACGCTGGGCGGGGCCTGGTTGGGTCAGCTGCGGGGCCGATTGGCGTACACGACCTGGGCTTCGGGGCCGCGGCTCTCGCGCTCACGGCCTCCGCCTCCGTCACGGCGCCGGGACGCGCCGTACAGGCAAGCGTCCGCGACCGCGGAGGTGATGATCCGAATGGAGCGGATGGCGTCGTCGTTCCCGGGGATCACGTAGTCGACCAGATCCGGGTCACAGTTCGTGTCCGTGATGGCGACGATCGCGATGCCCAGCTTGCGAGCCTCCTTCACGGCGATGAACTCCTGCGCGGGATCGATGATGAACATGATCTGCGGGATGGAGGTCATCCCCTTGAGGCCGCCGATGTACTTCTCGAGCCTCGCGCGCTCCTTCTCGAGCTGTACCGTCTCCTTCTTGAGGATCTGCTCGTAGGTGCCGTCCTCACGCATCCGCTCGAGGGTGCGCAGACGATCCAGCCCACCCTTCATGGTGCGGAAGTTCGTCAACGTGCCACCCAGCCAGCGGTTGGTGACGTAGTACATGTTCGCGCGCGCCGCCTCGCCGCGCACGATCTCCTGCGCTTGCCGCTTCGTGCCCACGAAGAGGACATTGCCGCCCCGAGACACGGTGTCCGCGATGAACTGGTACGCCCGCTTCGCCAGCGAGGCGGTCTGATCCAGATCGATGATGTGGATCCCCTGACGCGCGCCGTAGATGTACTGGCGCATCTTCGGGTTCCAGCGCTTCGTCTGGTGACCGAAGTGCACGCCGGCCTCGAAGAGCTCACGCACCGTGAGGGGGTTGTCGGCGCTGCGCAGCTCGGCCTGGAGCTCTCCGGCTGCCTCCGCGCGAGCGCGCTCGCCAGCGATGGCGGCGGTCTCCGCGACCTCCGTGGCGGTCCCTTGCTCGGGCACCTCGAAGTCGGCGATCTTGGCTTCGGCGACGGGCTGCGCCGCCTCCTCTGGGGTCTGCTCTACGGTCTGTTGCTCACTCATGGCGCTCTCCCTTTCGGTTTTTTCCTCCACCCCGCGCCGTGCCAACCCTCGAGAGGGCACCGGACCCGACGTTGCGCTCGGGGTGTGTGTCGTTGACTGATTCGTCCCTCGCGGAACGCCCACTTTCTCCGGAAGTGGGGCGCGGAACTTACGCGATGGTGAAGCGCTCGTAAAGCGCCGCTCCGGCAATTTGCACTCTACCCGACCGCCGGGCCGAAGGCATCCTGGGCCAACGAGCCGACTCGGTCGGACTTCTCGGCCGGGGCCCGCACACGCTACAGCCCACTCCCCGGGAGGCCGTCCGCGAGCGCCGCACCAAGCGGGGGTGAGCCATCTGCGGCCTCCTCGGCAGACGCGATCCGCCGTCTCGAGGGCGCTGGCGCCCGCAGGGTCGTCTCTGGTTGCAGAGTGTCGGGGGCGCGGCCCCGCAGGTCCTCTCCAGAGCCGCTGGCCCAGGAGCGATGAGCCCTGGGGGGCGGGCTCGATCGGCTGGGCTGGTTGGGCTGACTGGTTCGGGCGGCGTGGCTCGTCGGGTCGGGCGAGGTGGGGAGCACTGGACCAGGCCGGCCCGAGCTGGGCGGCTCCCGGCTCTCGGCTTCCGAGTCGGCCTGTTCCGAGCCGTGCCGCCCCCGCGGGGCCGCGTCGGGGGCCTCCCGCGCCGGGATCTCAGCGCCGACTGCGGTCTCCTCCCTCTGCAGCGTCGTCGTGGGGACGCTGGTCAGGCCAGCCCCTCCCCACATGCCGTTCAGGGGGACCCCGGCGAGGAGCGTCCCGAGGACGAGCGCGCCCACCGCAGCCCCCGCCCAAGCGCCCCGCTGCGCCCAACCGAGGAGCCTGGATCGCCCCGCGCGGCTCGGGACGACGGGGGGTGGTGTTCGGGAGCGCTCCTCCGTCCGGGTCACCTCCGAGCACCCTCCGAGCTCGTCAAGTGCCGTCGAGGCAGTCCCGTCCGCCGCGGTGCGCGTCGGAGCCGTCGCCGCTTCACGAATCGTCCCGAACGGAGCCGAACCCGGACCGCGGGTGGTCGCCTCGTAGTCCGCTCCCAAGGTCGACACCTCCGCCACGACGCCGAGCTCCCGGCCAAACCTCTCCAACAGGCGCCCGAGCTCTCGAGCGGCGATGCCAGCGTCGAGGGGTCGGTCGGCGGGATCCTTCGACAGCCAGCGCTGCACGAGATCTGCCAGCTCCGCTGGTACACCCGACCACACATCATCGAGGCGCGGCGGGATCTCGGCGATGTGAGCCAGGACCAACTCGTTCGGCTCCCGGTGATGCGCGAACGGCCCTCGCCCCAGGACGAGCTCGAACAGCACGAGGCCGACCGCATAGAGGTCCGCGCGCCCGTCCACCGCGTTCCCCTCCGCTTGCTCGGGGGACATGTATTTCGGCGTCCCGATCGCCACCCCTCGCCGTGTCACGACCATCGCCGCTCGGTCCCGGAGCTTCGCCACCCCGAAGTCGAGGAGCTTGATTCCGCCGCCGCTCGGCAGAAACACGTTCTGCGGCTTGATGTCCCGGTGGACGACGCCGATGGCGTGGGCAGCGGCCAGCGCGTCGAGGATCGCGGTCGCCACCCGGATGGCGGAGGGGACGCTCATGGGCCCTTCCCGCCGCAGCCGCGCCGCGAGGGTCTCGCCCGTGAGCCTCTCCATGACGTAATAGGGCACTCCGTCGGAAGTCCGCCCCGCGTCCGTGACACGGATGATGTTGGGATGCTCGAGGCGCCCCAAGGCATGCCACTCGTTCTTCATACGAGCGGCGAGATCCCGCCGCTCGATGAGTTGAGGCCGCAGCGCCTTCAGCACGAACAGCTTGCCGAGCTCCTCGTGCTCCACCTCGTAGACGGACCCCATACCGCCCGATCCGATCAACCCCCGGACACGGTAGCGCGTCCCGGGGATCACCTGCCCGATGGAGAACTGTGCTTCGGCCTCGGCCGCCATTCTCGACCTCTCCCTTCGACTCGAGTGGCGCGGGAACCAGGAGCTCCGCCACGCCGCGAGCGAACCCGACCCCCACCATACCTAGGTCGGGGCACCTTGCCTACCGGCAGAGGCCGCCGGACGACCCGGTGCGCCCGAGGTGTCTGATCGCTCGAGGGCTCCTTCGGCCGCTGCGCGTGGCGTGTTGCGCGCAGAGTGAGCCTCATCGCACGATTCTCTCGGCGGAGCGCGCTCTCGCTGGGCAGGTTCTCTCGCGGAGGCCTCCTCACGAAGGCCCCCGAAGGCCAGAGACGTCGAGGCCCGGGACGCCTCGGAGAATCAGCGGGACTCGGTGGCTCAGGTGCTCGTGTCGCGCGTCACCGAAGCCACACCGGGCGCTCGCGGCTTGGGGAGCAACACCACCCCGCAGAGCGCCCCCACGATGCCGGCCGTGCAAGATCCAGCGAGCACCGCGACCTTCGCCGCCCCGAGGAACACCGGGTCCGAGAAGGCCAGCTGAGCGATGAAGAGGGCCATCGTGAACCCGATGCCTCCCACCATGCCCACCACGAGCAGCCCGCGCAGCCCCACACCCCGAGGAAGCGCGGCGAGGCCCAGGCGGGCGGTCAGGAGACTGGCCGCCACGATGCCCACGGGTTTGCCGATGAGGAGCCCCAGGGCCACACCGAAGAAGATCGTCGTCCCGCCGCCGGACAGGTCCACCGCCCCGAGGGTCACCCCCGCGTTTGCCAGGGCGAACAAGGGCATGATCCCATAGGCGACCCATGGTTGGAGGAGCGCCTCCAGGCGCACGCCGGGGGGGATCGCCTCCTTGCTCGCCACGGAGAGCTTCTGGAGTGGATGCAGCAGCTGGTGCGCGTCCCCTGCGTCCGCGCGCGCCTCGATCTCCTGGATGGCGTACCCGGCGGCCGCCAAAAACCCTCGGCTGCCGTACCAAGACTGAACAGGGGTGAGCAGCCCGAGCGCCACCCCCGCGATGGTCGGGTGGACCCCCGCCGTCAACATGCCCGTCCACACCACGATCCCGGGGACGACGTAGGCGGCGGGACGGCGGATCCCGATCCGCTGGAGCACGAACACCATGGCCATGCCGAACGCCGCGAGGAGCAGACCGCTGGCGTCGACCCCACCGGAATAAAAGACAGCGATGACGAGGATCGCGCCCATGTCGTCGATGATGGCCAGCGCCAGGAGCAAGACACGCAGGGCCGAGGGGACCCTGTTGCCGAGCAGCGCGAGCACCCCGACCGCGAAGGCGATGTCCGTCGCCATCGGGACGCCCCACCCCGTGTGCACCTCCGGCGCTCGGTTGAGGAGCAGGTAGATCGACGCGGGCACCAGCATCCCGCCCACCGCCGCCGCGATCGGGAGCGCAGCGCTGCGTAAATCGCTCAACGCCCCCTCGTGCATCTCGCGTCGGATCTCCAGCCCGACGACGAAGAAGAAGATGACCATCAAGCCATCGTTGATCCAGAAGTGGAGATCGTGGCTCGAGGTGAACTCACCGATCCCGAACACCACCGGGGTGTGCCAGAGCTGATGGTAGCTCTCCTGCCAGGGCGAGTTCGCCCAGATCATGGCCACGATCGCCATGAGCATCAGCAGGATCCCGCTGGAGGTCTGGATACGCAGAAAGCCCTCCAGCGGCCGCGCCAGGGCCAGCGCCGCTTGTCGGGCGGGCGCCCAGACCCCCGGAGGCGCCTCGGAGATCATCGTGAGGGGCTGTGTGACCGACGTCTGCGCGACGGGCGCGTCACTGCTGCTTCTCTGCTGTTCGCTCATGGCCCTGCCTGGCGTGGATCGTGCGGGGAGCCGCGGAGGTGGACCGAGCGGGGAGGCGCGGGTCGCCGAGCCCCATTAACACAAAGACCGGCCGCGGCGAGAGAACTGGCAGCAGCTCGGGTGCGATTCATCGCGTCGAAACACCTTGGTGTCAGGAAGGTTTCCGTCGCGCCCTTGCACCCCCTCTCTGCGCCTGATAACCGCCACTGGCCATGACCATCACGCGAGACGACGTGCTTCGCGTCGCGACCCTCGCCCGGCTCGATTTGGACGACGAGGCGCTCGACGAGCTGGTTCCCGAGCTCGATCGGATCGTCGGCTACGTGAAGAAGCTCGACGAGCTCGACACGAGCGACGTCCCCCCCACCGCTCAGGTCGCCGTCTCCGCCGCCCCCCTCCGCCCGGACGAGGCCCGTCCCGGCATCTCCACGGAGGTCGCCCTGCGCGAAGCTCCTCGCAGCACCCCGGAGGGCTTCCGAGTCCCCGCCTTCGTCGACGAAACATGACCCAGTCCTTGCTCTCCCTATCGGTGGTCGAGCTCGCCGAGCGCGTGAGGGGCGGCGCGGTGCCCGCCGCCGAGGTCGCCGACCAGAGCCTCCGCGCCATCCGTGAACGCTCGGACCTGAACGCCTTCTGTCACGTCGCCGAGGAAGCGGCGCTCACGGCTGCGCGCCGCCTCGACGAGCAGCGTCGCAGCGGCCGTCCCCTCGGCAAGCTGGCCGGGGTGCCCATCGCCCTCAAGGACGCCCTCTGCACCCACGACCAGCCCACGAGCTGCGGGTCGCGCATGTTGCTGCGCACCGGGGACGACGGGAGGGAGCACGGCTGGCGCTCGCCCTACGACGCCACCGTGGTCGAGCGGCTCCGCGCCGAAGGCGCCGTCCTCGTCGGCAAGGCGAACATGGACGAGTTCGCCATGGGTTCGTCGAGCGAGACATGTGTCTACGGTCCGACGCGCAATCCCTGGGACCCAGAGCGGATCCCCGGTGGCTCGAGCGGCGGCAGCGCCGTGGCGGTGGCCGCTCGACTCACCAGCGCTTCCCTGGGCAGCGACACGGGCGGATCCATCCGGCAACCCGCGGCGCTCTGCGGCGTCGTGGGCGTGAAGCCGAGCTATGGGCGCGTGTCCAGGTACGGCTTGGTGGCCTTCGCCTCGAGCCTCGACCAGGTCGGCCCGATGGCTCGGGACGTTCGCAGCGCGGCCAGGGTGCTGGAGGTGATCGCAGGCCACGATCCGAAGGACAGCACCAGCGCCGACGTGCCCGTGGGCGACTATGAGGCGGCCTGTGAGCGAGGCGTGAGCAACCTCCGCTTCGGCGTCCCCGCCGAGTATTTCGGCGAGGGGCTCGATCCGTCGATCCGCTCGGCGATCGAAGGCGTCATCGCCAAGCTCGAAGCCGTGGGCTGCGCGGTGACCCCAGTGAGCCTACCGCACACGGACTACGGCGTCGCCACCTACTACATCCTCGCCACCGCGGAGGCCTCGAGCAACCTGGCGCGCTTCGACGGGGTGCGCTTCGGGAAGCGCGTAGAGGCGCCCGGCGCGGACCTCCAGGCGATGTACGGCGCCTCACGGAACGCCGGCTTCGGGCGCGAGGTGAAGCGACGCATCCTCCTCGGCACCTACGTGCTCAGCGCCGGCTACTACGACGCCTACTACGCCAAGGCGCAGCGGGTGCGCACCCTCATCCGCCAGGATTTCGACCGCGTCTTCCAGGACGTCGACGTGCTGATCACGCCGACGAGCCCCACGGCGGCCTTCCGCATCGGCGAACGCCTGGGCGATCCCCTCGCGATGTACATGGCGGACGTCTATACCCTCCCGGCGAGCCTCGCCGGCATCCCTGGGATCTCCATCCCCTGCGGCCTCACCACGGTGCAAGACGGGCGCGACTCGTCCCCAGAGCTCCCCATCGGCGTGCAGCTGCTCTGCCCCATGTTCGAGGAGGAGCGCCTCTTCGCGGCCGCGGCAGGCGTCGAAGAACTGGTGCGCTCCACATGACGGAGACGCCGGAGGCACTGCACATCGAGCAGGTGGGCTCGGAGCACGCGGAGGCACTGGCGGCCCTCTTCGAGCGGAGCGATTGCCCCTGCTACTGCCGCTATTGGGACTTCCCGGGCGACGCGCGGCAGTGGCAGGACCGCTGCGCCAACTCACGAGAGGTGAGCCGCGCAGAGCTACTCGAGGCGTTGACGGCGGCAGAGAGCAGCGGAGGGGAGCTGCTCGGGCTGGTCGCCCTCGCGGCGGACGGCTCCTGCGTCGGCTGGATGCGACTCGCGCGACCGGATCGCATGGGCAAGCTCTACGACGGGCGGCTCTACCGGGGCCTCCCCTGCCTCGCTGGTGAACGGCGAGACATCTTGACCGTGGCGTGCTTCCTCGTGGACGAGGCCTGGAGGCGGCGTGGTGTCGCTCGACGCTTGCTCGAGCGCGCCCTCGATGTGGCGACCGCGGCCGGCGCCCGCGCCCTGGAAGCCTTCCCTCGACGGGCGGAGGGCGTCTCCGACGCCGAGCATTGGATGGGCCCCCCCACCCTCTACGAGGAGCTCGGCTTCACCGTGCTGCATGAGCTCGGGCCATACCCCGTGATGCGACGTGAGCTCTGATGGGGCCCCTCAGGGGGCCACCTCGATGAACCCGGAGCTCAAGCCGATGAACAGCGCGAGCAGAGCGTCCCGACCGCGGCACAACCTCTCCCGGCGGCACGCGTCCACCACCTCTCGCACGCTCTGCCCCTGACAGGCCCCCCCCGAGAGCACCGCGCGGAGACAGCGGAGCTCTGGCTCCGTGAGGGCCAGGCTGGTGGGCTCCAGGCGTCGGGAGGTCTCCACCAGCTTCGAGTTGCGCAGGGGCGCCATCGCATGTCCCAGGGCCTCGTCGCCGAACCCCGCGCGCACGGTCGCGGACACGAGCGCATAGCCGCCGGGGCCTGGCGCGGGGGGCTCCCCGCTCTTCTCGCCTGGATGAAAGGCGACCGCGCCGCTCGACCACGCGAACATCGTCGCCAGACGCTCCTCGCGCTGGCGGCTCAAGAGGCGCGCGAGGGACGACGCGCGCATATGTCCCCGAGCCAGGAGCACCTCCCCCAGACGACACCCCGCGTCGGCCGCCTCGATGAGGCAGTCGTCCAGCTCTCCGCTGCCCACGGCGCCGCCCGCCAGGAGCAGCTCCCCCAAGAGCTGCGCTCCGTCGCTGGACGCGACGAACACGACCTCGCCATCGCGAAAGAAGATCCGGCGCGCCCGTTCCCCGCTGCGCACCATCAAGGTGCCCGTCACCCGGTTGCGGACGGCCTGATAGAGGTAGGACGGCAACAGGCGCTGCTCGTAGCGGGTGACGCGCGCGGGCTTCCCGCTCGACGAGGAGCCGCCGCTCGCCCCAGGGCCAAAGTGATAGGCGGCGCGGACGTGCAAATGCGCCACCCCTGGGAGCTGGGCGAGCGGCACCCAGGGCCCCCCGTTGAGGCTCCCCCAGGCATCCAGGGGGACCCGCCCCGTGGCGACGCGGCCCATGAGCTCCGTGAGGGTGACGATCCCGAGGGAGGTCCCGTCGGCGGCGCGCAGCGCCAC
>JAEWOQ010000252.1 GCA_023460875.1 Pseudomonadota bacterium
GTCGCGAGCTGCTCGCGGAGCTGCGGCGTGAGGACGTCGTCGTCCTCGAGGGGGACGGGGCGTCGGGGCGTGGGGCGGAGCTCGAGCGCTTCGAACTCGACGGCTGTTACCTGTTGGCGGCGCCCGGCACCTTCACTCAGGTCAACTGGGCGGTGAACCGCGCCTTGGTGCGGGAGATCGTGGAGGGGGCGCGGCGTCGCGGCGCGCGCTCCTTCGCGGATCTGTAATGAGGGAGCGGCAACTTCAGCCTCCCGTTGGCCGCTGCGGGGCTGGAAGGCAAAGGGGTCGAAGCGAGCGCCGCTTCGATCGCGGCGCTGCGGCGCGCCGCAGCGGAGCAAGGCTTCGACGCCGCCTCCTTCGAGGTGGGGCAGGTCGGTGAGGTGGCCCGGCGCTGGGCCAGGGCAGGCGAGCGCTTCGATCTCGTGATCGTCGATCCGCCGCGGGCGGGGGCGAAGGACGCCCTGCAAGCCATCGCTAGTCTCACGGCGGGCGCCTTGGTCATGGTGAGCTGTGATCCAGTCACCCTCGCTCGGGATCTACGCGCCCTGCGACAGCGAGGGCTCGTGCTGGAGGAGGTCCTCGCCTTCGACATGTTTCCGCAGACCCACCACGTGGAGTGCGTGGCGTGGCTGCGTCCCGCTCGAGGCGGGTGAGGAGACGACCGAGCCAGCGGTCCTCGACCGGGTCGGCGTGCGTTCAGTCGAACACACGCACCACTACCCAGAACAAACCCATCAGCGCGATGGCGCCGCTCGCCGGGACGCGAATCCACCGCGGATGCTCCCCCTCCACACGGGAGCGCCAGGTGAGGGCGAGGGCGGCGAGCACGACCGCGATCTGACCCAGCTCCACCCCGACGTTGAAGGCGCCGAGCGCGAGCCATCGGTGATTTTCCGGGAGCCCCAGCTCGTGCAGGACGCCAGCGAACCCCATCCCGTGGAGCAAGCCGAAGGCGGCCACCACGGCGAGGCGCGCGGGGCCGAGACGTCGTCGGCGCAGGTTCTCGACCCCCACGAACACGATGGACGCTGCGATGAGCGGCTCGACGATGGAGGCAGGCGGACTCATCACTCCCATAGCCACGAGCCCGAGGGTGAGCGAGTGGGCCAGGGTGAAGGTAGTGAGCTGCAGGAGGAGCGGACCGAGCCGCGGGCTCAACAAGAACAGCGCCAGCACGAAGAGGACGTGATCGATCCCCAGGGGCACGATGTGCTCGAACCCGAGCAGGAGATAACGCCCGGCGGTCTCCCCGAACCCCGGCGCGACGTTCATGGAAGCCTCGGGCGTGAGCGCTGTCGCGACGTTCACGACCTCCGCCCCAGACGCGGCCCTGGACCAGGGCGCGGCGGCGCCGTTCGGCAGGGCGACGAGGGCTAGCGGAGGGCTCTCGTCACCGGCGGCCAGCATGTGGCGGGTGGGCTGGGCGGCGCCGGGGTCGGTGAGCTCCAGGCTCAAGGGGCCAAAACGACGGGCGGCCTTGACGGTGATCTCGGCGGCGGCCTCGGGGAGCGGGCAGTCGAGGAGCACGCGGTGAGCGGCAGCGCTTCCCTGCCCCTGGGGATCACCGAGGGCCGCCACCTGGACGTCGCAGCGGACGGGGACGCCGTCCGCTTTGATGAATACGCCGCTCACCACCTCGCGCTCGACCTTCGCTTGCCAGCGCACTGCGTCGAGGCCGGGCTCCAAGAGCGCGTCGACCCAGAGCTCGGCCGAGAGCGCGCCGGCGACCTGCAGGGCGCGCATCTCCGCGGAAGGCATCGCGTGGGCTGCGGCGCCGCGCGGTACGAGCAGCAAGATCAGGAGCAAGAACGACAGAGACGTGGCGCGCGGCATGATTTCGGGGGCTTTACCGGGTGTTCAGGCGCGAATCTAGCGCAGAAGCGCGCGCTTTCTGCGCGACACGACCCACTCGAGCGCTCGATCCGGGCTGGGAGCCTCGCAAGCAGGGTTGAGAACGGCGCGCCATGCTAGCGTAGGGGGACCGATGAGCGACGAGACGGATAGGCCCCCCAAGAGATCCTCGAACGAGCCCGGTTTCGGGCCCTTTGGAGGTGGTCCCTTTGGGGTCTCGAGCCGCAGGCCCCCTGACGGATCGCAGGGACCGAACCAACCACCCCGGGGCCCCGGAGCCCCGCCTGGTGGCCCCTGGCGAGGTTGGCTCCTCCCGCTCGCCCTGTTCCTCGTGTACCTCGCGTGGAACTACACCAACGCGGCGGGGGGCGCCGAGCCGAGCATCCCATACACCCAGTTCTTCGAGCAGGTGGAGCAGGGGACGATCGCCCGCGTCCAGATCACGGGACAGAACGTCACCGGAGAGTTCACGGAGCCGAGGAGCGTCAATGGTCGGGAGCTGCGCCGCTTCAGCACGACGCTGCCGCCGATCCAGGACGACGCGCTGCTGCCTCTCCTGCGCGAGCGTAACGTCGAGGTCAGCGTCCGCTCCGACGAGCCATCCTTTGCTTTGTACACCCTACTGAACGTCTTCGTGCCGTTCCTCCTCATCATCGGGTTCCTCGTCTGGGCCTCGCGGCGCACGTCCAAGATGATGGGCGGAGGCCCCTTCGCTGGCATGATCAAGGGGCGCGCGAAGCGCTTCGAGAAGGAGTCCCAGGTCAATGTCAGCTTCGCGGACGTTGCGGGCCACAAGTCCGCCAAGCGTGACCTCAAGGAGGTCGTGGATTTCCTGAAGGAGCCAGAGCGCTTCCGGCGGCTCGGTGGCAAGGTGCCGCGCGGGATCCTCCTGGTGGGGCCGCCGGGTACGGGCAAGACGCTGCTCGCCCGCGCCGTGGCCGGAGAGGCCGGGGTGCCGTTCTTCTCCATCAACGGCTCGGAGTTCATCGAGCTGTTCGTCGGCGTCGGCGCGTCCCGGGTGCGTGAGCTGTTCGAGGAGGCCAAGAAGGTCGCCCCCGCGATCGTGTTCATCGACGAGATCGACGCGGTGGGTCGCTCACGTGGCGCGGGCCTCGGCGGCGGCCACGACGAACGAGAGCAGACGTTGAACCAGCTCCTCAGCGAGATGGATGGCTTCAGCCGCAACGATCTCACGATCGTGCTGGCCGCGACCAATCGCCCGGACGTGCTGGACCCCGCCCTGCTACGACCGGGGCGCTTCGATCGCCGCGTCGTCGCCGAGCGGCCGGAGTTCGAAGCCCGACGAGCGATCCTGGAGGTCCACACCAAGGACAAGCCCTTGGGCCCCGACGTGGATCTGGAGAGCGTGGCCCGTAACACCCCGGGCTTCTCCGGGGCGGATCTTGCCAACCTGTGCAACGAGGCGGCCCTGGCCGCTACGCGGCGGGGCGTAGATCACCTCGAGGCGCGAGACTTCTCCGCGGCCTTCGACAAGATCGTGCTGGGAGATCCCCGTGAGACGAAGCTCGATCCGGAGGAGAAGCGGCGCGTGGCGATCCACGAGTCCGGCCATGCGGTGGTCGCCCACTTCTCGCCTTTTGCCGAGCCCCTCCACCGCGTGACGATCCTGCCGCGGGGCATGGCTCTGGGCATCACTCAGCAGACGCCGCAGGCGGAGCGCCACGTGCTGACACGTCCGGAGCTCGAGGCCCGGCTGCGAGTGCTCATGGGAGGGTACGCCGCGGAGGCGGTGGTGCTCGGAGACACGAGCTCGGGCGCCGAGAACGACCTCAAGCAGGCGACGGATCTGGCCTTCAAGATGGTGGCTCACTTCGGCATGAGCGAGAAGATCGGCCCTGTCTTCCACGAGCACCGCTCGGAGCACCCTTTCCTCGGCCAGAAGATGGCGACGGAGACGGCCACGAGCGACGCCACGGTGCACGTCATCGAGGAGGAGGTGCGCCGCGTCCTGACAGAGGCCGCGGACGATGCCAGGCGCATCGTCAACGAGAAGCGGACCTACGTCGACGCGCTCCGAGACGCGCTCCTCGAGCAGGAGACCCTCGAGAAGCCGGAGCTCGGCGTCATCCTGGGACCCTCCGTCAAGCCCTCGCCGCGGGGTGAGACCGACGCGCTCCACTACGACTCCGGCGACTGAGGGCGCTATGGTTCGCCCCCGATGAACGGCGCTTGGGTAGTCGTCCGCGCGACGGGTGCGCTCGTGAGCGCCCCGAGGAGACGAGCTGGTCGACTCGGGGTGGTGCTGCTCGCGTTCCTGCTCGGGGGCTGCCCCGAGGGGACGCGCTCCAACGCCCCCGCGGCCTCTCAGGGACACACGTCCGCCCAGGAGCCTCATTTGGAGGCTTCGACAGCGTCTCCCGGAGCAGCGCCCCCTGGAGCAGCGCCCTCTGGAGCAGCAGACGCTGACGCAGCAGACGCTGGCGCGGCGGACGCACCTGCAGGCCCTGACGAGGCGACGTCGGCGCCGTCGCCCGCGCCCGAGCTGGCAGGGCTGTCGGCCACCTCCCCCTGGAGCTCCCGGGAGGCCTGCCAACGTTTCCTCGGCGCAGCGGCGAGCCGTGCGCCGGCAGCTCCGCTCCCCGGGACGAAGAAGGATGCGCCGAAGGCGGCGACCAAGGAGACGGAGCGCTCGAGGCGCTCGGCTCGCGTCGGCACGTGGAACATCCGCTGGTATCCGGATGGTCGCCCCGGCAAGAAGGCCGGCGTGCCGGGGACCGATATCCTCTGGCTGGCTTGCGCCATCGCCGCGCTGGACGTGGACGTGCTCGCGGTGCAGGAGATCAAGACCTTGCCCCGCGCCCGCGAGCGCACCGCCGAGCTGCTCGCGGAGCTCGATCGACTCACCGGCGGCCGCTGGCGCGCCGAGTTCGACGACTGTCCGCAGCTCGCGACCCAACACGTCGGCCTGCTGTGGAACGAAGCCCGGGTGACCCTGAGTCAGCTCCACACGGAGCCGGCCTTGAACCCCCATGGCGCTCCCTGCAAAGACAGCTTGCGGCCGGGGTTCGTCGCCGACGCGCGCTTCCCGGACGGATCGACGGCCCGCATCGTCTCCGTCCACTTCAAGAGCGGCCCCGAGCGCCGTTCCCTCGAGCTGCGGAGAACGTCTTTCGCGGCCCTCGAGGACGTCGTGAAGCGGGCGCGACGCGACGCCCCCGCCGCGCAGCTGATCTTCGCAGGAGACTTCAACACGATGGGCTGCTCCAGCTGTTCCCCCAAGGTCTCGGCGGAGGAGGAGCTCGCCAGCGTGCAGGTGCAGCTCGCCTCCTTCGGGTTGCGTTGGCTCCCCACCGAGCCGCGCTGTACCGAGTACTACCGTGATCGAGGGCACCTGCTCGACGGGTTCGTGGTGACCGACGCGCTCGCAGAGCGGGCCGACCTGCCGGCGCAGGCCGAAGGATTGTGCCGGGAGCTAGGCTGCGCGCGGACACCCCAGGTGGGGCGCGCGCCAGCGATGCGCCAGCTGAGCGACCACTGCCCGGTGGTCATCGAGTTTGGTAACGACTAGCCTCCGAGCCCATCATGGATCTGCCCGCTGTACAGAGCCAGACGGAGAGCGAGGGGCTGGCGCCGAGCGCCACGGCTGGCGACATCTCCTGGAAAGACTTGCCGCGCGTGATGGGGAGCGGGGTCGCCATGGGCACCGCTGACGTGGTCCCGGGTGTCTCTGGCGGCACCATGGCGGTGGCTTGCGGCGTCTATATGGAGCTCCTCGCTGCCATCAACTCCATCAACGGCCGCGCCCTGCAAGCCCTGGCGCGGCTGCGGCTCCGTGAGGCGCTGCAGGAGATCCATTGGCGCTTCATGCTGTGCCTAGGGGTCGGCATCGTCGCGGCCTTCATCGTGATGCTGCGCATCGTCGGCTTGCCGCGGCTCCTCCAGGAGCATCCGGAGCACGTCTTCGGGGTGTTCTTCGGCCTGGTCCTCGGCAGCGTGTTCGTGCTCGGCCGGCGCATCTCGGGCTGGAGTCTCAAGATCGTGGGGATGTTCGCCCTGGGGACGGCCTTGGGGTTCATCGTGGTCAGCCTCGTGCCCGTGGCCACCCCCGAGAGCCCGCTGTTCTTGTTCTTCTGCGGGGCCATCGCGATCTGCGCGATGTTGTTGCCGGGCATCAGCGGCTCGTTCGTGCTGCTCATCCTCGGCAAGTATGAGTACGTGATGAGCAGCGTGGAGCGGCTGCTGCGCTTCGACCTAAGCGCCCTGGCCGTGGTAATGCCCTTCGCGCTCGGCTGCCTCGTGGGGATCGCCTCGTTCTCCCGGGTGCTGACGTGGCTTTTGCGCCGCTGGCAGCAGCCCATGATGGCGCTGCTCACAGGGCTCCTGGTCGGCAGCCTCTGGCGGATCTGGCCCTTCCAGGTCGTCGTCGAGCAAGAGGTACGGGGCAAGATGCAGGTCGTCTCCGCCACGCCTCAGTGGCCCGCGAGCTTCGACGGAGCGGTGCTAGCGCTGATGGTCGCCGGGCTCCTGGCCGTGGCTGCCGTCGAGCTGATCGCTGCAAGACGACGGCTTTCTTGATACGGTCGCCGAGCTTCGCCTCGACCTTCCCTACAAGGGCGGAGCTCGAGGAGCCATGGCCCGACAGTACTGGCTGATCAAGACCGAGCCCTACGCGTTCTCTTGGGAGCAGTTCGTCCATGACGGCCGCGCCGTCTGGGACGGGGTGCGCAACTTCGGCGCACGCAACAACTTGCGGGCCATGAAGAAGGGAGATCGCGCGCTGTTCTACCACTCGAACGTGGGCAAGGAGGTGGTCGGGATCGCGGAGGTGGTGCGGGAGCACTACCCCGATCCCACCGCCTCGGGCGCCGACTGGAGCGTCGTGGACTTCGTCCCAGTGGAGGCGCTGCGTCGACCGGTGACCCTCCGGGAGATCAAGCAGGACCCCGCGCTCGCGGACATGCCTTTGGTGAAGCAGGCTCGGCTGAGCGTGCAGCCATGCACCGCCGAGCAATTTCGCCACGTGGTGAGCCTCAGCAAGAAGAGTCCATGACGCATCGACGGCTACTGCCGCCTTCCTTCGTTCCTGCGTGCGGAAAGCTGGGGCGCCGGCGGCTAGACGCTGGCGACCGGCCCACGGCAGCGGCGTCGTGGGGCGCTCAGTCGCTGGACTTTTCGTCAGCTGTGTCGGCGATGTCGATCAACGTCGTCAACGCCTCGATCTTGCGCTTGGCCTGGAGCTCGCGCTGACGCACGGCCTTGAGCTCCGCCTCGATCCGGCGTTGCTCCGTCTCGATCTCTCTCAACTCAGCCTTGAGGCTGTCCCGCTCGCTCTTCAGTTCGTCAATCGATAGGGCCACAAGTGCCTCCCGTTGGGTTTCGATGGCCTCACAGTCGGTTTCGGCTGGCGGCCTCGAAGGCCGCGACAAGGTAGGCAGGGGCCGCGCGCCGGGTCAAGGACTCAGTCCGCGTAGTCCCCGGACGCGGGCGGCGCCACGATCTCCTCGTCCGTCTCCTCGCTTGCAGCTCCGCTGTCGGTCCCGCTGTCGCTCGAGGCGTCTGCGCCCGCGTCAGCACCGCTGGGTTGGTCCGTGGGGTGCTCGCTCGGTCCTGCGGGGGCCGTAGAGGTTTCGGGCTGTCCCGTCCCTGAGCCGCTCTCCGCCGCGGGCTGGCGGGCGCGCCGCTGCTTCGCGGCCTCCGCCTCTGCTCGCTTCGCTTCGAGCTCCCCTGGCGCCGAGAGCGGGGTCACGAAGGCGGGCCGCGCCTTGGGATCGCAGCCTCCCCGAAACCCGGTCGCGTCGAACTCGTATTCCAGAGATGCCGTGGACGCGCTCCCCTCCTCGTCTTCGTGTCGGACCTCGAAGCGGACCTGACGGATGCCGGTGCGCGCCGGAGAACAGTACTGGACCAGGTAGTACTTGGACCACGTCTTCTTCAGCCGCGAGGCGAGCTCTTCGAAGGCGATGGGGAGGGAGCGCGCGTCCTGGCTCCGCTCCACTCCCTGGCGTCCGATAGCATCGAGCTGCCGGGCCTCGCGCCCTCCGACCCCGACGGCGTAGAGCCGGTGGGGCGTCTCGGCGAGGGCGTCGAGGAGCGTCTCCTCGGTGACACGACCCGCGAGATCGTCGCCTTGGCTGAAGACGATCAGGGTGCCGACCCGCACCGGCCGCTTCACCCGCATGAGGCGGCTGTCCAGCTGACGCAGGCCTTCGATCACGGCGCCGTTCAGGTTGCGGGACTCGTCCTGCGCCTTGAAGCGCTCGATAGTGTCGAGCTCCGGGCGCGGGCCGGCGGGGCCGCGCGCGAACTCGCCGAGGGGGTGCAGCCGGGGGGAGCCATCGAAGCCGAGCACGGTCACCCCTTGGGTCGAGCGCAGCTTCGCGACCAGGTTCTGCACGCCCTTTCGGAGCGCGCTGCGCTGGGGATCCGGGCCTTGCGTCGCCCCGCTGAGGTCGACGAGCACCACCGTGTGGTGCAGGGCGACTGCGTCCCGATCCAGCAGGGTGAGCCGGGTCTCGCTGGGCTCGAGGAGCACACCATCTTCCCGAACGCTGAAGTCGGCGGCGCGCAAATCCGTCACCGGCTCGCCCCCGTTCTCCACGGACACGTAGACCGCGACGTTGCTCGGGCGCTGCACGGAGCTGTGCACGTGCTCGAGCTGCACCCCGCCGCAGGCGCTCGTGAGCCACGCCGCCGTGCACAGCAGCCCCAGTGTGATGGAGGAGAGAGATGCCTTCATGGCCTTCGATGGTGCGGGGCGCCTGTGGCGGCGCTCATTCCCAATAGGTGCCGCCGCTCCGCGCTCGCTCGAGCATGCTCGTCATGCCGTGGGAGAGGTTCTCAGGCAACTGATCGTCTCGGAAGAGGCGCGCTTCGGCGATCTCGACCGGGTTGACCGGAGGTAGGGTAGGTGCGCCGACCGTCGCCCTCACGACCACGGTCACCGCATGAAAGCGGGGATCACGCGCGGGGTCGGAGTAGACCCCGACGAGCTCGCCCAGCTCCACCTCGACGACGCCGGCTTCTTCTCGGAGCTCGCGCACGAGCCCCGTGCGCAAGGTCTCGCCCCACTCGAGGGTCCCTCCCGGCAAGGCCCAGCAGCCGCTGTCCGTCCGCCGCACGAGCAGCCACGCTCCGTCCCGCGTACGCGCCGCGGCGCAGACGCCGACCACGGGCCGCCGCAGGAGATGGCGGAGAATTTCTTTGCCGAGGACCCAGAAGCCAGCCGGAATGCGCATCCCGTGGGGAGAATGCCGCCCGGAGCCCTGGGACGCCAGGGCAGTTCCGCGTCGGTGGGCAGCGCGTTGGTGGCAGCGCTGCGCTGGCTCGGCATGGGTGGCCGCCCTCCGCGCTGCCAACCTCTGGAAGACCATGGTAGCCCTCGACCGTGCCTTGGTCGGCCTCGTCCTCAGTGCCTTCACCGCCTCCAGCGCCACCCCGCCGCAGGGTCGGGGAGCTCGCGTTGCTCACCGCGATCGTGGCGGGGCTCGGCTGCGGAGCGGCGGCGTTGACGGTGCTGCGCGCGGAAGAGCCGCCGGGGGCCGAGGCCGGGGACCTCGGGCGAGAGCCGCGCCGGGTGGTCTTGCAGGGCGCTACGCCGGCGTCGGCGAGCGCTGACGAGGGCCGCGTGGCGGCGAACGAGCTCGAGCCGGGCGTGCTCGGCACCATCGACGACAGCATGCCCTTCGATCCGACAGGTGAGCAGTTGGTGAGCATCGCCTGGCGGACCTGGGTGTACACGGACACGGGGCCCAAGCGCTCGCGCTACGGTTACTTGCGGGCGGGAGCCCGAGTGGACGCGCGGGGTCCGGCCATCGTCAACGCTGGTTGCCCGGGCGGCTGGTACCGGATCAACCCGCGGGGCTTCGTGTGCGTGGGGCTGGGCTCGACCACGGAGCTCGAGCACCCGACCGCGGCGCAGATGACCCGACGACCGATCCGTCGGGAGGGGCTCCCCTACCTGTACGCGATGTCGGGTCAGCCGGCGCCTCATCGGTACTTCCGTTTGCCCACCAAGGAGCAGATGGCCGAGGTCGAAGGCCCCGAGGTGCACGGGCGGGCGGCGCGCTGGCAGGCCGCCGCCGAGCACAACGGGTCGCGCGAGCTGATCGGTCCGCCCCAGGAGCCGCCCGCGTTCCTCTTGGGGGGAGGGTCGGTGCACAAGCCGTACGGCGTGGAGCAGCCGATCCGGTACCGCGTGCACGCCGGACAAGTGACGCGCGGGACGGGGTTCGCGCTCCTCCACACGTTCCAGTGGGAGGGGCGAGAGTTCGGCTTGAGCTCGGAGCTCGATGTGATCGCGCTCGACCGAACGCGGCTCGTGCAGCCGAGCGAGTTCCGCGGCGTCGTGCTCGAGGAAGACGAGGGGCTCCCGGTCGCCTTCACGGAGCGCTCACACACCACCGTGTGGGAGGCCGGGGACGGCGGCGGACTCCGCGTCCACGGGACGGCCACCCGCCGCCGCGCCTTCAAGCTCACGGGGCGCGAGCTCACGGGCAACATGCTGGAGACCACCGAGGGGACCTACGTGCCGCGCTCGGTGTTACGCATCATCGAGCCCCGCAGTGATTTCCCCAGCTTCGCGACGGGAGATCGCAAGTGGGTCGACATTTCCATCAATCAGCAGGCCCTCATCGCCTACCAGGGGCGCAAGCCGGTGTTCGTGACCTTGGTGAGCACTGGTCGCGGCGGCCTGGGGGACCCCGAGACGGAGGCCGCGACCGTGCGGGGCACCTTCATGGTTCATCACAAGGACGTGAGCAGCACCATGGATGGGGACGACGATCGGCCCGACGCCCTCAACTTGGTCGATGTCCCCTTCGTCCAGTACTTTCACCGGGGGTTCGCCCTCCACGGGACCTACTGGCACGACGATTTCGGGCGCCAGCGTAGTCAGGGCTGCGTCAACCTCTCACCCCAGGACAGCGCTTGGCTGTTCGAGTGGACCGATCCGCCGGTCCCGGAGGGCTGGCACGGCGTGCTCAACAAGGAGCGAGGCACCGTGGTGCACGTGCGCCCCTGAGCGACCGCGGGGTCTCGGAGGTCTCGGCGTCGGAGCCGGTCCTTGCTAACGTCCTCGCTGGAAGCCCGTTGGAGGCACCGCAGCTGTTCGGAGGTCGCGTGCTCAAGCTGAGTTTGAAGGATCTGTTGAAGCGGGCGCTCATGGTCGACGCACAGGAGGTGCGGCTCATCCCAGGCCGGCGCACCGTGGTGGTGACGTCCCAGGGGGAGAACGAGGTCCGCGGCGACGCGCAGACCCCCGATCGGATCAACGCGCTGCTCGAGGAGGTCCTCACCGCCGAGGCGCGCCGCTCCCTGGCGACCGGGTGGGCCGAGTGGCACTTCGTCTTGCCCGACAAGGGCCGTGTCCGCGCGACCGCCGAGCTGAAAATGGGCTTGGTGCACGCCTCGTTCGATCTGACGAGCCTCGACGAGCCGGCCGCCTTCGACGAGCTCCCGCTGCCCCAGGCGGCGCCCGCGACTCCGCCCAACGCCGTCTCGCCGCACCGCGCCGCGCCGCACCACGCCGCACCGCACCACGC
>JAEWOQ010000253.1 GCA_023460875.1 Pseudomonadota bacterium
CCCCGACACCTCGCCCGGAGGAAGCTGCTTCCCCGAGCTGGGCGGAGCAGACCTCGTCCCCCCACCCTGCGCCGCCGAACGATCCCGCCCTCGCCCACTGGCTCGCCCTCTGCGGCGAAGGGGAGGCCGCGCTTCATGAAGTAGCTCGGGCGGTCGCTCTGCGCCGAGACCGCGACGGAGCGCCCCCCGGCCTGGAGTGGACCACCTACCAGCTGCGGCGGTACGGGGCGCCGTACGTCGCGCCTCGGGTCTGGTCCGCGGAGCTCCCCTCACCCTCCGAGGCGCGGCGCGCAGAGGTCGCCCAGCGCGTCGAGGCGTGGGCCCGTCGACGGAGCCGCGGGATCCTGCGCTGTGGTATCGCCGAACTCGCGCGAGAAGATGCCACGAGCGTCCTCGCCGTCGTCCAGGTCGACGCCCAGGGAGAGCTCGGGGCGCTCCCCACCCATGTCCCGCCGGGGCAGTGGGTCGAGGTGCGCACCAGGCCTCTCATCGCGGCAACCGACGTAGCTGCCCTCGCGCTCGGCCCCGAGGGCCCACCCCGGCCCGTCACCCTGCGCCCCCAGGGCGACGAGTGGCGGGGGCGCTTCGCCGTCGACCAACCAGGGACCTGGCAGCTTCAGCTGTTAGCCAATGATGAGGGCGGGGCGCTCCCGATCCTCGAGGCGTACGTCCACGTTGGCGAAGGCCCTCGCGTCGAGCCGTGGACCCTCGCCGTGCCCGGCGAGGGAGCTCACAGGGACGACATGAGCCCCGAACGCGCGCTCTTGGCCATGCTCAACGAGGCCCGCCGGCTAGCTGGCCTGGCCCCATTGATCCCCAGCGACGCCCTCGCCGCCCTCGCCCGGAACCACTCTGCCGCGCTCCGCGCCCGAGGTGAGATCACCCACGACACGGGGAGCGGCAGCCCGACACGCCGCGTGGAGGAGGTCGGGATCCCCGCCCGGCAGGTCGGGGAGAACGTCGCACGGGCACCGTCCGTCCTGCGTGTTCATCGCGCATTGTGGGCGAGCCCCTCACATCGGGCCAACCTCCTCTTCCCTCATTTCGATAAGGTCGGAATCGGAGTGAGTTGGGAGGGAGAGGAGCTGATGTACGTGAGCATCCTCTTCGTCGACGAGGGCTGACGCGAGCGAACGTCGCGCTCCAGCGTCGCGGGCTCACCCTGGCTCACCACCACACCCCACCGCCGCAGCCCGCCATCCCACCCCATCACCGCACCCGTCCACACCCCGCATCACCCGTGCGCCTCGCCCCTGTGCTCCAACATTCCCGTTGGAGCATCGACGGTTACCGGTGTAGCGTCCTCGCTCGTGGAACTCGCTAGGGACTCCTGGAACCGACGTGCACGCCGTTTCGTGCGCTCGCTGACCACCACTGCTCTCGCCGCTGCGGCCCTGGGCGCTGCGTCGGAGGCGTCCGCTCAGTCAAGGACGTTTCACCTCGACCGCGCGCAGCTCTCTGGAGCGCCTGACGATGGCTTCATGGTGTGGCGCCCCAACATGCACGAGGAGACCCGCTTTTACGGCAACATCGCCGCCGGGTTCTCGCTCAATCCTCTGCGCATCAACAACGTCACTGACGTGCCCAGCGTCCGCCGCCAGATCGACAATCCCGTCGAAGGGCAGCTCATCCTCTATCCCTCTTTGGGCATGGAGATCGCGCGGCGCGTCGGCTTCAACGTGATGATGCCGTTCGTCCCGTACCAGTGGACGGGTGACGATCCGGTGGCGTACGACGTGGGCAACGGCGGGCTGGGTACGAACGCCTCCCTCATGGATGTGCGCCTCGACGCGCGCGTGCTCGCCTGGGAGTCGAACGATCGCAAGACGCGCGTCGGTGGCGGCTTGGCGGTGTGGGTGCCGACGGGCTCCCGGACGGGGTTCGCGAGTGACCGCGCCACGACCTCGATGCTCTATGTCTCCGCCGAGCACCAGTTCGACTCCTTCCTCCTGACAGGTCAGATCGGTCCCCACCTCCGGCCGCACCGAGCCCTCGAGGGCAACAACGCAGCCCTCGCTCTCGCGTCCGAGCTGCGTTACGCGGTGGGCGGCTTCGTCCCCATGCGCGACGGCCGCATCCGCCTCGGCCTGGAGCTCTGGGGCTCGACGGGGATCGAGGACGTGAACCCCAGCCGCGGCGGAGAGCAGAGCACCTTCTTCGGCGGCAACAACACGACGATCGAGTGGCTCGCCCAGGGGCGGTTCTTGCTCGATGAGCGCGATCGCGTCTTCGCCAACGTGGGCGCAGGCACTCGACTCACCGGCGGCTACGGGGCCGCCGACGTGCGCGTGCTCGCCTCCATCGGCACCTACCTGACCCTGGAGGACGTCAAGCCGAGCTCGCCGCCGCCGCGGGTGCGCGTCGTGCCCGATGTCGAAGACTACGATCCCGACACGGACGGCGACGGATACCCGGACTCCATCGACAAATGCCCGACGATCCCCGAGGACGGCAAGCCCCCGGATCCGACGGACGGCTGCCCGGCACCCGTGGACAGCGACGGTGACGGCATCCCCGATCACCTCGACAAGTGCCCGCACGAGCCCGAGGACTTCGACGGCATCCAGGACTCGGACGGTTGCCCCGAGACGGACGCGGACAACGACGGGATCCCGGACGTGGAGGACGCCTGCCCGCTCGAACCCGGGCCGCGTTCGCAGATCGCCGAGAAGAACGGCTGCCCGACGCTCACCAAGGTGACGGAGGACGGCGAGGTGACGCTCATGCAGCCCATCGAGTTCGACACGGCCAAGGCGACCATCAAGCCCGTGAGCTTCCCGATCCTCGACGAGGTCGTCACGCTCATGAAGGCGCGGTCCGACATCCGCATGCAGATCCATGGCCACACCGACAACCGCGGTGGTCACGCCATGAACATGCAGCTCAGCAAGGATCGCGCGGCCTCGGTGATGAACTACCTCATCTCGAAGGGCATCAAGGCGAGTCGCCTCGAGTCGGACGGCTTCGGTCCGGACAGGCCGAAGACCACCAACGACACCGACGAAGGGCGCTCCAAGAATCGCCGGGTCGACTTCAAGATCCTGGAGTGAGCTTCGCCTCGAGGCGGCGGGGCCGGTCCTCGGTCGGCCCCCGCCGCACAGCTCCTTGGAGCAGGCGCCGCGTCCAGCTGGCGCGCCGTCAAGCTGGGCGGGCCGTCAGCCGCCGCGCCACTCGTCCAGGAACGCCGTCACCCACGTCAGCGGGGCGTTCCAGTTGATGGCCACCTCGTTGACGCTCCACGCCTCGATGTGATCGACGAAGCACTTCTGGGGCGGCAGATCACGGCTGAGCCCGGACTTGCGGCTCTGCGGGTCCTGCAGACTCGAGTTCGGCCCCCCTGAGACGGCCCCCGGCGGAGGAGGCGGAAAGCCGCTGCGGTACCCCTCCGCCCAGAAGCGATGGTGAGGATGCCGAAGAGGCACCGAGCCGTAGCCGCTCACATAGCTCTGCACCAAAGGGTTACGCCCGAGGAGGTAGTCCATCGCCTCCGCCACCCCCGCCGCGTACTTCACGTCCTTGGTGAAGTCGTAAGCCAGGCTCATCACGAGCGCGTTGTTCAGGAGGAACGAGTTGGAGCCCCACGGGTACTTGCCGCTCTCCCCCAACCCGAGGGGCACGCGGTAGCCCTCCTGCTGCATCACCTCCAAGTAGAAGTCGCCCGCGTCGACGACCCCGCGGCGGAGGCGCTGCCGCTCCTCCTCGGGCAGGGCGCTCGGCACGACCGCCAAGGAGATCCAGCCGAGCGCCGCCGTGGATTGCCACGTCATGGAGCTCGTGAGCCCATCCCCGTCGTCGCCGAGGCGGGAGGGGAACAGCTTGCCGTCCGGGTGCGCCAGCAGGTAGTCGAGCAGCGCCGGATCCTGACGGGTCACGTACAGCTCCGCGGCGGCCCAGAAGAACTCGTCCTCGACGCGCTCGTCCGAGTAGGCCCCGCCCCCTTTGTCGTCGCTCCGGGGAGCCAGTTTGTCGGGGTGCCGCCGCGCCGCGGCCCAAGCGCGCAGCGCCGCGTCGAGGCAGCGCTGGGAGAACGCGGGGTCGAGCTCCTTCCAGATGCGGGCCGCTTGCGCCGCCACCGCGGCCAGGTTCAGGGTCGCGGCGGTGCTCGGCGGGTGCAGCCCGCGGTTGGTCGCGTGAGGGG
>JAEWOQ010000254.1 GCA_023460875.1 Pseudomonadota bacterium
TTGACCGGGAGCGACGCCGACGGCGACAGCCTCACCTACAACGTCACCATCCAGCCCGCGAACGGCGCGCTGAGCGGGACCGCGCCGAACCTGACGTACACCCCCAGCGCCGAGTTCGCCGGCGCCGATAGCTTCAGCTTCGTCGTGAACGACGGCACGGTGGACTCCGCGCCAGGAGACGTAAATATCACCGTGACGCCAGGGGAGGAGCCCGTTCTCTACACGATTGGCGGCGCCGTGCTCGGGTTTCTGTACGGAGATGTGGGTTTGCCGATCCTGCACAACAACGGCGGCGACGCCCTCGAGGTGGCCGGGAGCAGCTTTCAGTTCGCCAGCCGCCTCGCCGATGGCAGCAGCTACTCTGTCAGCGTCGCCAGCGACCCTCCACAACAGCTCTGCGCGTTGGACAACGCTAGCGGTGTCGTCTCCGGGGCCCACGTCGACGACGTCAGCCTCCAGTGTCGATTTTGGCGAGGAGGGACGGACATCCAGGGCAAGGAGGCGTGGCATGTGGAGTACCCCCAGATCGCCTTTGACGCCGCGGGCAACGCCATCGTCGCCTGGCAACAGTCGAACACGAGGCAATCGGGCATGTACCGCTTCTATCGCGTGTATGCGAGCCGTTACACGGCGGCGGATGGTAGCTGGAGCACGCCGCTAGCGCTCGATGAGCCGCCTACGGGGAACGCTTCGTCGCTCGCGCCGCAGGTCGCCGTCAGCCCTGGTGGCGACGCGGTCGTCGTGTGGAGATGGTCGCACAGTTCGCTCGATGAGGACGTCGGGTACAACTTGCGCGCGGCTCACTACAGCGTGAACACCAACGAGTGGAGCCCGGCGCAAGCGGTCCGCGCCGACTCGAGCCCGATCACGGAGCATCGGACGGCCATGGACGAAGTGGGGAACGTTTTCGTCGTGTGGCGGCAGGACGGTGATAAGGGGTCGAGCGTCGGGGTCAGCCACCATTTCAAGGACACCTGGGCGGACACGTTGCTCGACGAGCTCACGACGGACAGCGCGGCTGCTCGTGTCCGGATCGCCGTCGCCCCGGCCGGTGAGGCGGTGTGCGCGTGGTATCAGGAGGGCGGCGTCCGTGCCCGGTACTATTCGCCAAGCGCGAACACCTGGGGCGCAGTGGAGACGATCGCGACCGTTGGTTCTGTTCTGAACGCGGTCGACATCGACATCGACATCGACCAGATGGGGGATGCGATGATTATTTGGTCCAACGGGGTAGCTCACCCTAGTAAGATCCTCGTTAAGCGTTACTCGATGAAGGAGGCGTCGTGGGATGCCGCGCCGGCCGTCGTGGCTGACGGTACCGGCGTGGGGGGCATCCGCAGGTATCCCAAGATCACCACCGATCCCGTGGGCAACGCCACCGCCATGTGGGAGCTGGCTTTGCCCGGCCCAACTCGATCGCTTCGGGCTAGCCGCTACTCTCCAAAAGGTGGCTGGGGTGAGCCGGCTGAGCTGGGCGAGCTCGGGCCAATCGAAACGGCCGAAGCTCAGCTCGCCAGCGACGCGGCGGGCAACGCCATGGCGGTGTGGCGCATGGATGATGAGATCTGGGCCAACCGCTACTCGGTAGTGAACGGTAGCTGGGACGATGTCCTCTATGCTCCTGTGGCGTTCACCTCGGGCGTCCGCGCCAGGAACCCTCAGGTTGCCTTCGATGCCGCGGGCAACGCAGTAGCTGTGTTCAAGGTGCCCACGCTTCATCCGGAGTATGACGTATATCCTCCGGAGCAGATTTGGGTCTCGCACTTCGAATGAACCGGCGCCGGACCCTATCTGCGGCCGAGCGGAGCGGGCTCGGGTTGTGTACTACGACCGCTACTGGAGCGCGGTCTGTCGAGCGCGCTCGAGCGCGACGGGTAGGATCCTGGCCAGGCGCTCGGCCCACTCCACTTGCCCGGCGCCGTCCGACACCAGATCTTGCCGCACCTCGAGCTCCACGTAGAGGTGGCCGCGCCGCTCGCCGTACACGATGACCCCGTAGTCGGTCGCTTCGCTCACCGCGTAGGGCTCGTTGTCGCCGATGACGAGGCCCTCCGCCCTGAGCAGGTCGCCGACCGGCGCGGCGAGGCGCGCGTCCTCGCCGTACAGCACGCCGCCGTGCCACTTGCGATCGTCGCCGCGGAAGATCGGGGTGAAGCTGTGCACCGCCACGAGCACCGTCTCTTCGCCCGCTGCCTCACGGCGCTCGAGCTCCGCCTCGATCGCGCGGTGATACGGCCAGAACACCTCGTCCACCCGCGCGGCCCGCGCCGCCTCCGACAGGCCCTGGTTGCCCGGGATCTCCGTGTCCTCGCTCCGAGCGCAGATCGAAGTCTCGCTCTCGAGCGGCCGGTTGCAGTCAATGACGAGCCGGCTGTACGTCTGCCGGACCAGGAACGCGCCGAGGCGCTCTGCCAAGAGCTCCCCGAGGGCGCCCGCGCCGATGTCCCAGGCGATGTGGCGCTCGAGGTCGGCGGGCGCGAGGCCGAGATCGGCGAGCGCGCTGGGGATGCGGCGGCCCGCGTGGTCCACCGTGAGGAGGAACGGCGAGCCCCGGCTCGGCTTCGAGGAGAACGGGGGCGGCTCGTGGGGCGCAAGCATCATGGCTCGCAGCTTACAGCGGCGGCCGCGCGACGCATCCGAGAGAGCTGCGCGCGCGCCTGCTCTTGCGCCGTAGCCCCTTTCTTGGTGCGGTCTCCTTCCATGAAGCGCTCCCACCGCCCCCTCACTGCCGCCTCAACCGTCGCCTTCATCGCAGCCCTCGCCTGGAGCTGCTCCTCGAGCGAGCCGTCCACCTCGGGCGGCGGAGGGACCGGTGGTGAAGGCGCCACCGGCTCAGGCGGCTCCACGACGGGCCCCGGCGCTGGCGGCAGCGACGTCGGCGGAGAGGACAGCGTCACCCCGCCCCCGCAGGCCGTCAGCCCTCACATCGTCGTGGATCAGTTCGGCTACCTGCCCGACTCCGAGAAGATCGCCGTGCTGCGCGTCCCGGTGACCGGCTTCGACGCGGGCGCCTCGTACAGCGTCGCCTCGAGCTACGCGCTCATGGACGCGGTGACCGAGCAGGAGGTGCTCTCGGCCGCGCCCGTCGCGTGGAACGCCGGCGCCGAGGACGAATCCAGCGGCGACCGCGCGCACTGGTTCGACTTCTCCTCCGTGACGACGCCGGGGATCTACTACGTGCTCGACCGCGAAAACGACGTACGGTCCGACCTCTTCCGCGTCGCGGACGACGTCTACCGAGAGGTGTTGAAGCAGGCCGTGCGCACCTTCTTCTATCAGCGCGCCGGCTTCGCCAAAGAGGCAGCGTACGCGGGGGAGCCCTGGGCCGACGGCGCGAGCCACCTGCAAGACGCCGAGAGCCGCGCCTACGATCAGCCAGACGACGCCGCGACCGCGCGCGATCTCTCGGGCGGGTGGTACGACGCGGGCGACTACAACAAGTACACCAACTGGACGGCCCGCTACGTGATCGAGCTGCTACGCGCTTACCGTGAGGCGCCCAGCGTGTTCACCGACGACTACGGCCTGCCCGAGTCCGAAAACGGCGTGCCCGACATCATCGATGAGGCGCGCTTTGGTATGGATCACCTCATCCGCCTGCAAGAGGAGGACGGCTCGGTGCTCAGCATCGTCTCCCTCGCGTCCGCCTCGCCGCCCTCCGCGGCGACGGCGCCGAGCTTGTACGGCCCAGCCACGACGGCCGCGACGCTGAGCGCGGGCGCGGCTTATGCGTATGGCTCGCTCGTGCTCAGGGCCTTCGACGAAGCCTACGCCGACGCGCTGGTCGAGCGCGCGGAGCGGGCCTGGACGTGGGCGCAGAGCAACCCCGACGTCACCTTCGAGAACAACGTCTCCGGCACGCCCTCCGAGGGCATCGGCGCTGGGCAACAAGAGGTGGACGACACCGGGCGCGACATGAAGCGGCTCGAGGCCGCGGTCTACCTCTATACGGCGACGAACGACGCCGCCTACAAGAGCTACTTCGACGAACATTTCGAGCACCCCGAGTACGCCGTCTTCCAGTGGGGGTGGGTCTCCGGTTACCACCTCGAGCACCACGAGGCCTACCTCGACTACCGAGCCTTGCCGGACGCGACCGGCAGCGTCGTCGACACCTTCCTCGAGGAGTACCTCGGCGGGCTGGGCTCAGACGACAACCTCGGCATGCTCGCCAGCGAGCCCGATCCGTACCTCGCCCACGTCCAGGACTACACGTGGGGCAGCAACGCGCACAAGAGCCGCACGGGGCTGCTCTTCTACTCGCTGGTCACCCGCGAGCTCGACGCCGCTCGCGCGGCCGACGCGCGCCGCGCCGCCGAGCGCTATGTCCACTACATCCACGGCGTCAACCCGCTGGGCCTCGTCTACCTGAGCAACATGGGCGCCTTCGGCGCGCACAACTCAGTCAATGAGTTTTATCACAGCTGGTTCTCCGACGGCTCGCCCTGGGACCGCGTCGGCGAGTCGATGTACGGCCCCGCGCCCGGCTTTCTGACGGGCGGCCCGAACTCGAGCTACTACGAGGGCGGCTGCTGCCCGAGCGACTGCGGCTCGGCCAGCAACAACGCGCTGTGTGAGGCCCTCTCGCCGCCGCGCGATCAGCCCAAGCAGAAGGCGTACCGCGACTTCAACACGAGCTGGCCGATGAACTCCTGGGAGGTGACGGAGAACTCGAACGGCTATCAGGTCGCTTACATCCGGCTCCTGTCGAAGTTCGTGCGGTGACGCCGCGCGCAGCCAAGCGCCGGGCATAGGTACCGACTTGCCTCGAAACTGAGCGACATCGAACACGGTCGTCGTTCTGTGAGCCTGCGTCGGGCAGCCGATTTCGCAGGGGCGCTGGGGCAGCATGAATCGCAGTCCACTCCCACATCTCTTGAGAACCATTCTTGTCGAGCAGGTGACGTCCACGTCTGCTCACCCCCCGCCGCGCTTGGGCCAATTACTATCCGCTCCTAGGGTGCCCCGGTGGCGCGCTCGCCCAGCCGCGCGCCCCGCGAGGGAGCCTGCACGCCGAACTCACCCTGCGCCCCGTACTGCAGAGCCTGCCGAAAGACCGCCTCGTGCAGGTGGGCCAGCACTTCAACGTCGGCGTCCCGGAGCACGCG
>JAEWOQ010000255.1 GCA_023460875.1 Pseudomonadota bacterium
AGCTTGGACGGCGCCAGGCTCGCGAGGCGGAATAGCCCCACGGAGGACCGACGCGCTTCATGAGCGCGGAGGAGCCCGGGCGGGCTGCGTAGCTCCCGCCCAAGCGGCTCTCGGTCGCGCCGATCGGTGGCTCGGGGTTCCCTCTCAGACGGCCAGAGACGCCCTCAGGAACCAGGCGTGCTTTTCGAACTCCGTGACGACCTGCGTGAACACGTCAGCGGTGTCCGTGTCTCCCAGCTCCTCCGCGACGGCTCGGGACTCCCTGAGGCCCTCGAGATAGACGTCGATGCGATCGGCGAGGAGCTGTACGTGCTCCATGTCACGCTTCGCCTCCTGGGGATACTCCGCGAGACGCGAGTGCTGCGCGACGTGACGCGCGGTGCCGTAGGCGTTCGCCCCGAGGGTGACGGCGCGCTCGGCGATGGTGTCGTTGTGCAGGGCGAGGCCGACGGCGAACGTCTCAAACAGGGGGTGGAGCGCGGCGAACTGCGGCCCCTTGATGTTCCAGTGGGCGACCTTGATCTGGCTGTGCAGGTCGAGGCCGTCGGCTAGCCGCGCGTTGAGCGCGGCTGCGAGCTTCGTCCTGGCTTCTTCCGGCAACTGACTAGGGCTCTTGTACATGTCCCTTTAGTCTACCATTTCGCTCCGAATCACAACCAGCTCCGCGCCGCTCCTACGCTCATCAGGACCCGGGAGGGGCCTAGCGGGCGACCTCTCCCGGTGACACACCGAGCGGTGCTCTAGAGCCGACGTCCTCTCGTCCTCCTCATGGGACAGAAGCGCTGGGGGGCTCTCCCCCGTGGCCCGCGCTCCCCGGCGCCCGGCCCTGTGAGCCCCGTGGTGCTGGGCCCTGTGGCGCTGGGCCCTGTGGCGCTGGGCCCTGTGGCGCTGGCGGACGCTGCTCGCTCCCGGGCGCCGCGGCCCGCACCTGGGGCTCACCCAAGCTCTCCATCTGCAAAGCCCGATCCACGCTCTCTTCCAGGGTCAGCCGGTGGTGAGGTGGTAACAGTGACCAGAACGTCGGTGGCTTGGGATCCAAATCGGAGCTCAAGCCCGCGACCAGGATGCGCGCCAGTTCGAAGTCGACGTCGCTCACGAGGCCGATCCAATAGCTCGACAAGCGCGGGGTCACGAGCGGTACACGCATGTGCACGGGGTGTTTCCCCATGACGTGGGCCACTCGGAGCAATACCTCTTGATGAGAGATGCGCTCTGGCCCGGGTAGATCGTAATGGTGGGCGAGCTCGGCGGGCAGCTCCAAAGCGCCCAGCAGCGCGTGCACGACGTCGTCGCTCGCCACGGGCCACGAGTGTTTCGCCATCCAGCGCGGCAACACCATGGCGGGCAGCCGCTCTGCCAGGTCCCGCACCATCCGCCAGCTCGCGCTGCCCGCGCCGATGATCATCCCCGCGCGCAGCTCGAAGGTCGGGACGAGCCCGCCACGGAGGATCTCACCACACAAGAGCCGGCTCTGCAGGTGCGGAGAGGCGGCGCCCCTCGGGGCCATACCGCCGAGGTACACGATCCGCCCGAGCCGCTGCGCCGCCGCAGCGCCCCGAAACACCTCCGCGGTGCGTACCTCCCGCTCGGGCCACCCAGCCCCCGAGGCGAGGGAGTGAACGAGGTAGTAGGCAGCTTCACACCCCTCGAGGGCGCGTCGCGTCGAGTCGGGGTCCGAGGCGTCACACTGCACCCAACGCTTCGCGGGCTCGAGCGCCCGCGCCCGCTCCGGGCGTCGTGACGCGCACACGACCTCGTGCCCCGCGCCGACCAGCGCCGGATAGAGGTGCTTCCCCACGAACCCCGTCGCTCCCGTCAACAAGACGCGCATCGCTCCCCCCTTTGTCTCCCCCCGCCGGGCCCGAGGCTCCGGTCGTCGTCCGCCCGTCATTGTGACGCGCCGGAGACGCTCGCGCCCTCAGCCGTCCATGAACAAGCCGCCCATGAACGGGCCGCTCATGGGCGGCCGCCCATGACGAGGCCACCACGATGGGGCGCCACGCCAGCTGGCCGTACCGACGTCGCCGTGCTGGGCCCGCCGTGCTGTGCCGGGGCTCCCGTCAGGTCGCCTGCGAGCCGGTCGCTTCGCGGGCCGCCAGGGGGTGGGAGGACCCGGGGGTCCGGGCCAGGATCGCCGTCAAACCGGCGCTGCGCAGCGCAGCGCCGATGATCTCGCCGAGAGACTCGTAAACGTGGCCGTCGAGCTGACCCAGCTCGAAGACCACGTAACCAAATGGGTGCCCGTCGAAGCTGAGTGGGATCAGCGTGAGCTGAGGCGCCACGGGATCGTCGAAGAGCGCGCGCGGGACGATCTCTCGGGCCGGATAGCGACTGCGAGGCACCTCGTGTCCGCCAGCGAGGTAACCAGCGACTGACTCTACGTGCTCCGCGTCCGTGTAGCGGACGACCAGGCAACACCCGATGCCGAGCCGTGGGAGCTCCTCCCGAATGCTCGCTGCCAATCGATCGAACTCGAGGGCCGCCACCAGCCGCGCGCTGACCCACGACAGCTCCCGCGCGCGAGCCTCCGCCTGAATGCGCAGCATCGCCTGGTGGCGCTCCAGGACCTCGGAGGTCATCACCCGCAGCTCGTGGAGCAGGTGTTCAACGCGGCGCAGGGTGAAGGCGTCGTCCCCCACGAGGACCAGCAGCTGCCGACGCAAGGCGCCGATGACCGGATGACAGACGCTCAAGTCTCCGCCCGCCACCATGACGGCCTGCAGGACGCGATAGTAGGCGTCGATGAACACGCCAGCCCGTCCTTCGAGTTCCTCGGCCAGGGCGTTGAGCAGGCGGTCTTCCCACCCCGCTCCCGCTCCGGTGAAACAGCCCCGTGAGGCTCGGGCGAGCTCCGCCCGCAGAATTTGGCGGCGCGCGACGAGCTGAGCGTTCAGGCTCAGCCGCGAGGCGATGGGCGGGAAGCTCCCTTCCATGGGTTCCCGCGAGAAGCACCCGCAAGACCTGCGCCCTACGAACCGGGTCGACAGCTCCAACCTCTCGGGTTCCCGCGGCGCGCTCGGCTGCTCCCCGTCGAGCTGTTGGAGAGCCATCCGAACCGCCTCACGCCCTTGCTCGAAGAGCGGCTGGCGCACCGTGCTCAGCGGCGGGGTCGTGAAACGGGCCTGGTCGATGTCGTCGAAGCCCACCAGCGCCACGTCGTCCGGCACACGGACGCCGCGCTCGGTCAGCTCGTCCAGCGCCCCGAGGACCATCAAGTCCGCCGCTCCGACGATCGCGTCGAGCTCGCTGACGGGGATCTGGCGCTCGTCCAGCCAGCACCGCACCGCGTCCCGACCGCAGCTCCGCTGGAACACTCCCGGGGCAACGAGCGCTTCGTCGAAGGGAAGGCCAGCCCCCTCGAGCGCCTCCCGGTACGCAGTAAAGCGCGCCTCCGCCTCGGCGTTAGCGCGCGGGCCGCGAATGAAGGCGACGCGACGGCACGCGTGCTGCCGGATCAGGTGCTCGACCGCGTCGCGCATTCCGGCGCCGTTGTTCACCCGCACGAGTGAACAATCGGGCACCTCCACGGCGATGCTCACCACCGGCTTGCCGCTGAACGTCGTACACAGCTCCGCCAGCGCATCGACGCCGAGGTGGTTGCCGAGCGTGCCGCCGAGCACGACGATGGCGTCGAGCTGCTCCCGGCCGGCCAGGCCGAACAGGTGGTTCCGTTGAGCGCCGTTCCGATGGGGCGAGCCGAGCACTCCACCCGGGAACGCGATCAGACCAGCGCCCCACTCCTCCGCCGCGGCCCTCGCGCCTGCCAGCACCGCCGCTTGGTAGGGATCCATGAGCCAGTCGACGAAGAGGCCGACGCGGGGTGGAGGTTGATGCAGCAGGCTGAACTTCGGGCGTACCGAGCGCGACACTTGCTTGTCTAGCACGAGTCGGTCCGTCTTCTGGATCCTCTTTGGTCAAGCCGCAAAAATCCGCTCCCGACGACGCCTGTTGGCCCCGGGCCGGGCCCTCGAACCTACGACGTCCGGGGCGGAACGGCTGTAGCATCGGCGCTCCTGGATGCTGGATCCGTCTTCGATCGCGCGCGAGCGCCGCCTGTACCTCCTCCAAAGCGCGCTGCTCATCGCCTCACCGACGAGCTTCGTCGTCCTCGACGCCTTGGAGCTCGGCCGGGCGTTTCGGCTGGGCCTGCCCCCGACGGCCCTCGGCTCGCTCGTCGCAGGGCTCCTGGCGTTCGCGGCCATGGTCATCCGACGAAGGCCCCTCCTCGGCCGCTGCGCGGCCTCTTCGGCCGCGTTCCTCCTGGCGGCCGCGAGCGCCTTCGTCCTGACCCACGCCCCCACCATCGTGCTGGCCGCCCTGCTCGTCTTGGCAGCGGGGACCGCGTGGCTCTGGTACGACGAGCTGCCCCTCCCGACCTCGCGGGAGACCGGCGCTCAGCGGTCGGCAGCGGTCGGCCCCGACTGCTGCCTGGCGCTCGTCGCTTGGTACCTCGTCGGCCCCGGGGAGGCCGCCACGAGCGCTCCCGCGTGGGTGGCGGCCGTGCTCGCCGTCGGCCTGTGTATGCTCATGGGGGCCACACGGCTCGTCTCCCACTGGAGCCCTCTCCCCGTCCGGCTGCTGGCGATCGCGCTGCTGAGCCTGCCCCCCTTCGTGAGCCTCGCCGCGGTGGCCGCCAACGCGCTCCCCGCCGGGCACGGCCTCGGCGTCCTCGGTGTTGGCCCGGTGCTCTTGTTGCTCTGGGCGTGGACACAAGGCCGTGACCACGAGCCCAGCTGGTGGGGCGCCATCCTGGAACACCCTGCCCGCCTGCTGGTGGTGACGTTCCTGTCCCTCTCGTGCCTGAGCGCGGTGCTGCTCTCTCTGCCCGCGAGCAGCCAAGGCCCCGCCGTCTCTGCCCTCGACGCGACCTTCACGGCGGTGAGCGCGGTCAGTGTCACGGGCCTGCTCGTGCTGGACACCCCGTCGACGTGGTCTGGGCTCGGTCAGGGGGTCCTGCTCGCGTCGGTCCAGCTGGGCGGCCTCGGCATCATGACCTTCTACGCCGCGGCGATCCCTCTGCTCGGTCGTCGCCTGAGCCTCCGCCACGAGCGTGCCCTCGCAGGCGCCCTGAGCATCGACGACCGCGGACACCTCTTCCGTACTCTGGCGCGGGTCCTCGCGGTGACCTTCGGCTGCGAGCTCATCGGGACGCTGCTGCTCTTCTCGGCGTTCTCCCTCGACGGCGAGCTCCGCGGAGAGGCCCTCTGGCGGGCGGCCTTCACGTCGATCTCTGCCTTCTGCAACGCTGGCTTCACCCTACAGAGCGACAGCCTCGTGGCCTATCAGGCGAACCCCTTCATCCTGCACACCGTGGCCCTGCTGGTCGTGGCCGGGAGCCTGTCGCCGGCCGCGGTCGTCGCCCTGCCCCGCCTCGTGAGCAGGCGCCGCCGCACCCTTCCGCTCGAGCTCAAGCTGATCTTCACCGTGGGCGCCGCCCTGCTCGTGCTGGGGACCATGACCAACGTCATCTTCGAGTGGAGCAGGTCGCTGTCCCACCTCGGCTTCGCCGACCGGCTCCACAACGCGTGGCTTCAATCCGTCAGCCGCACCGCCGGCTTCAACTCGGTGGCCCTGGAAGAGACCCACGTCGCGACGCAGGTGGTGATGATCTTTCTGATGTTCATCGGCGGCAGCCCTGGGAGCACGGCCGGCGGCATCAAGACGACCACCTTCGCCGCCTTGTTCTTAGCGGTGGTCGCCGCCCTCCAGGGCCGCTCGGAGGCCGTCGCCTTTGGCCGCCGCTTGAGCCACGTGTCCGTCTATAAGGCCGCGGCGATCACCACCATCGGCATCCTCGCGGCGTTCGTCGTGCTCGTCGCGGTCCTCCTCACTCAGCCGCTGCCACCCCCGACGGCCGTCTTCGAGGTCGTCTCCGCCCTCGGCACGGTGGGCTCGTCCGTCGGGGGCACGGAGCAGCTGGACGAGGTCGGGAAAATCCTGATCATCTTCTGCATGTTGGCAGGGCGCGTCGGTCCCTTGACGCTGTTCGTCGTCTTGGTCGAGAGGCGCTACGACTCTGCCTGGGTCTACCCCCACGAGGAGCTGCACGTCGGTTGAGCGAGACGCGGAGACGACCATGAGAAAGCAAGCGATCGTCGTCGGGCTCGGGCAGTTTGGGATGTCGTTGGCCCGGTCCCTGGCGGGGCGCGGCGTCGACGTGATGGCGATCGACTCCAGGGAGGAGCGCGTGCGCACGGCGGCCACCTTCACGGCCGACGCCATCTGCTTCGACGCGACCGACGAGGTGGCGCTCTCACAGACATCGCCCCAGCGCCGCGACGTCTGCGTCTGCGCCATCGGTGACGAGGCCCGCGAGGGCTCGATCATCGTGACCGCGCTCCTCCGTCAAATGGGGGCGCCGCTGGTCGTGGCCCGCGCCACGGACCCGCTCCACGAGCGCATCCTGCGTCTCGTCGGCGCCCATCAGGTGGTGAACCCGGAGCGTGCCTTCGGCGAGCGGCTCTCGACACGACTGATGCACACAGGGGTGATCGACGAGGTCTCCTTGGGAGAAGACCTCCTCATCACGGAGCTCCAGGTCCCTGCCTCCTGCGTCGGCAAGACCTTGGCGACGCTGGCCCTGCCACGAAAGTGGGAGATCACCGTCATCGCCGTGCGCCGAAGGGACAGCCCAGCGGTCAGCCTCCCCGACCCGAAGGAGGAGCTCGAGGCCGGAGACATCCTGATCGTGGTGGCGCGCACCGGAGCCGTCGACAAGTTCTTGGAGCGCAGCTGATCACATGCAGACCGACCGCCAGCTCACCCTCGCCTTCTCGGTGCTCCTCGGCCTTCACATCGTGACGTCCCTCGCCGCCGTCGCGCTGCTCGGGCGCATGGCGCCAGCCATCGAGCGCATCATCCACGAGAACGTGGCGAGCGTGTCCGCGGTGGAGGGCATGCTCGACGCCGCGCTGCGCGCGCGCCTCGGAGATACCCGGGACGTAGCGCGCAGCGACTTCTACGAGGAGCTCGCGGTGGCGCGCAGGAACGTCACGGAGGAGCTCGAGGGACGGGCGGTCGAGGAGATAGCGCGCCTCTCGGAGCCGGCGCTCGCAGGTGACGAAGCGGCGGCGCGTCAGCTGAGCGCCGAGCTCCGCTCCCTCGGCGCCCTCAACCGCCGCGCCATGACGACCGCTGACGAGTCCGCCAAGCGCCTCGGGGTCGCCGGGGCCTGGACCATGGTCGTGCTCGGCGCAGGCGGCTTCGTCGCCGGCATCATGACACTGCGGCGGCTGCGACGGCGATTGCTGCTCCCTCTTCAGGAGATCAGCACCGTCCTGCGAGCCGCGACGACCGGAGATCGTCTACGTCGCTGCACCGCGCGGAGCGCGCCCGCCGGAGATCTCGCGGACACGATGACGCTGCTCAACGCCTTGTTGGATCGCCGCCTGCAGGATGAGTGCTCGTCCACGCTCCGCGCGAGCTTTACGTCCCCGCCCCTCGACGGCCCGCCGCTCCGCGGCCGATGACCGTCGGCAGAAAAGACCGCGTCTCCGAGCCGCTCAGGCTCCGCCCTTGGGTCGCTCCCCGTGGCCGCCGAACTGACTCCGCATGGCGCTGAGCACCTTGCTCGCGAAAGTGTCGTTCCCCCTGGAGGCGAACCGCGCATAGAGCGCGGCGCTCAGCACGGGCACCGGTACGCCTTGCTCCACGGCCGTCTGGACCGTCCAGCGCCCTTCCCCAGAGTCAGACACGCTCCCCGCGAACTCCTCGAGCTCCGGAGAGGTGAGCAGCGCCTGCGCCGTGAGATCCAAGAGCCACGAGGACACCACGCTCCCCCGACGCCACAGCTCTGCCACCTCCCCGACGGGGATGTCGTACTGGAGGTGCTCCGGATGACGGAGCGGGCTCGTCTCCGCGTCGGCGCTCCGCTCGCGAGCCCCTGCGTTGGCCTGCGCCAAGACGTTGAGTCCCTCTGCGTAGGCCGCCATCAGCCCGTACTCGATGCCGTTGTGCACCATTTTCACGAAGTGACCGGCGCCCGCAGGCCCGCAGTGGAGATAGCCTCGATCCGCCGTGCTGCCTGCGGCTCCGTGCGTTTCCGCGCGACCCGGCGTCCGCGGCGCCGCCTGCTGCCCCGGAGCCAAGGTCTCGAAGAGCGGCTCGAGCCGCCGTACCACGGCCTCCTCACCGCCGATCATGAGGCAGTAGCCGCGCTCGAGCCCCCAGACCCCTCCGCTCGTGCCGACGTCGACGTAGTGCACGCCCTGCTCCGCGAGCTGCCGTGAGCGCCGCACGTCGTCGTGATAGTGGGAGTTGCCGCCGTCGATCACCGTGTCGCCGGGCTCCAACAAGCCGCTCAGCTCCTCGAGGGTGTCGTCGACGACCGCGGCAGGGACCATGAGCCACACCACCCGCGGGGCCTGCAGAGCGGCCACGAGCTCGCTCAAGGACGCCGCCGCACGTGCCTCTGCGAGGGCGCGCGCCGCCTCCTGGTCGCGATCGTACACCACACACTCATGTCCGCCGCCGAGGAGGCGCCGCACCATGTTGGCGCCCATGCGCCCTAGACCGATCATCCCGACTTGCATCGCTCGTTCTCCGATGACGGTGCCCCTATGGCCCGGCTGCGACTATACAGCGGTGCTCATCCCTGCCCACTCGTGCGGCCCATCCGTGCGGCCCAGTGTCGCGGACGGAGCACCCAGGCCTGGGAGGCCTTCGCGCCGTCCACCTGCGCGATCAGCCGCGCGTCGGGGACCGGCGATCCGCGCGCGCTCTCGACCGGATGAGAGAGGTGCCCGCTCGACTCCCGGATGTTCAGAGCCCCGAAATGTTCTGGCGCGCGCCCGAGCAGATCTGGCGCGCGCCGAAAGAGGCACTGAGGAGGGGTGGCCGTCAAACGGCAAAGTACTTCATGCCGCGCCGCTGCCCCTTCGTCTTCACCCGCTTCTCCTCACGCAGCAGGGTCAACGGGCGCTGGAGATCCTTCTTCTCGAGGTTCAG
>JAEWOQ010000256.1 GCA_023460875.1 Pseudomonadota bacterium
CGAGACGAGCTCCACCAGCCGTCCCGACCGAGCCCCCTGCCGAGCCTGCGCGGAAGACCGAGGGGACGAAGCCTTCGTTCCAACCAACGCCCCTCATTCACATCGAAGGCGGCACCTTCATGATGGGAAACAAACTCGGCACCTTCCGTGAGCTGCCTGTACACGAGGTCACCGTCGAGACCTTCGCCATCGAGGAGCATGAGGTCACCGCCGCCCAATACAACGCCTGCGTCGCAGCCGGCGCCTGCTCCGCCCCCGGTCGAACGGGGAATTTCGAAGGCCTCGAGGTCAGAGAGGACACTCAGATCCTCCTGAACCTCGCCTGCACGGGCTACGACCGCGCTCGGCAAAACCATCCCATCACCTGCGTCGACTGGCATCAGGCCTCCGCTTACTGCGCTTGGATTGGACGAAGATTGCCCACCGAAGAGGAGTGGGAGTTTGCCGCCCGCGGCGAGGAGGGAAGGACCTTCGTGTGGGGGGATGATGAGAGTTTGGATCAGGGGGGCGCCAATACCTGCGAGCAGAGCTGTCAAGCATTCGCTGAATCAATGAACCTCTTCAAGGCAGGTGCTCCTCATGTTCGCGACGGGTACTCGCTGACTGCACCCCCTAAGCAATTCCCAGACGACCGCACTCCTGAAGGCGTCTACGATCTCGCCGGCAACGTGACCGAGTGGACGGCGAGCCCCTTCTGTCTGTACTCCGAGCCCGATTGTGAAACTGAGATGAAGGCCATCCGAGGCGCATCGTGGTTCATGGCGGGCGCAGGCTCCGCAGCCGGGAGGGATCCTATCTCTCCCGACAGGAGCTCTGGAGCGCGCGGCTTTCGCTGCGCTACCTCAGAGCTAGCCCCGGAAGTACGTTTCAAACCCTGAGTCGCTCTGGTTCTGTTGAAGGAAACACTTGTTGAGCGGCAATCTCGACGTACTCCCCCAGCGTCCCTCGAGCGAATGAAGCGGATGCATGCGACGAACCTTGCGATACGTCGCCGCGATCTCCACCTTCCCATCTGCCCGCACAGTCCCGTCCGCCACGGGGTAGGTGCGATCGGCGAGGATGCGGCCGATGCGCTCATGTTCCTCGCGACGTTCGTATTTCTCTCGGGTGATGGGCTTCATTCGCCGCAAAGCCGCCCCCGCCAATTCTTCGATGCTTCTTTCCCGCGCTCCCGCCTCCAACATCACCTCCGCCAGCTCCCGCTGGGGCACATAGAAGAACCAAAACGCCTGCACATGCTCCCTCCCTGGGAGATCGCGCAGAGACCACAGATAACGTGAGATGGAGTAGTTCGCCGTTGGCGCAGACTCCCACATTGGCAACAGCGGCGACGCATACAGCAGCCAGTCCTCCTCGGCGAACCGCCAGACGTTCTTCGGCGTGACTTGCACCCCGCGCCGCTGCAACACGAACCGCACGAAGCCCACGGGCATCGCCTTCTTCAGCACATCCTGAACCTGCTTGCTGAGCTGCTCCGCGAGCCTTTGCTGCCCAGCGAGGTCATCCACAGCCGGATGCGGCAGCACACCCACTCCGCGGAAAGGGTCCGCGCCCGCCCCCACGGTGGTCGCGGTCGGCCCATCGAAGATGCCGGAATGAAAGCCGCCCGACGTGGCGCCGGCGGCGATCACCCCGTCGCTCCAGCTGGGCACCTGGCAGCCGCCGGTATCGAGTAGCTGGAAGGTCCCAGCGACGGGATCGGCCCGCAGCACGATGCCCACATGCGCCCCAGCGGTATTGTCGCTCAAGAAGCTGCCGTCCGCCCGCACCCCCCACAGCGTCTGCGTGCGAGCGTCGTCGCTCAGGCAATACTCGGTCCCCTCATACACGAAGCACGCCCCTGTGTTCCGCGTCGCGCGATTCGAGTAGAGAAAGATGGATCCTGGACCAAAGCTCACGGTCGGCTCCACCTCCCTGATCTTGAACAGGAGCTTGGAGGTGCGGAGCGCCGCGTGGGGACTGATGACCGTACCGACCTGGTCGTCGGGCACGACCTCCGGCGCGTCGGGCGAACTAGCAGTGATCCATTTCCCACCGAGCTCCTTGACCCATGTCTTGGTCGTGCTGATGCCCGCGTTGATCAACGTCTTGAGGCTCAGACCGCGGCTGGCCAGAGTGAGGCTGCAGAGCTGCTGGCAGGCGGCGGTAATCGGATAGAAAGGGTGTGGGGTACCAGGCTCGAGCCCTGGCCCCACGATGCGTGTCTCACTGATCGCGCACAGAGCTCCGGGACCTCCGTATGGCAAGAGATCGAACATCTCGGCCACCTGATTCACCCAAGCGTCAGTCGCCAAACGCAGGGGCTCCGTTCGCCGATGGACGGGCGCCTGAGTCACCGTCGGATGGTCGGCGTCGGGTCCTCGCTGTTGAGACAAGCCCGGGCTTCGACTCGCGCCCCACGCATCGTCCATCGGGCTCCGCAAGCGCTCGAGCACGTGGGCGAGCAAGGGAGCGATGTCTTTCTCGAAACCTGTAACGGCCTGGCTGCCCTTGCGACTGGGAGCAACCGCTGCGTCGTTCAAACCGGTCACGAGCCTTGGCAGCTGCCCCGACACGAGGATCCTTTTTGCGGGCGCCGTCGAGCCCTGGGGCGCATTGAAGAACTGGGCTTCCGTGCCCATGGCCCGCGTCGCCAGCAGGGGGCCTTTGCCAGTGTCAAAGCTGCCTCCCGCGAGCCGCGCATCGAGGTGGAAGCTGACCTGCTTGCCTCCGGGCCGCGCGTGAACGAAGAAGGTCCATTGATCGGCGCCGAGCAGCCGCAGCGGTTGCCCCGTCAGGCTGCGGATGACTTCGCCTGAATCGGACGTCGTCTGTGCGCCTTCGCTTGGAGATCCGTCCTCACCTGGTTCTGTGACGCGCAGCATCCCCTCCGAGGTGTTCTTCTGAAACCTGCGAACGCGTACCTCCGGCGCCTCCGGGTTCTCTGGAACCTCGTCCGCGTAGACGATGCGAACCGCGCACTGCAGGATGATGTCCCCATCCCCATCCCCTTCGGCGATGGAAAGAAAGCGGTAGCTCATGCGCAGAGTCGTCTTGTCAGCCATCCAGCTCCCATCCAGGCTCGAGCTCCCCAAGGTCGACGAGCACCCTTCCACGAAGGACGATGCTGGCGCCACCCGGCGGAAGATTTGCCTCTTCGAGGATCCCCTCCTCGTTCGTCATCCCACGGCGACGTCCACGAGGGCTGCAGAGAACGTAGGGTTCGTTGGCGAGTGGGACTTCACCGCTCGGCCCCTGCGCCACCAGGCACATAGTAAGATTGTCCGAGCACATGATAGGCTTACGAGCTTCAACCCGTCGCCCTCCACCCTCCATCACGAACAGGAATCTCACTCTCGTAAACTCCTGCTCCTGAGCCAGTTCGCCCTCATAAACGGGTTGGAGATTCGCGTCCCATTCGACGAACTCGAGCTGTGCACTCCCTTCCAGGCTGACGCCCTCGGCCCGGGCGATCGGACCCACGCCCACTTCGCGCACCTCGAAGGCAACCGGCATCCCGGCGGGCAGGCCAGGAGCTCTCACCAGCATCGTGCGTGCAGCATCGAGCTGGGCATCCCCTCCTTCCCAATGCGCTGACCAACGCTTGGCGCTCACCATCGACGGTAAGCGTGCCCGCACGAACGCATCCGGCGAATACAGCTCCGTGATCTCCGGCGCCTCCTTCAGGATGGCGACGTCCGGCTCTTGGCCGCTCTCGAAAAACAGGATCTCCACGCGGCGGTTCTGCTGCGACGCGGCGCCGTCCTTGCGGTTGCCGTCGGCGGGGTGGGCTTCGCCGAAGCCGCTCCACTCCTCCTCCAGAGGCAAGAATGTGACGAGGCCGCGCA
>JAEWOQ010000257.1 GCA_023460875.1 Pseudomonadota bacterium
TCCAAGGATCCGCGCTGGACGGTGACGAGATCGCCGGAACGCCGAGCTACCTCGCCCCGGAGCGCCTCGAACGGGAGCCCTATGACGCGCGGGTCGACAGCTTCGCCGTCGGGGTCTTGCTCTACGAGCTGTTCGGGGTGCCGTTGCCGCGGCAGGGAGCAGGAGATTGGGCAACGCGCCCGCCGGACGGACCGCCGCCCCTGCATCGGCTGTGCTCCGAGGTGCCCCCAGGCCTCTCGGAGGTGGCGTCACAGGCTCTGCGCCGCGATCCCGCGCAGCGTCCGAGCGCGGCGGAGCTGATGAGCACGCTGGCTTCGCTGGCGCTCCCTCTGACGGGCCGCTCGGGTCTGACCGAGCTCCTCACGAGCCCTCGTGCCCTCCGCCAGGACCTCTCCGAACAGACCCTCGAGAGCTTGGAACCCCCAAGCTGGGGCGAGCTCGACACCTTGCCGCAGCTCCTCGATCGCGCAGCCCCTCGCGCGACGGCCGCGCTCGGAAACTCGACGTCCGAGAACCGCCGCGCCCACCGAACGGATGACCCGGCGCCGACAATGGCTGCGATCACACCATGTCCGCGATGACACCCTCGCCAGCGACGTCACCGCTCGTGACAACACTGCCCGCGATCAGACTGCGCACGACGACCGCCGCCGCCGCGAGCCCGAAGGCCCCGGTCACGAAGGACGCTGTCCCATCGATGCGCGCGCGCCGATCGCAGTCGTGCAGGCCGTTCTTGCCGCCAGGGCACACGCAGCGGAAGCCGACGCCCTCGTCATAGCTCGGCGGGCTCGGCGGGATGGGAGCTTCTGTGCTGAACACCGCCTGCACTCCCGTCGGCTGACCGCGCTCGATGACGAGGCCGTGCTCCTGCCGCAGGGTCTTGCGGAGCGCGGTCGCGAAAGGATCCTTGTAGGTGTCGCTCAGGTCGGCCACGCGGATCGCCGTGGGATCCATGCGCGCGGCAGCTCCCATCGAGGACACCACCGGCAGGCCGCGCCGCACGCAGGTGGCGATCAGGTGCGCCTTCGCCGTGATGTTGTCGATGGCGTCCACCACGCAGCTGAGCCGCCCGGTGAGAATTTGCGCGGACGTCTCGGCGTTGTAAAATAGAGGGATCGGCTCGATGTGCGCCGTCGGGTGCACCAACCGCAGGCGCTCGGCCATGACCTCGACCTTGCGCTTGCCGATCGTGCCTTGCATGGCATGGAGCTGGCGGTTGGTGTTCGTCACGCAGACGCGGTCGAAGTCGACTAACGCGAGGCCGCCCACTCCGCTGCGCGCCAACGACTCCGCGGTGAAGCTCCCGACCCCGCCCACGCCGACGATGACGACGCGCGCCCCCATGAGCGCGTGCAGGCCTGGCTCCGTGAACAGGCGCGCGGCTCGGTCGAAGCGTCGATGGGTCCGGTAGCGCACCTCCTCTGGGGACTCTGGGGACTCTGGGGCCGCGCTAGGAGAAGCCTCCTCAGGGGGCCGCTCTCCGGTCTCGATGGTGAGCGCGTCGCGGGTGATCGGCAGCTGCATGGCGCCCGCATTTAGCAGCTCGGCACCACCGAGCCCAAGGAGCTCGAGGAGCCTCACGCTCGGCGAGCGTTCGGGCCACCGAGCGCCGCCGCTACCCGCCGAACAGGCGCCGCGCGTTTCGCGCAGTGTCCTGGGCCAGCTCCGCCGCGCTGACCCGGAGCTGCCGGGCGGCCTCCTCCACCACGACGATCAGATCCGCCGGGGTACCTCGCCGGGCCCGTTCGAAGCGCCCCTCCACGGCGGGGGCCTGATCCGGGGCGTCCGTCTCCAGCAGGAGGCGCTCGCGGGGCACGCGCTGCAGCGACTCCCGCGCCCGCCGCGCCCCGGCCCCCGTGAGCCGCGCCCCGAACCCGATGGAGAGTCCGTGGGCCACGTAGCGCTCGACGAGCTCGGCGCTGCCAGAGTAGCCGTGCACGACACCTCCGCGGGGCAGCTCCCCGGCGCGGTCGAGGATCTCCAGCGCCGCCCCGTGCTCCCCCACCACGTGCAGCACGACGGGCAACGCCAGCTCCCGCGCGAGGGCCAGCTGCGCCTCGAAGACGACGCGCTGGCGCTCCCGCGAAGGCCCTCCTTGGAGCGCCTTCGGCCGATCGAGCCCGCACTCGCCGAGGGCCACGGCGCGTCGATCCTGGAGCTCGGCGGCGAGGCGCTGCATCGCTTCGTCTAGTGCGCCCGCCTGCGCCCTCGGATCGTCCGGCTCCTCCCAGCCGACCTCGTCGGCCCACCACGGATGGATGCCGACGCCCACGCTGACGCCCTCGATGTCGCGCACCGAGGCGAGCCGTCCCCACTGGGACGGGCCACAGCCCGGCACATGCCACCCCTCCACGCCGCGGCCGCGGGCCACGCGGAGGTGCTCGTCGAGGGCCTCGGCGAGCTCCGGAAAATCCAAGTGGCAATGGGAGTCGTACACGAGCTTCAGCGGCGCCGCCGTAGCTAACGGCCTCAGCCCACCACGCGCAGGCGACGGGCGGGGAACCCCTGCTTCTCGTGCCCCTCCAGCATCATCTCTCCCGAGGAGGGGATGCGCCCGGAGCGCTCCGGCGGCGCGACGGGAACCTGCCCCCAGTCGGCGAACTCCTCGGGCAGGGGGCCCGGCAACGTCGGCTGCTGCGTCCTCTCCAACAGCTGGAACTCGTGACGCGCCGAGAGCTGGAGAGGGATACCGAGCTCCGGACCCTGCTCGCGGAACCAGGCCCGCGTCCGCTCCACGTTCTGGATCAGCGCGTGGTGCTGAGGGTCCCTCCGGGCTCCCGCCAAGAACCGGTCTTGCATGCCCCGGAGATCGCCGCGAGCGAACGCGATGCAGGCCAGATAGTTGTACGCCAACCCGGGCGCCGGATAGCCGAGCTCGAGGGCGCGGAGCACGTGGCGCTCCGCCAAGTCCAGGTTCCCTGTGCGGTAGTGGGCCCCTCCGAGATCCATGTGGGCGGCGTGGTAGTCCCCCACCTTGTCCAGGATGGCCTGCGCGGCGGGCACGTCCTCCAAGTAGTCGTTCTGGACCCCGCGGTGCTCCACGAACCAGGAGTTGAGGAGCTCGGTGACCTCCTCATCCGCGTCGAAGGGGGTCTTCAGCTCCTGGAAATCCTCCGTGAAGAACACCTCTGGATCGAGCCACCCTTGCTTGACGGCCTCCTGGAAGTCCAGCGTGCCCGGATAGATGGACAGACACGAGAAGATGTACTGGTGCGGGCGGGCCACGTCCAAGAAGGCCAGGGTCTCCTGGAAGGTCTCCGCGGTCTCCCCCCGGTTGCCCAGCATCATGTAGAACCGCACTTGGATACCAACGCTCTTGGCGAGATCGCTGGCCTCGATGATCTCCCCTGCGGTGATCTTCTTGTCGATGTTCTTCAGGATTCGATCGGAGCCGGACTCCACGCCGAGGCTCAACCGCTGACAGCCAGCGCGACGCATCTCCAGGAGGAGCTCCTCGCTGAGGACGTCGACCCGCGTGTCACAGCTCCAGAAGAACTGCAGGCCGCGCCGGCGGATCTCCCGACAAATTTGCAGGGCGCGCTTGCGGTTCGCGGTGAAGGTGTCGTCCTTGATCTGGATCATCTTCACGGGGAGCTTCTCGAGAGCGCTCTCGATGGCGTCGACGACGTACTCCACGGAGTGCCCGCGAAAGCCCCGCCCCCAGGTCGTCTCCGCGCCGCAGAAGGTGCACTGCCACGGGCACCCCCGGGAGGTCATGAGGATGTGAGTCCCGAAGTAGTCGTGGGGTGAAGCGAGGCTGTCCAGGTCCCGGATCGATGATCGGTCGGGCCCCAGCTCGATCTCGTCGCCCACCCTGAAGGCGGTGCCGGCGATGCCCGTGGTGGAGGCGCCCGCTCCGAGGCGGTCGATGAGCTCGAGGAAGGTCAGCTCACTCTCCCCGAGGCTCACCGTATCGATGGCTGGATGGTGCCGGAGCAGCTCCCGGGCGAAGGGGGTCGCGTGCGGCCCGCCGACGGCGATGTGCGCCGACGGGTGGAGGCGCCGGATCAGATCGGCGACCATGCCCACACCCCGGCGGTTCGCCGTCCAGCAGGACATCCCGAACAGGTCGGCGTCGAGGGCGGCCACGACGCGCTCGACCTGGCTCCACGGGTGGGCGGAGAGGTTCAGGACCTTCACCTGATGTCCCGCCCGCAGCGCTTGAGCCGCCAACGAGAACAGCCCGTAGGGGGTCTGGAAGAAATCCGCGTCGAGGTCTCCGTCCTGGTACTCGACGGGGGGGCCCTCGCCGGGAGGAAACGGTGCGTGACCCGGATCCGCGATTTTCCAGGGAGGTGGGTACAGCAGGGCGATGCGCATCGTGAGCTCCGTGGGCGGCCAGCGAGGGCGACGCCGCGACCTTACCACGCGCTCACCCCTCCCACGTCGCGTGCGTCCCACCTTCCCCCCGATTCTCCGACGAACTCACAGCTCCTCACGGTTATCTCCAGGAGTCTTCCAGGAGGCGTCCAGCGAGCGAGCAAACGTCCGGCCGTGGCGGACACCTGTCTGGGCAATTCGGACGCCTGTCTGAGCCCGCCGCCTTGCGACGGCTCGCGAACAGCCGAAAAGGCGCCTCGATGTGTTGGCACGCGGGCTGCAGCTCACCTCGCTGGAGGAAGGCCCCCGCATGCAAACAGCGCGCGTCATCGTCGTCGGATTCGATTATTCACCGTTGAGTGAGGCGGCCCTGCACCGGGCCCTTCGCATGACCGAAGCCATCCCGTTCGCGACGCTGCACGCGGTCACGGTCGGCACCCGGGTCGGCGCCGACGTCCGTCTGCCCGACGGAGCCGTGATGTCCCAGTGGGCGGCCGTGGAGGCGGTGCGCATCCACCTGCGCGAGCGCGTGCGGGCGGTGCCCGACGTGGGAGCGCGGAACCTGCGCGTGATCGGACATGTGCGCGGGGGCGACCCCACCCGGGCGATCCTCGATCTTGCCTTCACCTGCAACGCCGAGAAGATCGTGGTGGGCGCACACAGCGCCACCGACGACCACAATGGCGCCTTGGGCCAGGTGGCCCAAGGAGTCCTGACCCGGGCGCCCATCGGTGTACACGTGGAGACCGCCGTAACCCCTGCCCCTACCCCGGCCCCCTTCGACCCACTCCGCTGGGCCTTCGTGTTCGGGACGGGCTACAGGCGCTCCCGGGGCACGTTGAGCGCACACAGCGCCGATGTGGGGATGAAGGCGTAGAGAAAAACCCGCGCTCGGCGAATTGACGACCGAGACCGAGACGCGCCATGTTGCCCCTGCAAATGGTGCCTGGCTGTAGTCGCCGCCCGCGAAGGGACCGCCCCCTGGGGACGACGTTCACGGCGGTCCTGCTCTTTCTCGGCGGGATGACCGCGGCTGATCCGAGCCAGGCCGCGCACGCTCACGACGCGCCCACGACGGCCGCCGCCAGCGCCACCACCATCACGGAGCCCAGCGCCGCCGAGCTGAGCGCGGCGCGACAGAAGTTCCAGAAGGCCCTCGCCTTACAAACCGCGGGCGACTGGACCGGCGCCTTGGTTCTCCTCAAGGAGGTCGCCGAGGTGAAGACCACGCCGCAGGTCCTCTTCAACATCGCGTTGTGCGAGGAGAACGTCGGGCAGCTGGTGGCGGCCCTCGGCCACTACGAGCTGGCCGCCGCCGACGCGCGCGAGGCGGCGCTCCCGCTGGTCGAGAGAGAGGCCATCGATCGCCTGTCCCAACTGCGAGCGCGGATCCCACGGTTGCGCGTCGAGCGCGGCGCGAGCGCGACGACCGCCCAGGTCAGCCTCGGCGGGGTCGAGCTCGGCGACAGCGCCCTGGGCAAGGATCTGCCTCTGGATCCCGGCTCCTACCAGATCCAAGCCACCGCGCCCGGTAACGAGCCCTTCGTGCGCGAGGTGCGCCTCGCGGAGGGAAGCCACACCACGGTGACGGTCGAGTTCGCGGCCTCACCTCCTCTTCCGGTGGTGGTCGATGAGCCGTCGGATGGCAGCTCGGGGCAGCGCGTGCTCGCCTGGGTGAGCGGCGGCGTGGGGCTCGCGGGGCTGTCCGCGGCGGGGGTCTTCTACGGGCTCCGCTACGACGCGCAGAAGGAGCTCGATGAGCTCTGTCCGAGCCGCACCAACTGTCCGCCGTCGGCGCGGGACACCCACAACCGCGGTCGCGACTACACCACGTACGGCAACCTCGCCCTCGGGGTCGGCATCGCAGGGCTCGCGACCGCCGCCGTCCTGTGGCTCACCGATCGCCCCGCCAAGGACTCCGTCGCCCGCGACGCCCCTACCCAGCCGCGGCACGTCTTCGGCGTCGGTCACGGCTCCGCCCCCCTCGGCGCGACCTGGAGCGGGACCTTCTGACGTTCAGAAGCCGGGATCGCGGACGGGGGTCACGAAGGGCTGCTCTGCTCCGCTCCCAGAGCCCGGCGTAGGAGAAGCGTCCGCGCTCTTCGTCGAGGACCTCCCTCCCCCGCGGACACCTCGCCCCGACGGCGCATCCGAGGCGAACTGCCCGATGGGGCCCCCCACCGGGTCCGTCTGCTCCTCGGGGCCCGTCGGCGCCGCCGCGCCCTCGGTGCTGGAGGGCGGCTCGCCCACCGAGCCCTCTGTGAGCGCGCCGCTCGACCCCGGCGGGCGGGGCTCCTCGGGCACCGCGGCGCTCATGGAAGCCACGGAGCGGCTGGCTGCGCTCCCTGGCTCCTCGACCTCCCTCCCGACGAACGTCACCAGGGCCACCCCCGTCGCGATCACGCCCCCTACGAGCGCGCCGACCCCGATAGCCGAGTAACGCAGGCGACCGCTGACGGTCAGCTGGCTGTGCGTCTGCCCCCCAGCGGCATCCGAGCCGGTCCCCTCGATGTTGCGCTCGAAGCTGGGCGCGCTGTCCAGTTCGACGTCCGCCGGCTGAGGAGGCAACGTGCGGTGCACGACGGTCGCTACGTCGTCCTGATGAACCGTCATGGCCAGGGTGCGATCCGTCCCACCCTGCTCCTCCCGCTCGTCGGCGATCTCGAGGGCAGCACGCACCGCGCGGCGCCGCTTCTCGAGGCGATCTTGGAGGAGCGCGCGCACGTACTCCGCGACCTCCTCGTCCGTGCTCGGCTGCATCACGCGAGTGAGGGCCTTCAGCAGATCGTTGGCGGAGGGGAAGCGCCGCGAGGGCTGCTTGGCCAAAGCTTGCGCCACCACGGCCTCCAGCGCGGGGCGGAGGCTCGGGACGTACTTGCGAATGGGGCGCGCGGGCTCGTCCGAGGTGATGTTCTCGATCGTCCGGGTCTGATCTTCACCGCGGAACGGATGAACCCCCGTCAACAGCATGTACAGCACGATGCCGAGCGCGAACACGTCCGTGCGGCGATCCACGGGCTCACCCCGGAGCTGCTCCGGCGACATGTAGGCGATCTTGCCCTTGAGCTGACCCGCCTCCGTCTCCGCCGCGATCCGTGAGGTGGCCTTCGCCACACCAAAGTCCACGATCTTCACGACCCCGTCGTAGGTGACGAGGACGTTGTGCGGGGTGATGTCTCGATGCACGAGGCCGACGAGCGCCCCCTGCTCGTCCCGCAGCTCGTGGGCCGCGTGCAGCCCTCGACATGCCTGCGCCACCAGGGAGATCGCCACCCGCAGGGGCACCCCCCCCTGCTTGGCGGCGTGGTTCATGAGGACGTTCAGGGGCTCACCATCGACCCACTCCATGACGAGGTACAGGACGTTGTCCTGCTCGCCGAGATCGAGGATCTCGATCACGTGGGGATGGTGCACCTCGGAGGCGAGCGAGGCCTCGTCGAGGAACATCTTCTCGAAGTTCGGATCGTCGATCATCGCCGGCAGCATCGTCTTGATGGCCACCAGCTTCTGGAAACCACGCGAGCCCTTGAGGCGCGCGGCCCAGACCATCGCCATGCCGCCTCGAGCCACGGGCATGAGCAGCTCGTAGCGCCCGAGCACCTGGCCGGGAACGACGTCCATCAACATGCGCGGTTCATCTCGGTTGCTGCCTCGACATGAGCTCATCGGGGGACGCGGAGCCGCCCGACGTAGTCGAACACTCTCGTCGGACCAGTATAGCCGCCGCGGTCGTGTCCTGCCGCATCCGAGCCCCCACGAGGGTCTAGCATACAGGCTCTTGCTTTTCGGTCGTTTCTCGAAAGGTCGCCCTCGAGCAGACACTCGATTCGAACCCGCGCGCCCGGCCTCACGGCCCGCAACCACCCCACCGTACCTGGCCGCACATGCTGCGCTTACCTCTCCGGTATCCCTTCCTCGTGCCGCTCGGGTTCGCGGTCCTCGTGCTCGGAGCGGGGTGGCTCCTGCATACGCGCGTCGACGAGCGCTTGCGTCTCGAGCTCGTGAGCGATCTCACTACGATCCGGGATAGCAACGTCGCCGCCCTCAACGAGTGGATCGCGGCCCAGGAGCGCGCCACCGTGACGGCCGCCTCGGACCCCGAAGTGATCCAGACGGCGGCACGCCTCGTACGACAGGATCGACGGGCGCCCGACACGCCGCACCACGCTTACCTGCGTCGGGAGCTCCGACGGCTGCTCCATCCAGTCGTACTGCACAATGAGTTCGAGTCCTTCCGGCTCGTCCGCGCGGGGCGGGTGCTCGCCGCCGACTCCGCCGGTCCCTGGGCGCCGCTGCCCGAGGCGGTGAGCCGCTCCGCGGAGGATCTCGACCTCGGAGAAGCGTGGCTCTCTCCACCGCAGCTCGGGGAGAACGGTGGCCGCGACGAACCCGTCATGTGGTCCTGCAGCCCGGTGGGCACCAGCGCCAAGGGCTCCGAGGCGATCCTGTGTTTCGCGGTCGATCCGCGCCGCTCCTTCGCGCGTGTGCTGCACCTGGCCCGCTTCGGGGACACGGGGGAGACCTATGCCTTCGGGCTCGACGGATACTTGCTCTCCCGCAGTCGCTTCGAGCGCGAGCTGCGGGCCTGGGGCCTGCTCGCCCCGGAGGAGAGCTCGATGTTCCGCATCCAGATCCGAGATCCTGGGTTGGACCTCAATCGGGATCGAGGGCCCCTCACGCCCGGAGAGCGGCGGCCCCTGACGCGCATGGCGCGCTCCGCTACGCGCGGCGAGCGAGGCGTCGACGTGGATGGTTACGCCGGCTACCGCGGCACGCCGGTCGTAGGGGCCTGGGTGTGGCTCGCCCCGCACCAGTTCGGCGTGGCGACGGAGATGGAGGTGAGCGAGGCCTTCGAGACGCTCCGCGTCGTGCGCGCGTCCATGTGGACGCTCTTCGGCATCTTGATCCTCGGCACCGTCGGCCTCGCCTTCGGGGCGCGGATCATCAACCGCCTCCAGGGCAGCGCGCGGCGCGCCGAGCGGCTCGGTCAGTACACCCTCGAGGAGCGCATCGGCCAGGGCGGCATGGGCACCGTGTATCGCGCGCAGCACGCGCTCCTGCGACGCCCGACCGCCGTCAAGGTGATCCGCTCCGTCGATCTCGACTCCGCGACCCGGGTGCGCTTCGAGCGGGAGGTGCAAGCCACCTCACAGCTGACGCACCCCAACACCGTCGCCATCTACGACTACGGTCACGCCGCCGGCGGGGTCTTCTACTACGCCATGGAGTACCTGGACGGCATCACGCTCCAGGAGCTCATCCGCAGCGACGGCCCGCAACCCCAAGGGCGCGTGATGCACATCCTGCAGCAGGTCTGCGGTTCCCTGGCGGAGGCCCACGCCGCGGGCTTGGTGCACCGCGACATCAAGCCCGCCAACATCATGCTGTGTCAGCGGGGCGGCGCCTACGACGTCGTCAAGGTCCTCGACTTCGGCCTCGTGAAGCACGTGGACACGGGCGAGTCGCTGCTCACGGCGGCCAACGCCCTCGCCGGCACCCCTCACTACATGGCGCCGGAGTACATCACCGAGCCCGCCCAAGCCGATGCGCGGGCAGACGTCTATGCCGTCGCGGCGGTCGCCTTTTACCTCCTGACCGCGCGCCTGCTCTTCGACGGCGGCAACATGATGTCCGTGCTCACCCGCCACATGACCGAGGAGCCGCCCCGCCCGAGCACCGTCACACCCTTCCCCGTGGACCCCGATCTGGAGTCGCTGCTGCTCTCGTGCCTCGACAAAGACCCGCAGCGCCGCCCCGCGGACGCGGGGGAGCTGCTGCAAAGCCTGGAGCTGCTAGCCCTGTCGCACGGGCTCCTCTGGTCCCAGCAGGAGGCGAAAGCTTGGTGGCGAGTGCGCGGGCGTTCGCTGCTTCCCGCAGAGCGCGCCCCCTTCACCACCGCCCCCACCCTCGCGGTGGACCTCCGCGGGCGCTTCTCCTCCGGGCGCCGCCCCTTCAAGGAGCGGCGGCGCCACCCGGAACGTCGCGCGGAGGACGCGGAAGCCCGCGTGGAGGACGGCCTCGACACGGTCCCCACGCGACACCCGAGACCGCGCCCCGCGCCACCTCGGAGCGAGCCGCGCCCGGACCGCTGAGGTCGTCCTCGCCCCATGGCCACCGCACCCGCGGGGACCTCGGGCCGAGCGAAGCCCACCCGTTGGTCCCCCGAGCGCGCTCAGGTAGGCTGGACGCGCATGGAGCTGCGCACCGAAATCGAGATCTCCGCTCCCCCGGCGGCCGTGTGGGACGTGCTCACGGACTTCGCCCGCTACCCGGAGTGGAACCCGTTCCTCGTCGAGGTGCAGGGCTCGTTGAAGGTCGGCGGTGAGCTCCGCGTCGCCGTGTCCCCCCCGGAGAGCCGCGAGTACCACCTGCTCCCCGTGCTCGTCACCTGCGATCCAGAGCGTGAAATCCGTTGGCGGGGCAAGTGGGGGGCAGCCTTCCTGCTCCAAGGAGAGCACTTCGTCCGGCTCGTGGCCGTGGGCGCTCATCGAACGCGCGTGATCCACGGCGAGGATTTTCGCGGCGTCTTCGTCCGCTTCATGGGGCGCAAGCTCACGCTGATCGCCCGCGGCTTCGTCTTCATGAACCAAGCCCTCAAGCGCCGCGTGGAGGCGGGGCTTCGTTCCAGTCAGGATGCAGCGCGGACCACCGCCTCGCCCTGAGCCAGGTGTCTTGGCCGGCTGCCGCGCACGGTGTGTCGCGCACGGTGTCGCGTGTCGCGCATCCGCGGTCGACGTGTGGGCACACGGCACACGGCCTCCACGGCCACGACGAGCCCGGCGCCAGCGCCCGTTTCGAGGTATCCTGACGGTAGGAGGCTCACGTCCAGGCTCATGGGAGCTCCATTTTCCCCTCGATCCCCTCGCATTGGCGCTCTTGCCCGATCGACGCGGCACCTTCCCTGGTTGCTGCTGATGCTCGGTCTGGCGACTTGCGATGCTCCGCCCTCCGCCACGGACCAGCGGTCCCCCCTGGCGCAAAGCGCGTCCCCCAGCGTCGTGCCGAAGCCACCCAAGCAGGTCGAGGCCGAACCCGGTGCTCCCGAGGGCTTCATGCTCGCGAGCGTCGTCGGGGTCACGGACACGGATCGCGGCCAGGCGATCGTGCTCCAGGCGGGGCACAGGGCTCTGCCCATCTTCGTCGGCGAGAGCGAGGGCTTCTCGATCCAACTCCGTCTGAGTGGCGAGCGCTTCCACCGCCCCCTCACGCACGACTTGATGGACACGGTGCTGGCGGAGCTCGGCGGCACCATCGTCAGCGTGCGGGTGGATCGGTTCGAAGAGGAGATATTCTACAGCGTCATCGTGCTCGAGCGCGACGCCGAGCGGCGGGAGCTGGACTCACGCACCTCCGACGCGATCGCCCTCGCCCTGGGCCACCAGGTGCCCATCTACGTGCGCACGAGCGTGCTGGAGTCCAGCAGCATCGATCTCAACGGACTGCATCCGGACGACGTCGAGCCCACGCCGGGCGAGCGCCCCACCGAGGACGCTGGTGCCACGCCGCTCGCGCCCGGCGTCGTCTCCCTCTAACCGCGAGCGCCTCTCGGGCCCATCGCCGGTATCTTAACGGACCAGGACGCCCGCCGATCTCGGGCCCGTCCCCGCGTCGCCTCTATTGCCTGATGTCTCGCGCCTCCGCGCGAAGGCGGCCCAGCGAGACAGCCCAGCGAGGCAGCCCAGCGAGGCGGCTCAGGCGTGGATCTCGCCAGCCCGCAGCTCCTGCGCCAGCAGCACCGCCTCGGCTTCCCGCGGCATCCGACAAGGCGCGTGGTCGTCCCCCACACAGGCGAGCAGGGTGGCCCCGGTGGCGAGCAGCTGCTCCCCCTCCGGGCCATCCCTCAGCACCTGGTAGTCGAAGCCGACCTTCACCCGCGACAGGGTGGTGAGGCGCGCCTCGACCGTGAGCAAGTCGTCGAGGTAGGCCGGCTTCTTGTACCGGACGCCGACCTCGATGACGGGGAGGTGAAAGCCCATTTTCACCCAGGACGAATAGTCGAGGCCCCGCTTGCGCAGGTACTCGATCCTCGCCAGCTCGAAATACACGATGTAATTCGAGTGGTGCACCACACCCATCATGTCGGTGTCGCAGAAGCGCACGCGGACCTTGGAGCGGGTCACGCAGTGTTCAGGCACAGGGGTGGTCACGGCGGCTGCACGATAGTGACGACCTGGTCATACGAGCAAGGAACTTTTTCCCTCGCTCGTGCGTCGTGGCTCCTCCGCTCGCCAGGGCAACGCGCGCTCCACGCCCGCAGCGCCGGGAGCAGCTCGGTGAAAGGTGCACTTCAGGAAGTGCCCCGCCGGGCCGCCTCCGAATGACCGCGCCCCTCGGCGGGGGCGCCGAGCGGCCGTTCCTCCCGCTCATGGTCCGTCCCATCGCCCCAGCCCTCGCCCAACCCGTGGCTCCGGCCGTTGCTCACTCCGTCCCACCCGGGGCCACACCGTGGGCCGATCCGAAGGCATCTCCGGGCGTCGCCCGCGACCCAGGCGCTCTTCTGCAACACACCTCGCTGCAAGGCGCCTCCCTGGACGTTGTGGGACCACCACCTGTCAGACCACCACTTGCCAGACCACCGCGGGGGTTGTCTCATCCTGGAGCCCCGCTTCCCACCATGCACCCGTCTCCGCTCCATCAGCGCTCCAGCGGCCTCCTGCTCCACCCAACGTCCCTGCCGGGCCCTTACGCTCTGGGCGACATCGGTCCAGCGGCGCGGCGCTTCGTCGAGTACCTCGCCCGCGCCGGCCAAGGTTGGTGGCAGATGCTGCCGATCGGCCCCCTCGGGGGCGGCTATTCTCCGTACGACAGCCCCTCGGCCTTCGCCGGCAGCCCGCTCTTGATCAGCCTGGAAGGGCTCGTCGAGGAGGGGCTGCTCAACGGCGCGGATCTCGACGGGTTGCCCGCGGTGGCCGCCGCGCACCGAGCGGACTACGCGGCGGGCGCCGCCAACCGTGAGTCGTTGCTGAGACGCGCCTACGAGCGCTTCGCGGCCGGAGAGACGCCGCACCTGGGGCAAGGCTACGACGCGTTCGTCGCCGAGCACTCCGGCTGGGTGCGGGACTACGCGCTGTTCAGCGCGCTCAAGCGCGCTACGGGCTTCCGTTCGTGGTCAGAGTGGGACGAGGGGCTGCGGCGGCGCGAGCCCGGCGCCTTGGAGGCCGCCCATCGGGAGCACCACCTGGAGGTCTCCTACCGGATCTTCCTCCAGTTCCTGTTCGATCATCAATGGGAGCGGCTGCGAGCGCACGCGGCCGCGCGCGGCGTGCGCCTCATGGGCGATCTCCCGATGTTCGTCTCCTACGACTCGGTGGACGTGTGGGCGAACCAACACATGTTCTTCCTCGACGCCGCTGGACGTCAGACGGTGCTCGCCGGCGTGCCTCCGGATTACTTCAGCGAGACGGGGCAGCTCTGGGGCAACCCCCTCTACCGCTGGGACGTGATGCGCCAGGATGGCTTCGGTTGGTGGATGGCGCGCCTGCGCAGCACCCTGCAGCGCTTCGACGCCGTGCGCCTCGATCACTTCATCGCGTTCACGCGTTACTGGGAGGTCCCCGTCGGCTCCAAGACCGCGCAGGTGGGACGCTACGTGCCCGTGCCGGGGCATGAGTTCTTCGAGACGGCGCGCGAGCAGCTCGGTCCGCTCCCCTTCGTGGCGGAAGATCTGGGCATCGTCACCGACGAGGTCCACGCGCTGCGAGATCGCTTCGGGCTGCCCGGGATGAAGATCCTCCAGTTCGCGTTCAACCCCGGCGCCGAGACCTACCTGCCGCATCGGTATCCCGAGAACGCGGTCGTCTACACGGGGACCCACGACAACGACACCCTCCTGGGCTGGTACCGGAGCGTGGGGCACCGCGCCGAGGCTGCCCCCGCGTCGTCGACGCCGAGCAGCCACCTGAGCCCCGAAGATCGCCAGCTCCTGACGACGGCCGCGGCGGCGCGCCAGGAGCTCACCCGCGCGCGCACCTACTGTGGGATCGACGACGGGGAACCTCACTGGAGCTTCATCCGCACGGTCCTGCAGTCGGTGGCCAGCACCGCCATCCTCCCCATCCAGGACGTGCTCGGCCTCGGAACGGACGCCCGCATGAACGTCCCTGGCACCGCGGAGGGCAACTGGTGCTGGAGGCTCACCGGCGACCAGCTCGATGAGACCGCGGCCGAGCGCCTCCGCGAGCTCTGCGAGCTCACCGAGCGGATCTGACG